>CAJTVL010000251.1 GCA_910579425.1 uncultured Lachnospiraceae bacterium | reverse complement strand
TGATCTTTACCACGAATGTCAGAAAGAACTTGACAGGAAGGACCGTCTCATTGCAAAGCTCAAAAAAGAGAATCTGGAAGTTGTTCGCCAGAGAGATGAAGCATTAGATAAATGCCGTGATATAAGACAGGAATTCTACAGGGTAGGGGCTGAACTGGAGGAAGAAAAAGGCCTGAACCAAAAACTGACTGCGCAGGTCAATATGGATTTTGAGAATTCATCCATCCCCTCTTCCCAGCAGAAACCCGGCAGGAAAAAAATCCCGAACAGCCGGGTAAAAACTGACCGGAAACCAGGCGGACAGCCAGGCCATGCCGGACACCGCAGGAAGCTCCATGCCGTAACAGAGACACATGAAATCCCTGCGCCTGCAAAATACCTGGATAAAGAGAATTATTATGAGACAGGAAAAATCATTCGGAAACAGAAAGTGGTCATCCAGATGTCTGTAGCGGTCATGGAATATACGACAAAGGAATACCGTGACAAAAGAACCGGAGCCCGTGTACATGCTCCATTTCCAGAAGGATATATCAATGAAGTGAACTATGACGGGACGGTGAAGGCACTTGCCTTTCTCCTGAGCAATGAATGCAACGTATCCCATGGAAAAATAAGAAAGCTAATCTCAGAATTGACAAAAGGCGAGATCGAACTGTCCGACGGCATGATCAATGGTCTTACCAGAGAATTTTCAGAGAAAACAGCGGAAGAGAAAAAAGAGATTATAAAGAAACTAATGCAGTCTCCGGTCATGAATGCAGATTTTACAAACGCATCTGTAAATGGGCACAGTGCGCAGGTCCTTATACTTGCATCCCCGATCGCAGATGTGGCACTTTATATAGGCAGGGAGAAAAAAGGGCATAAAGGAATAGAAGGAACGCCGCTAGAGAATTATGTTGGGATTGTCTTGCATGACCATGACAAGACATTTTACCGTTATGGAACAAAACATCAGGAGTGTACCCAGCATGACTGCCGCTATCTGATCGGCAGCGAGCAGAATGAGCCGCAGCTGGAATGGAACAAGGAGATGCACGGATTGTTCCAGGAGATGCTGCATTACCGAAATGGGTTGGGGGAGAAAGAACTTGATCCGATAATTGTTGAGGGATTCGAGAAAAGGTATGATGAAATCCTGAACAAGGCGGAGAAAGAATATCAGGATGAGCCGCCAACTGAGTATTATAGGGAAGGGTATAATCTATTTCTCCGGTTAAGGGAATATAAAGAAAGTGAATTATTGTTCCTGCATGACAAACGGGTTCCAGCCAATAATTCCCTATGTGAAAGATTGGCAAGAGTCTACAAACGAAAACAGAAGCAGGCAATTACTCTGCGGAGCCAAGAAAGTTTAAACGATATTTGTAATGGCTTAAGCATAGTCTATTTGTTACGCTCACAAAATGTAGATGTATATCAGAAGATATCAGAAATATATGAACGGAAACGCCCGCCCAAAATAAAACAGGAAAAGGTTGTTGCTAAAGCTTAACGCCAAAGCAGCAACCTTTTCTTTATT
>CAJTVL010000250.1 GCA_910579425.1 uncultured Lachnospiraceae bacterium | reverse complement strand
ACTGGCGGCGGCAATGGCTGACAAGCCTGTGCAGCGGACATCGCTGAGAGAGAAATTGGAAACGTTCAAAGCGAAAGTGTCTGGAACAGACAAATTGAGTATTGAAAAAGTGAAGGGGAAGGAGGAAACGCTATAACGATTTTATAATATTTGAGATTCCAACTGTTTCTGACATGTCATCTAAAAAGTTCCGATTGATTTAGCGGGAATTTCAAGGTATAATAATTTAGAGGTCATATACCTTTGGGGAATGGCTTTTACATTTCCTGCAAGTGAGCAAAAGGAGGTTATGGCTGTGGATATGTCAATAGACACTGAAATTAAAAATGCGGTCAGCGCAGCAGACCAGGACGCACAATATGATGATAAGGCAAAACGCCTGTTAGGAAATAAAATCATTCTGGCGCATATTCTGGTAAAGACCGTTGATGAGTTCCGGGGAATGAACCCGAAAGAAGTGGTGTTCTATATTGAGGGAGAGCCATTGATCGGTGTGGTTCCAGTAGAGCCAGGTTTGACCAATGCCGGAAAGGAAGAAAATGGGCAGCGCATTGTCGGGATGAATACGGAAAATGCGGAGATCAATGAAGGGCTTGTAAGGTTTGACATTATCTTTTATGTGCGGATGAAAGACGGTATCTCGCAGGTTATCGTGAATTTAGAGGCACAAAAGGATGAACCGACAAGTTACCATATCCTGAACAGGGCAGTTTTCTATGTGAGCCGCCTTGTTTCCTCGCAGAAGGAAAGGGATTTTGTCAAGACAAACTATAACGATATTAAACGTGTTTTCTCCATATGGGTGTGCATGAACATGGACGAGAACAGCATGGACTATGTGCATCTGACGGATGATAAGCTGTTAGGCTCTTATCCGTGGAAAGGCGGTCTTGACCTGCTGAATATTGTCCTGATCGGTATAGAAAATGAACTTCCGGAGCATGATGATAAATATGAGTTGCACCGCCTGCTGAGTACGCTGTTGTCAATGGAGCTTTCTATTGATGAAAAATTAGGGATCATGGAAAAAGAGTACAGCATTGCGGTAGATGATAGAATTAGAGAGGACGTGAGCGCCATGTGTAATTTGTCACAGGGAATAAGGGATAATACTTTAGCAGAAGTGATTATGACTATGCATGAGAAAGGATATACTTCTGTTCAGATTGCAGAGATTGTAAAAAAGACGATTGAAGAAGTAGAGGCTGTTATCAAAAAGAGGGAGCCTGTACTTGCATAATCAAAGTAACTTAATAACAGATACAGTAAAGCAGTGAACTGAGTTTGGTAAAAAACAGTTCGCTGCTTTTTTTGCTTTCAGGAAGAAAGACAGTCACATCAGATGTAAGCGATGAATAATCTAGCGTTTTTACAAGTCGCGAAATCTGTGCGATAATCTCTTTAACTGGAGAAGCATTTCCCCATTTCCCGGTTTTTGCATTCAGGGCATGTTGACTATCAAATCATTCGATTGCTCTATGCGCGCTTACTCCAAATAAATAGGAAGAGGTGAGCTTTCATGGCTCAGAAACGTATCAAACGTACAGATCAGGAA
>CAJTVL010000249.1 GCA_910579425.1 uncultured Lachnospiraceae bacterium | reverse complement strand
TGGAGATTGAACCGATCAACTTCCTGTTAAGAAGTGCCAGAGAACAGCAGAGCATCATTTACAGCTTTATTTCTTATTTAAAGATCAGCCCTGTGAAGCTCCAGATTAAGATGATCTCCAAGAAAGCGGATATTAACCGGCACTTAGAGCAGTCTGCAAGAGAGCTGGAACGGGAATCAGATCCCAGATGTCGGGAACTTCAACGGGATTATATCCAGTTCGTCCGGCATTTAAGCTCCAGGGAGGCCGTATCCCGCCGCTTTTTTCTTATTTTTGAGTATGAACCGTTCAATATAAACCGGAAGACAGAGGAAAAGGAAATCCTGGCGGCACTGGAGACGGCGGCACAGACGGCAAAGACCTTTCTTTATCAGTGCGGCAACGATGTGGTTACGCATGAAAATGAGGATGAGTTTACTACGGACGTGCTCTATACGCTATTGAACCGGACATTGTGTACCGACAAGCCTCTCCCGGAACGGATCACCCAAGTATTAGGGAAGCGCATGGCGGAGGGGAAAGATGTGGATACCATCCACTGCAATGCGTTTACCGCACCGGAATCTCTGGATCTGAAGCACAGCAATTATGTACGGATCAACGGGCTTTACCATACTTATCTCATGGTTCCGTCAGACGGCTATAAGAATAAGGTCACTCCCGGCTGGCTCTCCCTCCTCATCAACGCGGGGGAAGGGATTGATATTGACTTCTATCTTCATAAGCAGCCGAAGGACAAGATCCAGCAGCGTCTGGGACAGCAGATCCGTATCAACCGTTCCAAGATCAAGGATGCCTCGGATACCAATTCAGACTTTGACGACCTGGATTCCGCGATCCGTTCTGGATATTTTCTAAAGGCCGGACTCGCCAATAATGAGGATTTCTACTACATGAACCTGCTCATTACCATTACGGCATCCGACCTGGAGGAACTGCAGTGGCGGATACAGGAGATGAAGAAACTCCTGATTTCCCAGGATATGGACTTGCGTTCCTGCTATTTTCTGCAGGAACAGGGATTCCTTTCTTCCCTGCCGCTGGCCTCCTTAGATAAAAAGCTTTATGAGCTGTCCAAACGGAATGTGCTGACCACCGGGGCTGCAAGCTGTTATCCATTTACCAGTTATAGTATCTGCGATGATAACGGCATCCTGTTCGGAGTCAATAAGCATTGCAGATATCTTCGATTCCAAACAGTATAAGAACTCCAATATCTGCATTCTGGGCTGTTCCGGAGCCGGAAAGACCTTTACCATGCAGACCATGGCGCTTCGGATGCGCCGCAAAAGCATCCAGGTATTCATCATCGCGCCTCTAAAGGGGCATGAGTTCTACCGCGCCTGTAAAAATGTAGGCGGGGAATTTATCCAGATCTCTCCGGCCAGCCGGAGCTGTATCAACATCATGGAGATCCGGAAGGTCGATAACTCCGTCAATGAACTGCTGGACGGTCCGACGCTGGATGCCTCGGCGCTTGCTTCCAAGATCCAGAAGCTGCATATTTTCTTCAGCCTGCTGATTCCGGACATGAACCACGAGGAGAAGCAGTTATTGGATGAGGCTCTGATCAAAACCTATGCCAGAAAAGGGATCA
>CAJTVL010000248.1 GCA_910579425.1 uncultured Lachnospiraceae bacterium | reverse complement strand
TGTAACGGAATTTCTAAGACTTAACCATTCGCCCTTTTTTAGGTTAGCTCTTTTCCTATGATTTGTTACAGCAACCTCTCCATGTGATATATCAAACAATATATCATATAACTGCCCAATACTTTTTATATTGTCAATTTCAATATTTTGTACAACACAAATATATAAAATTAGTGGCGTAAAAATCATTTTTGATATTATATCATCAACATTATTTATACGTCTGTTCCATTCGTTTATTTTAAAATCTGAATTAACTGCATAAAAATTATCAAGCCACCGTTTTACTTCTATTTTTCCAAAAGCTAATATTGTAACACAGAGGCAATTCCGTAATAAATTTACTTCAATAAGATTGCTTCTGCATGTAATTATATTTTTGCACCCTAAATCATATAAATCATACAGTAAATCTTCCATAGATTCCTGTATATTTTTTACACTTTTTAATGCTTCATCACCACTTTACAACTATTATAAATAGTGCTCCTTTTGCTGAACAAGGTATTTTAAGGCTCTCATATGGACAGATGATTTTATTATACTTTCGCTCTTTTTCACGAAAGTGGCAAAAAATACCTCCTGCCTGATCCTCTCGCTGAGTACAAACCTGAAATCCTGTACGCTTTCCCTACGGTACTTTGAAAATGCTTCATCCTGATATGGCAGCAGTTTCATCGCACAATAAGCTATGTTGATCAGATTAACCAGCATTTCAATCCCTTTCCGGCTGCGTACCATATAGCTGCATAGTGACCAGAAGGTTTTCTGTTCGTAATAGCTGACTTCTATATTCCATCTGAATGAGTACAGGACCAAGGGGATGTAATCCATCCATGCACTCCCCGTCTGGTTCAGGGGAGTCTTTTCCTGCCATGCACAAAAAATCTGCAGCTGTGTTGGGAAAACCGTACTGAAGAACAGGCGCCTGGAACCGCCTTCCTTCTCTGTGGCTGTCACATAGGCAAGGACTTCCCTTGTGCCGAAAATATTTGTAAGGATACGGCGCTTCCCAATATAATAACCGCCTATTTTTTCATCCGAAAGTGTAAAATCTTTTTCCGCCGAAAGGCGTTTCCCATGTTTTGCAGGCCTTCCCCTTTTTCCGGTCGGCTGCGGGGCAAGGTCATAAAGGACAGAGTCATACCTTGCATTTCCGATTAGGCCAAGGTTTGGGTATTCATCCACGACAGAAACCAGATCCCCTTTTGTATACCAGCTGTCGCATAGGATAATGACATTCGTCTTTTCCTGTAATTCAGGCATGGCCTGCCGCACCATGGAAGCAGCCAGCTTTAATTTTGACTCGTCTTTCTGCCACATACGGTAGGAAAGCGGAAACGCCTGGTAAACAATCCTGTCTTTATCCCACATTGGCACGCAGAGCATGACACTCACAAAGCAGTGTCCGTTCAGGTAGCCGCTGCCGTTGTGCGTGGAATGGTCAAAGAGTTTTGAGACATCCTCAAATTTCTTTCCATATTTGGGAACAATGGTATCATCAATGCATAAAAAAACGGGCTGTGTCTCTAAAGATTTGGGGATTAGTTTCAATGCCATAGATGCTGTTGCATTCATAAACCTGGAATAATCCACTT
>CAJTVL010000247.1 GCA_910579425.1 uncultured Lachnospiraceae bacterium | reverse complement strand
GCAGGGCAGAAATACCCAAAGAAACAAAAGGAGAATTTCGGAAACTGGGAGTACCCATGGTTTCTTCATACTGCACACCTCCCAACGTTGTTTTGGAATGCTGCCTCCGGGTATCATGAAGGCAGTCGCTTTATTAAAAGTATCATGTGTAAAGTGCTTTTATCGATTCCAGATTGGAATCATCAATCAGGACTTCCCATGGCCAGCCCCGATGCTGCTTCCTTGCGGGAATCTTACCGGCAGATATGCCGTAGTAGACCCTGTCGGCGGATATGCCGAGCAGCCCTGCGGCCTCAGCGACAGATATGCCCTGCCGGTTTCTTTCGTAGGGGCCGGAAATATCATATTTATAACGGATCCACCGAACCCCGGCATATGTGAAGGCCTTTCCCTCAGGGGTAACCAGCCCGTCTTGGTTCAGCCGTGCTGCAATCCCGGAATCATCCAGGGTCGCTGCCAGTTCACGGATTCTGGAAACGGTACTGTCAGTGTGCCGCCTGCGGTCGCCATAGGGAAGGTTCTTTTTTAAGGAAAGCTGTTCGCATTTCCCGCTGCGGAACCGGATGCCTATTGAAAAATCAGGGCATCGTTTTTCTGCCAGGACAGTGATATCGTCCACCAGGATACGGATGACACGTTTCTTTTCTTTTGGCGTAGAAGTCGGTGCATTCCAGATCTCTGGGATCTTCTGCGCGAGGTTCAGGATGTCCTGTTCTTCTTTTTCGGAAGGGACCCAGGCTTTTCTGGAACTGTATGTGGCATAGTCCTGTTTTGCTCTTTCCAGTTCTTTGAGCTTCTGGTTCCAGTTGGACTCCAGGGAGCGGACAACCAGTCTGTTTTCCGGGTCTGCGAGCATGAACTGCCGCTCTGTGCGGTCAGCTTCATACTGTGCACGTTCGATGGAGAGGAGCCATTGTTTATCCGACATCCTGTCCGCATCATTTATGCTGTGCATGACTTTCAGGGAGAGCTCCAGTTCTGAGGGCTTCATGATGGCGAGGATCCTTTCGGAGACTGCCTGGTCAAGGGCTTCGGCAGGGACAGAGGAACAGGTTGCCTTATTGCCATGCTCCCAGCGGCCGATGCATTCGTATAAAGGGCGTATGCCGCCGGTCCCCGTGTAACGGACTGTCATACGGCGGCCACATCTCCCGCAGAGAAGGACTCCTGTAAGGAGGGCGGCCCCCTCACGTGCCGGGCCGCAGCGCTCCATATTCGTCTGGTTGGAGGCAAGGCGTTTCTGGTTCTCCTCGAATTCTTCCCAGGAGATAAAAGCCTGGTGATGGTCGGGGAGGAATACTTTCCAGTCTTCTTTGTCTGGGAGGCGGACGGGGTGGTGTTCGAAGTGCCCGTCGGCATCAATGGTCTTATTATCACGATAGCGTCCATACACATACGCTCCGGCATAAGCAGGATTGTGGATGACGTCAAGGACACGGCTGTGGGTCAGCGTCCCCCATGTGACCTTCCCATCCCATGCGCCTCCATAAGCCCGCTTGGGGAAAGAAAGATTGTTTTCGGCGAAATACCGGACAACACCGTAGGCGCTTCCGGATGTGCGGAATGCCCGGAACAGGGTGGAAAGGGCATGCTGTACCCCTTCATCAGGAT
>CAJTVL010000246.1 GCA_910579425.1 uncultured Lachnospiraceae bacterium | reverse complement strand
TGAAGTTCCAGCGTGATATTTATAAGGATTTGCGGATTCTGGAAAAGAGCATCGGGGAGGGGGATGAGGAAAACTCCAACCTTGATTTATTTTCGTTGGAGATGTTCGAGAATATCGCCTACACGATGGCGAAGCACGCCGACCCGCAGATACCGAATGAAGTGGATGAATGGCTGGACGGATTCAACACTTTTTCCATCTATCAGGTCCTTCCGCAATTGATAGAACTGTGGGGGCTGAACGTACAGACGGATGTGGAGGCTAAAAAAAACTTCGCCCAACTGAGCGGGAAATGACAACGCCTTTATTCCTGCTCCGGTGTGTGCAGCTAGGGCTTTCGATGGCTGATCTGGAACTGCTCTCCATCGGGCTTATCAATGATATGTATGCCGAGAGCCGCAACGATTCCTTTTCCTACGCTGTACTGGCTGATCAGGCCGCGATGGACGCATTTTAGTTGAAAAAACAGCCTTTTTCTGCTATGATTGGTAGTGGGAAAAGGCTGTGAAATCGTTAAAGGAGATTTGATTGCTGTGATAGAGGTATTGTTTGGCGAGAGTGAAGCCGCTTCCATGAAAGCGGCAAAGAATAAAATAATTGTGGGAACAGTCAATGGCCCTACGTCCGTCTGGATGGCCGGGAAAAAAGCACCGCCCCAAAAGCCTTTCAGCGGCTGGATAGAAGGAACATCGGAAGAAGTTATTTGTCTTGGATTTATAATGGATATAGGAAACATCAGGGAACCAATGGAAAGCCCATACCGCAGGGAACTGATCTATTCCATGTATGCACAAGAACAATGGGCGCAGGATGAAGAGACAGGGAATGAGTTAAAAAGTGCCGGTGATTTTTATGTAAAAGAATTGCGGCGGTTAAGGGATTTTCTGGACGAAGGGGAATCTGTCAGAATATGGTACAGCGATGCCCCTTATTCCCGATGCGGTCTATACAGCCTGTGCCAGATATTAAAGGGGTATGACAACCAGATATCGGCAGTTAAGATTCCGGAGTATGTAGTCCGCGATAAAAATATTGTCTCTTATCATAGCTGGGGTGAGGTTTCGGCAGAAGAGTTTGCAGTTTTTTTACCCTATGAGAAGCTACTTTCAAAAGAAGAAATTCATATGTATGCCATGCTGTGGGGCATTCTGGCTGAGGAAAACAGCCCTCTCCGTGCGGTGGTCAATAGCAGAGTCCTCAGTGTCCCGGAGGATTTCTACGATTTTCTGATATGGAAATGGCTGAAAGATGCTCCCATAAAAGAGGCCAGACTGATTGGTGATATTATCGGCCATTCACAGCTTGGCGTGGGGGACTGGTGGTATGCCAGAAGAATTGAATATTATATTCAACAGGGGCAGATACAGGTTATTGAAGATTCAGAAAATAAATATGCGCGGATGATCTGCGGCAGAAGATAAGTTTGGGAAAATTTAATAGATTTCTTACATAGGCACTTGCCATCACAGCAGGTGTCTTTTTTTGCGCATTTTTCAGGGAGCCTTTTGGCTTCCTTTTTTCGTGGGGAGGTGCTTTGGGTGGGGGTGTCAAGGATACAGGGCATTACGGTGGAGATTGGCGGCGACACCACAAAGCTGACCGCCGCGCTGAAAGGGGTAAACGGGGAGATA
>CAJTVL010000245.1 GCA_910579425.1 uncultured Lachnospiraceae bacterium | reverse complement strand
ATCACGTTTCCCAGACAGAAGAAGAACAGGAAAATACCTATCTGAGCGGATACAGCGCCAGGGCTGTCATACATGGTGACTGGATGGAATGGTCTATTACGGAGTTGGAACTTCCAATATCCAACCTGTGATAAATCAAAAAAACAAATATATACTGAGCCGCTTGATTTCAGGGCGGCTCATTTCTGTCAGCAAAGCCCGAAAAACCGTGATTTGCTTTTTCAATTGGATAGGCGCAAACTTTTTGCTATAATAAATTTACAATTATGGAGATAACCATATTTGAAATTCGCAAGGAGGTTCGCTCATGATGGAAGGAAAGTATTTTTTTAATGGAAAAGATATTACTATGAATATGTTCATCCAGATTCGGGATGTGATTGATATTATTCAGGAAACAACCGGGTTAAATTTCCCGGATGCGACTTTGGCTTTTTATGAATCCCAAACATACAAAGCCCTTCAGAACACAGAGAACACCCTATGGGCAGAATCTGCCGGTTATATTGCAGACCGGTATTTTGAGGAATGTACAGAAACAAACTGTATTTAAGGAAATATTACGAGCCGCTCATATTGGGCGGCTCTTTTCAGCAACATACAAAAAGGTTTTTACCTGCAAAACTCATGCGCACGATGATCTCATTGCGGTATCTGTCTTATATGCCGCTGCACATCCCTTATGGCTAACAGTACCTGATATAATAGTCTTCCAGGGAAATATTACATTCTTCCCTTGCGGCTACAAACTGGTATTCTTTTATCAGTTTCTGTCTCTCTCCGGCATCCTTCTGGATCTTCATGAGGATAGAAGCAACCTCAAAATCCTCATAGATATGGCAAATTAATACATCCATCAGCTCCCTCAATACCGGCAATCGTTCATACTCTGATTTTAAATCAATCCGTAGAATCCCCATCTGCTTTCCGTCAACCGCATACTTCAGAGATGGGCACACTTCCATCGTTCCAATCAGTAACCCGGTCTCCCTATCCAGAACACTCCACCTGACAAAATCTTTTGCCTCGTATCGGCTCAGCCAGTATTCCACACATCCCCGGAACTTATCCTTATCCGTATAATAAAAATCATCCCCACAGCAGTCTCCGTTGAAATAACGTGCTGCTTCCGGATCGGAATAACAGGAAAACAGCCCCTCTGCATCTCCTGCCTCCAGTTTCCTTATCTTGAAATGCTCGGTTTCATATTCCGGGCATATAGTAAATACATCCATGTTCTGTCTCATCGTCTCCACCCTTTTTATCCTGCAGTAATTTGCCCATATATATCTGGCATTAGCTCCCATTATATAGAACATACATTCTTTTATCAAGTAGGTATTTCCAATCCTCTTTTCCAAATTTTGGCAGTCTTTGTATATAGTATCCCCAATATTTAGTATTATATACACAGATAAATCAATATTTTGTATTTTATTATTTGACACCATCAAGATATAGTGGTAATATGATATTGTAATTATTTTTTGTGTCAGTCCGAAAAGGATATCACACGCAGTTTAGGTTTGTATATGAAGTCAGGAGAATCACTATGCCCGGCATAGGATCTTTTGGCTTTTTTTGTTTGTAGAAGGGAAGATGTCTCTTTTGCATTTTGCAGGTTTTCTGCATTTAATGGGAGAATGGACGCTTAT
>CAJTVL010000244.1 GCA_910579425.1 uncultured Lachnospiraceae bacterium | reverse complement strand
ACAGCTCTTTACAAATCTCTGTTTCATCTTCAACAACAAATATTTTCACTTTCTGCTTTCCTCCCGTTTTCTTTTATCTACCGGCTTTTCAGCGTCCTTTGGTATCAGCCACAGGCGGCTGAATTTTGTCACGCCCGGTATGCGGTTTTCCATAAGTTCCATCACTATAATTATATGCGGTTAGACGAATAAATTCAAGAAATTAAATAATACTTGACATTTCCCAAACTTCTATGTAGAAAGGATAAAGGAAAGCTTTTTGAGAAATTTTTCTCGAAAATGATGTTAAAATGATGTTAAAATGATGCAAGAATGATGCATAGGCCATATAAAATAACAGTGTAAGAATGAGGTTATGGAAAAGAAGAAGATTACATAAAAGGAGGACGCAGGCCAAAGCGCTTGCAATGACGGAACATTATGAGTTTACAAAAGAAGGAAAGAAAAACGAAAGATATTTGGTCGCAGGGCTCTGTACGGCTGGCTGTTTTTTTGTCTCTTTCGTGTTTTTACACGGAGCTTGTTCTCAAGCTGTCAATCGAAACATTGCACACCGGAAGTTCATTTGTATTTCTGGCTTTATTTTCCCTCTGTGCGGGGCTGGTCGTTTCGGGCATTATTTCACTGTTGCCGAAGAGAGCAGCGCAGGTTCTGGTGCCAGTCTATCTGGGGCTTTTATCCCTCATTTTTATTGTGGAATTTCTGGTATACAGACAGTTTAAAGTGGCATATGACATAAATACTATATTGAATGCCGCAACTGACGCACTGGGCGGATTTGGAGCCGACATCAGGCGGCTGATCTTCTGCTTTGATGGGATCAGTCATATTACGCTTCTTTTGCTGCCGCTTATCTTGTGGTTTGTACTGAGAAAAAAGATCACGGGGCAGTTACCCGAAAAGGGCATTTGGCAAAGACGCACAGGGCGGGCTGTCTGTATTCCGCTGGCACATATGGCCGGGGGAGCAGCCTGTTATGGGGCTGCTCTGTTCCTTATTTTATGCTGCGGCCTGCATAAGGGCATTTATACAAATCAATATAATTTTGAGTCGGCAGTAATGCAGTTTGGACTGGGTGAGGGACTGTGTCTGGATATCCGGAATCTTGCTTCATTCAAAACTTCTGCTCCTGCCTTTGAAAGCATGGAGACGGAATCCGTGCAGAGCACAGTCGGCACATTTCAGGAGGCTCTCCCTGTAAGCGGCAAGGAGGAAACCGTATCCGATGGTAAGGGAGTGGTACAGGCGAAGGAGGCTGCCAGTGCTCAGGAGGCAGCCATACTTCAAGAGGAGATTTCCTCCCAAAGCGCCAAAACAGCGCAGGAGAATGAAGCGGTAACACCGGTTGTATACGGTCAGAGTGTGGCTTCTGTTGATTTTGCTGCGCTTGCTGCCGCAGGTGGGAACTGTGCCGATATTGATGCTTATGTCTCTGCGCTTACACCGTCAAGCCAAAATGCCTATACAGGCTCTTTTGCGGGAAAAAATCTGATTTTGATCTGTGCGGAAGCATTTTCAGGCTTTCTCATTGACCCGGAGCTCACACCGACGCTCTATCGGCTTTCCACAAAGGGAATTAACTTAGGTGATTATTACCAGCAGTCAATTGCCGGGACAACCGGAGGCGAATATCAGCTTTTATTTGGTTTGATTCCGACTTCCGGCGGAAGCTCT
>CAJTVL010000243.1 GCA_910579425.1 uncultured Lachnospiraceae bacterium | reverse complement strand
TTCATTGGCAAGCAGCGTTACCCATGCCCCGGCTCTTTCAAGGTAGGCTTCCACATTCTGCCTGTCATCGTCTTTCATAGCGGACAGCAGATTAAATATTTCCGTCCTCTCCATGCCTTTAATATTCAAAAGGTCATATTCGGAACGGTCTGTATTCGACACAAGCAGGATAATGTCCTCCTGTGACTGTTCTGCGGCACGTTCCTTTTCAATCTCCAGAAGCTGCGTTTCAATCCCCTTTATCAGTTCCGAGGAAGTCCGGCGTATGGTGTCGAGGGAAGATTTCAGCTCCGGCATCTCTTTTCCGCTGCTCCACCCGGCGATATACCCGAAAGAATAATCGGACGTGTCAATCCCGAAATGCTGGCATACGGTGTAGGCAACGCTCTCGGCTTCCACTTCTTTGGTTTCCCGGTCTTTATAGACTGCTTTCTCCGTATCCTGCTCCGCTTCCCTTGCATGGAGCTTTGCGTGCGCCACTTCATGGACTCCGGTCTTTGCGGTCTGCGCTTCGCTCATGCCCTCTTTAATGGCGATAGGGCGGCTTAAATCAATAAAATATCCTTTCCTGTCACCCTCCATTTCCTCATATCGGATTGGGACAGGGGAAACCCTCTCTAACGCTTCCATAAAATCCCGGTAACGCTCCACATCCCCATGCAGTTCATTCACGCCAAGTCCGGGAAGCTCTTTCCCGTCCGTCTGGGAATAATCGAACACTGTCACGACACGAAAGGCGGGTATCTTTATCTCCACTTCCTCCATGACGGGCATCCCGTCCCGGTCAAGCACAGGCTCATTCGTGACCGGATCAATCTTTTCCTGTTCCTCTTTGATTTTGTAAGGTGAAGGCGCAAGGATACGGATACCCCTCTCGCCCTTGTTTACATGGCGTTCAAAATTCCTCTGCCATGCCTTGTACCCGGCAACGTATGTCGCATCCGGGCATTGTTCCTCTATGAGCTGGATATTGTTTGCGCTGTAATTGTGGAATTTTGACATGGTGTTCAGGTAGCTTTTATATTTCTCCCCTTCAAACAGCTCCTTCAAGCCTTCCTCCAGCCTGTCCGTTATCTCTTTTACTTTCTGTTTTTCAGTTCTTGCATCTGCCATATGGTTATCTCTCCTTTTCCTCCATAAAAACAGAGGGCAGATAAGTTTCCCTGTCTGCCCCCGCTTTGGATATTTTTATTCGCTGATATTTTTATAAACATTCCTCTTTGCTTTTTGCCTTATCCGGTTCCGGCGCTTTTTTCTGCTGTCCCGCCTTTTCCTTCATCTGCGACAGCTTATCCTTTACGGACACCCGCCCTCCTTTCTCCGCTTCCTTCCCGGCATCCAGACGGACAGAGAGCCGATCCAGCTTTTCAAATGTTTTATCCGCCCCGTCAATCTTCTTCCGCAGGTTCTCCACCGCTTTTTTTACAGGCGTATTGACTGCCCTTGTCAGACCGACACCCGGCTTTTCGTCCGATGCCTCTTTCGTTCCTTTCCCGGCTAACAGCCTGCCCACGTTGGAAACGCTGTTCCCAATCTGTTTCAATTCATCCCCGATGCTGTCAATCTGGTTGGCTGTCTTTTCACAGTCCGTCATCACGTCAACCAGACGCTCCCGGTAGCCGGAAAGCATGGACTTCACGCCGGAGATTCCTTTCTGGAGAACCTTGCACATCTCCGCCCTGCCTTTTTCCTTAAAAG
>CAJTVL010000242.1 GCA_910579425.1 uncultured Lachnospiraceae bacterium | reverse complement strand
ATATAATCTCTCGGAATCCTGAGTGATTATAGCCAGTTATTACTGGCAGCGAACATTGAAAAGTAAATATTATCCAAAAAAAATAAAAATAGACATGGAAAATAGACATAACTGTCGCTATGCTTTGAAAAATGATATATAATGGTTAAGGGGTTATGCTACTTCTAAAATCAACTTTCGCAGGGTGGATTCAAAGGGCAAATCCCATGCATCCAAATGCTGCAGCATGAGGATGTGATAGAGGCGGCAGTACCACATCTTAGTAGAGCGGTGTCTGCCGCTTTCTAATTTAAAGTCTATTTTCTCGCGTTTATTGGAACGTTCTACGGACGTTCTGGCATTGTATTCCAGTTTCCATTTTTCACTGTTGCGGGGTGGAAAATTAATCAGCCTCGGATTGTCTTTCATGGCAAGATGAACCGTTCTGCCATATTTGGAATCAGAACAGGGAGTCTGACAGGAACAGCCATATTTACGGCTTGCAAGCGGACAGCGGAATTTTAAGCGGGCTTTGGAAGGCTCAGAACCGTCATGGTTCATTTTCCGCCCGGTTTTACAGATGGGAATTCCGTCTTTGCCAATGGTAAAGTCATCTTTGTATTTTTCTTTGATGCCCCGCTTTTCATTTAAGTCAATGAAAGGTTTTATATGATTCCTGCGGCAGTAGGTATAATAAGCCATTGCATCATGGGCAGAATCCAAAAGCCATTTGCTGACATGAAAATGCGGCAGGAAGCTTTTCATTCTGAAATAGGTTTCCAGAAATCCGTGGGAATCATGTTTTGAGGCAGGATTCAGAAGAGGAAAGATGGGCAGGTCGCTTTCAGAGTTGGCAGCGACCATCATATAAAGGTCGTAGCCATGATAAAAGCAGTCTCTGGAAGAATCCCATCCGATATCACAGTCCGGCTGGGAAAAATAACGGTCACACTCGCAGTTTGAAATGCCATTATCAGCGCAGTCACAGACACGGTGCCTGCGTTCCCGTGCGGAAGTGACAAAGGGTGTGCCATCGCCGGCGATGGAAAGATTAGAAGTATCAATCAGCCCCCTTTCCACAGACTGGCTTAGGAATTCATTATTATAGATATTAAAAAGGGAACAGTATGGCTGGTCATCAATGGAAAAGGTCTCGGATTCCAGCTGTTTTAATAACTGTTCAACGGAAATTTTTTCGACAGATGCTGCTTTGGAGCCTTTCTGCGTTGGCTTTTTCACTTTTTTCTTTTTGACAGGATGCATATGAGGGGAAAGATTGTCAGAATCGGAATCCCAAAGCCTGTTAAAAAAGTCATAGAAAGTGCCAACACCGGGAGTATTACCAAACTCAAAGCCGCTAAGGATGGCATAAAGAGGATTGAGCTTTAACTGTGCAGCCCAGTCGGTGATGGAATCCACCTTAAAATCAATAGACAGCAGATAGGAACGGTGCATACAGGAAGGAGTTCTGGGTTTAGGACCAAAGACGGAATATTTGCTGCGGAGCAGTTCATCTGTATAAGTCAGGTCAAGAGTCCAGAATCGTTCTATAATATCCCTGGTGGAAGTGGGAAAAGAGGAAGGGTCAGGATAATATTTACGGAGATTTTCAATAACAAAGTTTTGATAGGCGGAATGACCGCCAGAATTAACAGGTAACATAAAATCGCCTCCAATCGAAAAATATGTCTTATAAATAAGGGCGCGAAGCGCCGCATTTTT
>CAJTVL010000241.1 GCA_910579425.1 uncultured Lachnospiraceae bacterium | reverse complement strand
TCTGCACAATTTTTGTGGCTGATATGCCGTTATATTCATTCATGCGTTTATTCTGCGGACAAGTGTGTGGTCGATTTCCTGAAAGAGCACAGCATAAAAAAAGCCTGCGAATTTGGCTGCGGGGAGGGAAGAAATGCAATCTATCTGGCCCGTCACGGCGTTGCAGTGGAAGCTTTTGATTCGTCGGAGGTGGCCATAGAAAATGCAAAAAGAATTGCAAAGGAGAGCGGGGCCGGGAGGGCGGCTTTTGTGGCAGGAAATATTTTTGCATTGGACTTAACGGGCAAAAAATACGAATTGGTGATAGACAGCGGTATTTTCCATCATTTGCCTCCCCACAGGCGTCTTCAGTACCGGGATATGGTATCGGATATACTGGAGGAAAACGGTTATTTCATCTTGGTATGTTTTTTGGCCGGAGGAGAAGGCGCGGATGAAGTAGACGATTATGAGTTTTACAAAAGCAAACAGACAGGGACGGCGTTCACAGAGGAGAAATTGCGGAGGTTTTGGGGAGAAAAATTTGAGATGACGGAAATCCGAAAAGGGGATGATATTGCACGGCCCGAAATGTGGGAAAGCAGTTTTATGTATATCTGTCTGTTAAAAAAGGTGTGAAAAATCACACCTTTAAAACAATTACCACCCCTTTTTTCATGATGCAGACGTTTCTCTCCCTGACGGTTCCGGCTTTGAAATTTGCCGGAAAGTCCGGCAGACATCAAAAGTACCAATCATATTTTTAACGGTTTCAGACGAGGAAATCAATGTGATTATGGGTTTGGATATAGGCGGTGACGACTATATTACGAAACCATTTAAGGTTAGTGTGCTAATGTCGCGGATCAATGCCCTGCTTCGCCGGGCAAATGACTTTGGCTCTGCCAATACAGAGCTTCACTCAAATGGTATTAAAGTCCTGCTCCTGCAAGGACAGGCATATAAAAACGGGGAACTATTGGACTTGACCGCAGCGGAATATAAATTGCTTTGCCTGTTCATGCAAAATCCTAACGTCCTGTTGTCTAAAGAGCAGATATTACAGAAATTATGGGACGGTGACGGAAATTATGTTGACAGTAATACACTGACTGTTTATATCCGCAGACTGCATAGCGGCTGTTTGCTTTTGGCATTTTTATCAGCAGCATAAATTGATCGGGGTAGCTGTATCAGCAATCGACAAATACCTGAAAGGCGATACAGGCGCCCACATTGCCTGTGACAGGGAGGGGGAATTATATAAGCTGTTCCATTCGGGGAACACCTTGGCTGCTGTATTAAACGCCCATTGCCGCATTGAGTATCTATAACGAAATGGTGCAGGGAGAGGCGGAAAGATTACCTGAAATAAAGAAATTTACCATATTATCAGAGCAGGAGCTAAACAGAATTGAAACGCTGGTACAAAATCTGCTGGAAATTACGAAGTTAGACGCTGGTACTATCATTATAGAAAAAACTGGCAGCGGTATTCACCCGGAAGATATCCATTACATTTTCAAACGCTTTTACCGCAGCCGTTTTTCTAAAGACACACAGGGAATAGGGCTTGGTCTGCCGCTTGCCAGGGCGATCATAGAAGCCCACGACGGAAACATTACCGTAGACAGCGAGTCGGGCAAAGGAAGTGTTTTCAATATCACTTTTCTAAATTCAGATAAACTTACAAAATTGTAAGTTTCAATTCACTTGGGAGTAGGAAATAGATGTTATTCTTC
>CAJTVL010000240.1 GCA_910579425.1 uncultured Lachnospiraceae bacterium | reverse complement strand
TGAACCGCCAACCGAGTAAGGCTGTTGTTATAATTTTACCGGGATTTTAGGTTATATGTTAATATTAACGGAAATATACCTCACTGTCAATGTGTTCAGAAAAATTTTATAAATAACTTTGCGTACTATTTTTCCACCACTTTACAACTTTTTAAAAGAAATGCCGTATGAGACACTTTAAGTGTATAATAAGTTTGCACACAAAAATACACGAAAGAAGTGACCTCATACGACAACCTTATTATACAACGACAAACACATAATTGGCAGGCTTTTTCGATATTTTTCTGTTTATTTTTCCACTTTTGCCGCCCCTACGGCAGAAAGCCTGTTTTTACTTGTATTAGCTATACTGGCGATGGAGTCCGCAGATTCCATCCGTTCCCTGTACAGACATTTTTTGTCTGGCATAACTACAAAATCTCTTAATGCTTTTTACTACGCCTGCTCTTATGCAAAAGTGGACTGCTCTGTTTTTATGAATGTTACTGCAAGGCTGTCCCTGCGGCTGGTTCCGGCAGACCTGAGGCCACAGCCCCTCTTCCTTTGCATAGATGACACCATGGTCCCAAAGTTCGGGAAGAAATTTGAGGATGTGTCAAAACTGTTTGACCATGCGGCGCATAATGGTTCCAATTACCTCAACGGGCACTGCTTTGTCAGCCTTATGCTGTGCCTGTCGGTATGGAACAGGGACAGGGTCTCTTACCTTGCCGTCCCGCTTGGGTACCGTATGTGGCAGAAGAAAGAATCAAAACTGGAGCTGGCCTCAGCCATGGTACGCCAGGTGATGCCGGAGTTTCATGCGCAGAAGAATGTCATCATCCTGTGTGACAGCTGGTATGTAAAGCAGAATCTTGTGTCTGTCGTAGAGGAATATGAAAACCTTGACCTGATCGGCAATGCAAGGGCAGATTCCGTTATATATGATCTGGCGCCTTTGCCAACAGGTAAAAAGGGCAGGCCGGCAAAGCATGGCCGCCGCCTGTCAATAGACAGCGGCTTTACCCTTTCCGCCGAAAAGGTGGGCGATTATTATACGGGATACCGCCGCGTGCTGACAAATATCTTCGGAGCACGGGAAGTTATGGCTTATGTAACCTGCACCGGGAAGGAAAATGGCACAAGAAGGCTGTTTTTCAGCACTATTTTCCCTGCGCAGCTGAAGATCTTTTGTGCATGGCAGGAGAAAGCGCCACTTAACCGGACGAAAAGCGTGTGGATGCCGTACATCCCCCTGTTCCTGTATTCGTTCCGGTGGAACATAGAAGTAAGTTACTATGAGCAGAAATCTTTCTGGTCGTTATGCGTATACATGGTCCGCAGCCGGAAAGGGGTGGAAATGCTGGTGAATCTCATCAATATCAGCTACTGCGCTATGAAACTGCTGCCTTATATGGAAGAAACCATGTCACAGTACAGGGGTGGCAGTGTACAGGAGTTCAGGTTTGCCCTTAGCGAGCAGATAAAGCGGCAGATATTTTATGTAAACTTGGTGCAGAACATCGAAAACCACATAAAATCAACAGCTCTTATCAAAGCCTTGCAAAGGCTATGTCTAAGAGAAATAGCTTAGCTTAAAAGTTGTAAAGTAGTGTAATAGGAGAAAGAAAAGGACTGGTTATAAATGCCAAAATACGCCGAATTTCCAGCATTCTGGGCGTAGAATTACATAACGGAAGCGGACGGGGATATGCTCCACCGTGAAGCCCGCGCCCTTGCCCTC
>CAJTVL010000239.1 GCA_910579425.1 uncultured Lachnospiraceae bacterium | reverse complement strand
CCTTCGGTCTTTCCCGTCCCCGCAGGCCCTCTTAATAAAAAGTTCCGCATGGGTGATACGGTAGCCGTTGTTAATTTGGCGTGTTCGCAGATTCTTTTAATCTCCGGCGGTATGATGTACCAGTCAGGGAGCTGCGGCACGGTGAGTTCTTCCTGGGGAGTCAGTGTCCGGGATTCGGACAGGATGTATTTGCCTACGAAATCTTTTTTTGAAACGCTTGCCATTACTTTCCGGATAGATGTACCGGGTTTTACGACCTGGAAGGTTCCAAGGATGACATCTGTGGGAGAATAAGTGCCTTTCTGTACTGTAAATGCTTTGAGCTGTGGAATGGAACCGTTAGTTGGCGTATCATTTGGAATCCCGCCGACTGTCAGGGAGGTTCCATAGCGGATACGCCGGTAAAGGTTATCGCACAGGATTGCTGCGGTCTCTGTCGTTTCGTCCATGTTTGGATAGCCGTTATCCCGGTCTTCCTTCAGCTTCTGGTAATGCTCATTGAACTCGTCATCCGCCATAGCAGTTGGGATGAGAGCAAAGATCAGGGCAGCGCCGCTTTTGTCATCTTCCTTCAGCATATATTTTTCCGGATTGCTTTCCGGATCCGGAGGCATCTGGTAACAGCCCGCCGTAAACTTGCCGTTTGTCCGGTTGTAAACTGCTACGTGGAGTTCTCCGGTCTTGCTCGGATATTCCGCAATCGTGAAATTATTTCCCTGGCTTCCGATTGCACCAAGTTCCTCCGGCGGTTTCCCGCCTGTGGGTGACTCCAGTTCCAGATATGCCAGGATTGCCCTAAGCGTTGCCGCATGGAGCGTGGAACGCTTCTGGGGCTGTGTGCAATGCTTGGAATAAACATTTTTAAATACCGGGTCATCGGTATAATCCTCGAACGGTTCCGGCAGCTTTCGCTTAAAGGACCAGTTGGGTAATAGATTTCCATTTGCCATAATCATTCTCTCCCTTCTATGCCCAGGATACTTCCAGGGTGTCATTGGTTTCCACTGCTTTCAGCTCATCACGGGTAAAGATGTCCATGAGGGCTGCCCAGTAATCTCTGGGTGGGAAATGCTGGAAGGTATCTTTTATTTCCGGGGTATTATTCGCATAAATAAATATTTCCCCGGCTTCATTGATAAAAAGCTTCTGGTGTCC
Organism: uncultured Lachnospiraceae bacterium; assembly: GCA_910579425.1. Taxonomy (GTDB): domain Bacteria; phylum Bacillota; class Clostridia; order Lachnospirales; family Lachnospiraceae; genus Suilimivivens. The sequence continues at coordinate 609 of CAJTVL010000239.1, read as the reverse complement.
CCTTGCCTGCAGGTCTCCGATCAGCTCCGTCAGTAATGGCTTCCCGATGAGGGAATACCAGGATTCCGGATCCACATGGACAGGAGGTTCTGCCGGATTTTCAGGATGATCAGTCTTAGCGCCATCTGGATTCTTCTGTCCCGGAAGGGGCGTGAAATCTGTAATAGTCATCATGAAGAGCTTCAGATGCCCGAACTGGTCCAGGGAAACATCCGCGAAGTTATAATCTCCCGTATGGAAGGTTCGGATGCGGATAAGGTCACAATTTAACAGGGACTCCGCCTTGATGGGCCGGGTATATTCCCAGGACGCATCCGGGTAAGCCGCCTTGATCTTATCCGTGACCTGGTAACTGATCTGCCGGATCAGCAGCGTCTCCATGTCAAAGAAAGGGGCTTCCTTCTTTTGTTTCTTACGCTTGTGCGTGTGAGTATTTCTTAAAGAAGACGGGACTGAGATATGCGGCATCATGGGGATCAGGAGGAAGAGAAAGCTTCCTGCAATCCCGGTGATCGCGATGCCGGCAATGACAGACCGGTTCCTTTGTTCCGGAGTAAAGAGCAGCGCCAGGAATAAAATAATGGCGACTGCTTTTATCATCTTGATACT
>CAJTVL010000238.1 GCA_910579425.1 uncultured Lachnospiraceae bacterium | reverse complement strand
CGTACAAAATCAGGCGGCGGAGAAAAGTGGACTTGCTTTTCATGCCGGAGATTTTATGATTTTTGAGCGCAGAGGGGGCTAGGGGGAAAAACAGGGAAACCGTCCTGTCAATCATACATGAATTCGGGCCGTACTGTGAAAGGAATACATAAAAAACGGACAGTTTTCAAGCCGGGAAGTGAGAGGAGGTGCAGCATGGACACGGCACACCGGAGAATGGAAATCATCAGCGTTTTATCTGTCAAAGGGCATATCACATCAAGGGAGTTTGCGTGGGAATTAGGCGTTAGAAACTGTGCAAAAATAGATTTACTGTTTTGGAAATATATGGTATTATGGTTATACGGAGGTATGACCATGGAAGAACGGATTCGTATTATGCTGCCACTGCTTGATGAAAGGCAGCGGCGTATTTTTCTTGCAGCGGAAGCAAAAGCATACGGAAGGGGCGGCATCGCCGCCGTGAGCCGATTGAGCGGCGCGGCGCCTTCTACCATAAGGAAGGGGCTTAAGAAAATTGGCTGCGGGGAACTGATTGAACGGCAGGACAGGATACGTGCCCAGGGGGCAGGGCGCAAAAAACTTGAGGACAGCGTCCCGGACATCGAAAGACATATACAGGAAATTGTAGACGGCAACACCTATGGGAATCCCCAAAAGGTCCTCTCCTATACAACCCTCAGCCTGAGGAAGATCAAAGACATCCTTGCCGAAAAATTCCATATTGATATCAGCTTCCGCTCAGTCAGCAGCATTCTGGAGAAACTTGGGTACAGCAAACAGTCAAACCAGAAAATGCTCCAGGTTGGGGAGCCCCATCCTGACAGGAATGAGCAGTTCGAGTTTATTAACGGCAAGGCCGCCGATTTTCTTGAAAAAGGCCTGCCGGTAATTTCGGTCGATGCAAAGAAAAAGGAGAATATCGGCAATTTCAGGAACAACGGGCAGGAATACAGGCACTCAAAGGAACCACGCAAAGTCCTGGACCACGATTTTCCCATCCCGGAGCTCGGAAAGGTTGCCCCTTATGGAGTTTATGTATTGAATGACAACACAGGGTTTGCGAATCTTGGAACTGACCATGATACTGCAGAATTTGCCGCTGAGAGCATACTGCGGTGGTGGACATGCATAGGGAGCCAGACCTTCCCGGAAGCGGATAAAATTTACATCAACTGCGATAATGGAGGGAGCAACGGCAGCCGCCTGCATCTATGGAAGTATGGACTGCAACAGCTTGCAGATTATACTGGGCTGGAGGTCCATGTATCACATTTCCCTCCCGGCACATCAAAGTGGAACAAGATAGAACACCGGCTGTTCTGCTATATAACAAAAAGCTGGCAGGGCCAGCCGCTGGTTGACATAGAAACAGTGGTGAATCTGATAGCAGGCACTACGACTGAAAAAGGACTGAAAGTGAAATGCCAGGTCGACACAAAGAAATACGAGCTAAAACGTAAAGTTACAGACGAAGAATTTGAAAAAATTCAATTATTCCCATGTGATATTTTAGGAAGCTGGAATTATGTAATTAAACCCAGAAAGCAGTCAATTCATAGTCTGAAAGTGTAAATTTATTTTTGCACAATTCCTAATCGCATCCAGACTATAAAATTCCTACATACGCTTAACATTTCTCTGCCCCTCTTTCTGAACTATTTCCATTTAATATTATCTCATCCATTACACGAATCCAGGCCACAAACTCCACCCGTCCGCCTAGTGTTATTTCGTCCATAATCCCCCATCTTGTCCACAAAATACGGTAC
>CAJTVL010000237.1 GCA_910579425.1 uncultured Lachnospiraceae bacterium | reverse complement strand
TTTTTATTGAATTTTCAAGGTGCATAGGCACTTATGCAAGTGCGAAGTTTGAGTATATAAAAGCAAAGATTAAGAGCGGGAGTTTTTACGGCCGGATAGGGATCGGTACGACGGCAGGTATTACAGCTCTTGCATCCCTGACGAAATATTCGGGAGAGTTGACTGCAGGAGTTGTGATTTTAGATATTTCATCCGTTTCAGGAAATTATTACATTTATTTAACAGCTCAACAACGATCTTCTGGCAGCGATATAGTGCTGGGCGGCGCTGTATCATATGAAGAGTTATTCCTCGCAAATGCTTAAACCGCATACATGCTGATCTTGAAGAAAGGAGGCACTATGAACCAGACCGAAATAGAAGTTGCCCTTGCTGAACACGGGAAAGAAATCGGCTCGCTTAAGCACCGGGTGGATGACATGGAAAAGATTGCGGATTCCGTCCACAGCCTGGCGGAACAGATGGCGGCGCAGACCGCGGAAATCCACCACCTGAGCGAAAACGTGGGGGGAGGTGAAGGCGGATGTGGCGGAGCTTAAAGCAAAGCCGGCAGCGCGCTGGGAAAACCTGGTGGGTGCCGCGCTCGGGGCTGTGGCCGGGGCGGCTTCGGCCCTGATTTTTAAGTGAAGATTTAAGGAAAGTCCAGCTAAGAAATGTCAATAGGTAAAATGAAAAATGTTTAAAAAGTTTTTTTCAAGCAACTGATGTAAAAAAGGGTAACATTAATAAACCCATTATTATGGGATTTTTAAAATAGGGTTCCGATCCCCATCAGGCAGCGGTGCTCACAGATCCTTGGTGTTCTGCTGCATAACGCTGACAGTGTTCTTCCGGTGTGATGAGCTCAAAGGGCTTATTATCCCGGAGCATGGCGAAGATAGTGTTACAGATTTTGTGCATGACAGCACCGACAGCAACGATCTTTTTCTTGCCGGCACATTTACGGACGTAATAATCGTAAATGACCGGATTTACGGGCATCTTTGCTGCTTTGTCCACTTTCAGGTTGTTGATGGCGGCCATATGTAGGATACGCCTAGCAAGGCTGGAGCCCCGCTTGGACATGTGGACCCTGTCCCCATGGAACTTGCCGGAATCGTTTACACCGGGATCCATCCCAAAGTAAGCATAGAGTTTCTTAGGCGAGGAAAACAGGTCAAAGGAACCCATTTCCGCAAGCAGGACGACTGCGCTCAGGAAACCGATGCCCGGCAGGGTCTGGAGAAGGGAGATACGGTTATGGACCGGCGTTCCTTTCAGTCTATCGACAGCCTTATGCAGTTCTTCGAGAATGCCGTCCAGATGTTCCTGGTATTCCCGGTAGAGTTTTATATACAGCCGGATCCGGAGGGCGTTACTAGGAAGGGCACGCCCGAAAATAGCGGCATCCTCTGCTGCAGCGTACAGGGCATCATATTTTGCCAGGGCATACTTTTCACCGAAGCGTGCCGTGGAACGGATCATTTCCACCACCGTTCCCTTTGGCGCGGCAAGAAGATCCTGCGCCAGGGGATATGCGTCCAGAAGCTTTAAGGAAGTCTGGGTGGTGGCCTTGCAGAACACATTCCGGTATGCGGGGAAAGATACTTTCAATTCCGCGGTGAGCTTCAGGACGACTGCGGACTGCAGGTCCTTGAAGTAATAGTAATCCCGTACCAGGTTGCGCAGGTCAATGACCGCATCATCTGGGATGATGGAAGTTTTTAGGGAAGCATCCAGCCCGACCTTGGCAGCCTTTTTTGAATCAAATTTATCATTATGCAGTTTCCTTACGTTCATGTTTGTGCTA
>CAJTVL010000236.1 GCA_910579425.1 uncultured Lachnospiraceae bacterium | reverse complement strand
GGTGTTCCGTTTTTGCGGCATGCCCTGCATTCATAGGTTTCCCGGTAATGGTCGATCACCTTGAGGCTGGCAGGGATGAACTGTACCTCGGTACGGACAAACTCCTCACCGACTTTTACCATGGCGCCTCCGCACCTTTCACAGATCTGTTCTCTCTCATCAATCGTGTGGAGCACTTTGCTGCGGGGAATGTCTTTTATCAGTTTTTCCCGCTGGCCGGCATATTTTCTTTTGCGCAGATGCTTTTCGGCCGCCACCGGATCCGGCTCCTGCGCCTTCGGATCGGCGCAGGTTTCAATCTCATTAAAAAGAGACATCTGTCCCTCTATTTCAAGGGCAGACGTCTTCTCTGATTTTGTCCCATAAAGTTTACGGGTAAGGAAATCAACCTGCTCCTTCAGGAGCCGGACCTGCTGTTCCAGTTCTTTGATCTGCTTTTTGTACTCCTGTCCTATATCCGGCATGGGCTGAAAACCTTCCTGTTCTGATGGAACCATTGTACCATAAAACAGCAGGATTTTCCAGTATTTATAAGGAATTTTCGGGTTTCCCGGGCTTTGGGGGATCCCATTTCCGAACCGCTCTGGGCTGCTCCGGGTTCAGTCCCTCCAGCAGCCAGCGGAGCTGCTGATGGGAGATCTGTCTGGCTTCTTCGCCTGTGCGCGGCCACTGGAGGCGGCCGTTTTCGTAGCGCTTATAGAAAAGACAGAAACCGTCCCCTTCATAGTGGACTGCCTTGATCCGGTCCGCCCGTTTCCCGCAGAAGAGGAACAGGGAATTGCTGTAAGGATCAAGCCGGAAGCTGTACTGGATGATATCGATCAGACCATCCAGCTGTTTCCTCATATCCGTGTACCCGGTGCGTATATAGATCTTTTCTACCCGGGAGAGGTCGCCTAACATGACCGCACTGCTTTCAGGATAGTTTCCAGCAGGCCGCAGGGAGTATCCTCAAAGAGTTCAACCGTCACAGTACCGATATGGAGCACTGCCGCAGGAGCGGCAGTGAAATCCTGTCTGCCGCGAAGGGATACTTCCGTAAATTCCGCAGCAGCATCCGGCAGCAGCACAGTCTGCTCCATTACCGGCCTGGATCCATTCCTTTTTCGGGGCAGTTCCTCAAGCGCCAGCTTCCGGATCTTTGCGATCCAGTAATAATAGCTTTTTAAAGAGATATCATGCTGTTCGCACCATACCTGATTCGTCAGGCCGGAGGCTCTGCATTGCCGGATCACATCCAGCCAGTATTGAAGTTTTACCTGTTTATCCGGAGTTAAAGTGGAAATGTCCATGGGTATTCTCCTTTATCTGGATTTAGAGTTTTTGGAGTGAACCCTAAAAACTCTAACCCTGATTTTACAGGAGAACGCCATATATTTCACTACACGTTCTTATTTGACGCTTACGTATGTTTTTGTGCAAATATGAAGAATCATCATGTATTTCATCTTCTCCATACATCCACTATATATAACGATTAAGAAACCAAATTTGACACCTATTTTGAAAAAAATGCAAAAAATTACCTGTACAGGCTAATGCAGCGTCCTGAAGGCCTGATACAGGTATCTGTTTATTATAGTCGCAGCATTCAGATACAGACCGGCATGGAGACATGCTATACTGGATTCCTTCCCATTTTTTATACTGATACCTGACCTTCCCAAAATCCACTATTAATCTCTTCTATATCTAATTCCGTCTTATGATCTTTAAATATGATATAATAATTGAAACCTTCATTGCCATACTCTTCTACCGAAACTGTTTCTACTGGATCCCCATAAATCAAATGCCACTCATCATCAT
>CAJTVL010000235.1 GCA_910579425.1 uncultured Lachnospiraceae bacterium | reverse complement strand
TTATAATCTCTCGGAATCTTTAAGCCAATAAACACAAGGCTTTCAGATGCCTTTTTTATTAAAATCCCCCACTTTTTTTGCCAAAAGCACTTGACAAATATATCGAAAAATGCGGCGCTTCGCGCCTGTTAATTAACAAGTATCGTCCGTTTGCGGCGACAATCTTTTTTCGATATGGAGGCGATTTTATGTTACCTGTAAACTGTGGCAGTCATGCCGACTACCAAAACTTTGTTGTTGAAAATCTTCGTAAATATTATCCGAATCCTGATTCCATTTCCCATGACACATGGGACATTATTGATCGTTTTTGGAATCTTGATCTTTCCTACACTGACGAAATGATGCGAAGCAAATATTCCAAGTATGGTCCTGCACCAAGAACTCCTTCCTGCATGCAGCGTTCCTATCTGCTGTCCATTGATTTTAAGGTCACATCTATAACCGAATGGGCTGCCCAGCTTAAAATAAATCCTCTGTATGCCTTTCTTAGCGGTTTTAAAACAGATGATACTCCCGGTGTTGGCACTTTTTACGACTTCTTTTCTAAACTCTGGGATTCAGAAGATAAAAACCTGTCCCCTCACCTTCACAAGTTAAAGGTTCCTGTCAAAAAACCTGACAAAAAAGGATATAAGGCACAGCCTGTTGATAAAACCACTGTTGAACAGTTGCTGGAAACACTTGAAAACCAATCCTTTTCTATTGACGAACAGCCTTACGGCTCTCTTTTTGACCTCTACACAAAAGAATTCCTTCGCAAGTCTCTTGACAAGGGGGTTATTAACAATACACATCTTTCTATCGCCGGAGATGGCACCCCCGTTGTAACCTCTGCTAGAGAACGTAAACACCGTGTCTGTGACTGTGCTTCAAAAGGTATCCATGACTGTGATTGTAAACGTTATTTCTCTCAGCCTGACTGTGATGTCGGATGGGATTCTTCCCGCAGCTGCTTCTACCACGGATATGATCTTTACATGTTAGTTGCTTCTGATTCAGATAGTGATCTTCCGGTTTTTCCCCTGCTGCATCCCGCATCCATGCATGATTCCCATGGATTCCTTCATGCATTTTTCCGGATGAAAAGCTTTCTTCCGGATTTTCATGTAGAAAAACTTCTGCTTGATTCAGCCCATGATGCAATGCCTTATTACCTGTATTGCAGGCGGAAAGGCATTACTCCATTCATTGACTTAAACGAGAAGCGTGGAATCAAAGAAAAATACAAAGATGATTTCACCATCGGCAAAGATGGCATTCCAATCTGTAAAGCCGGGCTGAAAATGAATCATGATGGCACTGAGATTTCAAAAGCAAGGGTGAAATTCAGATGTCCCCTTGCCAGCAGGAAATACGGTTGCTCCTGTAAAACCCCATGCTCTGATTCGAAATACGGACGAACCGTACATCTTGCAATGAAAGATAATCCACGTCTAATAAACATCCCGCCACGTGACAGTGCGCTATGGAAAAAAGAGTATAACGCAAGAACTTCTGCTGAACGCTCGAATAAGCGTGAGAAAATAGACTTTAAATTAGAAGACGGCAGGCACCGTTCAACTAAGATGTGGTACTGCCGCCTCTATCACATCCTGATGCTACAACATCTGGATGCATGGGATATGCCATTCGAATCCACCCTGAGAAAGTTGATTTGTAATGCAGCATAATCCTATAAATAGTATACCTTATTTTCCGGCATAGCAACAGTACTATGTCTATTTTCTGTACCCATTTTTTCAATTTTGAATAATATCCACTTGTCAAAGTCCAATGCCAGAGTTTCGCTGGCAGGATCAATCAGAATTCCGAGAGATCAT
>CAJTVL010000234.1 GCA_910579425.1 uncultured Lachnospiraceae bacterium | reverse complement strand
CCGCCAAAACAGAGGTAAGCTACGACACCACGGAAGGAGGGATTGGATTGGAAAAGGATTCTGCATTGTACCAGCTCATGGACACACGCATGCCCCATAAGGCACTAAGCCCGCCGCCGATACTGGAAATGCCGCCGATCAGCGTGGGGATGAAGGTCATGATGCTGCCCACCGCAGAGACAGCCTTTTTACGGTAAGGCGCTTTCAGGGAATAGAAAAGGTCCATCACGTCATCAAAGGTGATGTTTGCCGTGGCGGTGGTCACGCCATCGGAAGCGCCGCCCGTGGCATTTAAAATACCAGTAGGCTTGCCCTTGCCGTCCCCAATGAAAAAGGCTTCCTCCTCCTTGGTGCCGATCCTGCGCCCGAACTCCTTGGAGATGTAAGCCTCTAAGTTGAATACATTGTCATTTAACAGTTCATCCGATACCTTGATCATGGTCGCCACCTTGAAGGCACCGATGGATACCTGCCCGAAGGAATCATCCGATTCTGGGTATGCCCCTTCCTCGTCAATCCATGCCGCCTCGCCTTTGGATGCCACCACGGGAATCTTCCTGTCGCTGCTGGAGGTCTGGATGACTGTGGCAAGTCCCCGGAAACAGTTCTCTTCCTCCAGCGCCTCCACCAGCGTATCGTTAATATGAAAATCTTATTATTAGAGGATTTCTTGATCATAATCTCGTATAATATATTCACCTTTATCGGAAATATATAATTCTAAGGTACTCATATGAACTAACTGTATTCCATCCTGTAAAAATATAGGTTCATCAATTACCTCATATGATATATAGCTATATACCAGGTCTATATCTTCAGGCAGCTGTTCCATATAATTCCAAGATTCAATATCCAGTTGTTTTACGAATCTTTCTATTTCTTTATTATTATCAATGATACCAAGCGTCTCACCAGAAGCTGTAATAATTTCAGTAAATTGTTTTTTTTCTTCATTGTTACTGAAATACGCTCCATCTGCATCTGAAACATTGCTTTTAGCTGTCTTATCCCCACAACCAACGAGACTAAACATACCTACTGCCAATATAAAGACTAACATGATACATTTTTTCATACTTCCTCTCCACCCTTTCATCATTTTAATGTCAGAGCCGCTCCTGCTCCCCGATTCACCTATCTGCCGGAACCCCGGTTCTCATTGGTATTTTCCTATACCCTTGCATCAAATCCGCCCTACACTCTTCAAAGCGGAATCTTCTGCTATTCGACAACACTAATGCTATGCACATTAGTAATTTGTGCAGGATATGATTCTGCAATCGAACCGTCATATTCTATTTCCAGAACATCTCCGACTTCCGGCTCCGGCGAAGGATTCATATTTGTCATGGGAACTGTTATCTGGTCTGCGCTGTTCAATTCTGTGCTTCCGGCAACAGGCTCAACCAGATAATGTCCATCATGTATCTCTAATATAGTCGCTTGAAATGTGGCTTTTTCGTTTCCACCAACCTCCGATTCCCCGCCACCGCTGGACGTTCCGCAAGCGGTGACTGTCAATATAAGACTTAGGACTAAAATTACCAGCACTTGTTTTCTCATAACACATGACCTCCCAAAAAATTAAATTACAATTCCCCAATCTGCCGGAACACCGGGAATGCCCGCCCTGCCTTGTCAGGCTGTGGTTTATTGGGGATATGCGCTCACGGAATTTTTGAAATCTTATTGGTTATTCAAATGCCCCTATTTATGCTTTCCTATCAAAAGACGGCTTCTCCTCCAGATAATCCGGTAACTCCTCCAGCTCTGCCCCTTGGCCATTCTTTAGCGAGCGGTACTCATCAAAATAAATCCCATAAA
>CAJTVL010000233.1 GCA_910579425.1 uncultured Lachnospiraceae bacterium | reverse complement strand
TTCACGGATACGCTCTTTTTCTTCAGCAGGGACAAACAAGCCTTGCTGTGCCATCTGGTACAGCTCTGTGTCTGGGAAAAGTGTAAGAGAGTCCACGGAAACAAAATACGGATTGAGCTGGCTGAACAGTTCAGCACTATTCCTTGCATTACGGTATCCGCCATCTTTTCCCGCAAGACCTGTCATGTAAACAAAGTAATATTCAATACCCGCTTCATCTAATTTTCTGCATTGTTCCAGAATATCAGCAGCCGTATATCCTTTATTTGCAAGGGCAAGCGTTTCGTCATCGCCACTTTCCACGCCGATGCTCAGTCCGTTAATGCCCATTGCCCTTAATTTCCTTAGCTGCCACACCTCTTTATTTTTAATATCACGGATGCTCGCAAACATAGCCATTGTCTGGCATTTAATCAGATAATCCCTTACGGTCAAAGCCCTAAGTTTCAGATTCTCGTAACTCATGGCAAAAGGATTTGCCCCCGTCCAGAATATTCTCCTTGCATATGGCTGGTAGCTCTTTATCTCTGCCAAATCTTCCTCAAATTCTTCCATAGGCGACATTCGGAAACACTCATTTTTATACAGACTACAAAACTTGCATTTATTATAGGTGCAGCCAGAGGTAGCCTGTATGATGACCGAGTGAGCTTCATACGGCGGTCGCCAAGTTCTGCCTGTAAAGTGCATGATTATCGCTCCTTTCGTCCTTTTTGCGCTGCTTTTTATGAAGATATACCCGCAGGGTGCTTTCTTATTTTTGCGTAGTTCTCTGCACATAACGGTACGCCCACAAAATGTTGCTCTTACAGATGGTGGACACTTCTTCTATACCGCTGTAATTCTTCTTCACTGACGTTTCCAATGATTTCATCGAGAAATACCAACAGCTTTTCCTTATTCTTAGGCAGTTGCCCGTGAAATTGGAATGCATTGGAAGCCCCCATTGCCGCAAAGATGGTAGGTATCTGCAAATTTTCAATGAGTGTCCGTACCTCTTTGTATTTTTCAAGTTCGTCTTCCTCTTGCCAGTTCCCACGCTGTATTTCAGCATAAAGTTCAGAATCGGGATAAATCGTAAGCATATTTGCCCCGATAAGCGTAGGGTGTATCTGATTGCATATATCAGCCGTCAATTTTGCTCCAATCTCTCCACGACCTGCCCCAGAAATGCTCACCAAATAAAAGAAACTGTAATGAATGCCTGCTGCATCTAATCTCTGGCATTGCTCTATAATGTCCGCCGATGTATATCCCTTATTCATAAACCGCAGGGCTTCATCATCGCCTGTTTCTATTCCTATCGTCAGACCGTCATATCCCATATCCCGCAGTTTGGCAAGCTCCTCATCGGTTTTCGGAGTAACATCTGTAATTCTCGCAAACGAGCCGATAGATTTCACTGACGGAAGATATTTGCGGATTAGCTCTGCAATCGCAGTTAATTTGTCATAAGACAAAACAAAGGGGTTAGCTCCCGTCAAAAATACTCGGCGGGTACGCCCGCTGTTCCAACCTTTCGTTGCTCTTTTAACCTCCCGTAAATCACTCTCAATATCCTCCAGAGGGGACATTCTGAATTTGAACGGCAAATCATTATACAAAGTACAAAATTTACATTTATGATGCGTACAGCCTGCCGTTACCTCTAACAAAAGTGATGCCGCTTCATACGGCGGTCGCCAAATTGTTCCTGTGTAGTGCATAAACACATCTCCTTTCCTTATTCCTGCGCTTCTTTTTGTGCATATAGGGATACCCGCAGGGTGTTTTCTGTAGTCTATACTAATTATACTTTCGTACAATGATTTTACAAGTACTGTACTTTTTTGTAGTACCTA
>CAJTVL010000232.1 GCA_910579425.1 uncultured Lachnospiraceae bacterium | reverse complement strand
TAGGAAGAGGTGAGCTTTCATGGCTCAGAAACGTATCAAACGTACAGATCAGGAATGGTTCGATCTGATCAAGGATTGTAAGACCAGCAGCTTGAAAGTCAAAATCTGGTGTGAACAGCATGGGATAACGGCAAAGGCTATTGACTACCATACACGTCGTCTCCGCCAGAAGGGCTATACGATCCCGCAAAGAATCCCACAGACATTCCCCTGTGAAAAGCAGGAAATTGTCTGCCTGGATATTTCCAAAAGTTTATTTGCCGGCCAGAAGGAGATCACATCAACGGATCCCTGGGCCGCCAATGCGGCTGTGCTCCAGCTCGATTTCCAGGGGACATCTATTGGGATTTCTAATCATGCAGCGAAGGAAACCATCGAAAATACCCTTCTTGCGCTGCGCAGCCTGTGTTAGGCGATATTTCCGGAGCATCAAAGCTCTGCCTTATAACAGGGCGTACAGATATGAGGCTTTCCATCAATGGCCTCATGGCGATAATCCGGGATATTTACCAGATGGATCCTTACGCAAACACACTGTATCTTTTCTGCGGCAGGAAGACAGACCGGCTCAAAGCCCTGTATCATGATAAAAATGGTTTTGTTCTGCTTTATATGAGGCTGGATTCCGGACGTTTTCAATGGCCGCGCTGCGCCTCCGAAGCAAGGATGCTTACCAGACAGGAATACCGCTGGCTCATGGAAGGGCTCTCGATCGACCAGCCCAGGGCCTTGCGTCCATCAGGAAAACGGGATTTCTAAGCCGCATTTGTGAAAAAGAGAGAATTTAAAAATCTTTTTCAGGCCCTTCAGAGCCGGAAAAGAAGCGCTGTCCACAGGAGCGCAGATTTTCCGGAAATTTATCAACAAACAGCTGTTTTGCTGGAGGTTTTCTGTGGATAACGCTCCTGTCAGATAGTGGATAAGTCTGCATTTTGGGAAGTTATCCACACATTAGGAGTCCGTCAAAATGCCGATAGACGTATTCGGACCTGTTTGCGGACTGCCATGTTTTCCTCTATAATAAAAGGAACGAAAACAGAGAGGCGGAACAGGCTGTGGCGGAATATAAAGACGATTTGATCGAACTCCTGCATAAAACAATTGAAGAAAAGGACGCACAGATCCAGGAACTCCAAAAAACCATTCTGGAACTGAACGCTACGGTTGCGAACCTGAATGAAACTCTTGAGGAATTCCGCAGGAAATTTTTCGGTACTTCCAGAGAACGGGCTGGCAGGGTTCCGGAGGAGGCGGCGGGGAATGAAGAGGAGGCGGTGAAATCCACTGTTCGCAGTCATGCCCGCCGTAAACCGAAAGCCAAACGGGAAGAACTCTATAAAAATCTGCCGGTCAGGGAAGTGCGCTGCGCGATGCCGGAAGACCAGAGGCTTTGTCCGGATTGTGATACTGTGATGGAGACAATCGCGTGGCAGTTTGTGCGAGAAGAACTACGGATCACCCCCGCAAAGGTAGAACGGATCCAATACATGTGTGAAGTCCTTGCATGTCCGGTCTGCCGTGAGGAAGATACAGGCACGATCGTCAAAGCGCCGGTACCGACTGCTTTGCTGGCGTACAGCCCGGCTTCACCATCTATGGCTGCTTTTGTAATGTATCAGAAGTTCCTGAATTCAGTTCCCTTCTACCGCCAGGAAATGGACTGGCTCCAAATGGGAGCCCCGCTTGCCAGGGAAACGACTTCTAACTGGTGTATCAAATGCGCGCTGACATATTTCGAGCCTGTTTATGACCGGCTTCATGAATATCTTGTCAAGCGTGACCTCCTCCATGCGGATGAAACTGTCTGTCAGGTTCTCCATGAGGAGGGGCGGACGGCGACTTCCA
>CAJTVL010000231.1 GCA_910579425.1 uncultured Lachnospiraceae bacterium | reverse complement strand
GATGTTGGGGTCAAAAGAGTTTTTAGAAACTCTCTGACTTCCTATATAGTACCTTGAAAATTTTACACAATCCTTATGAGGATAAGATTTTGCATATTTATCTGTGATATTGGATAGTTGGCTTCAGCTTTATCATACCAATACCAGGTTTTCGGCATAGTGCCCCAGGCCCTTCCGATATGTAAAGAGCTTTTTAAAGTTCAATGCCCCGATTTTGCAGCCAAAGAAAAATCTTCCGCTTATCAGTCCTCTGACTGGCATCCTGTCAGTATGGTAGATTCTTCTCAAAATGGAGGGTACTGTTTCTACTCCATTTCGGATTTTTAAAAGATTGTGGAATTCTTCCGTTCCCATGTACCGTTGTTGCTTTGCCCGTTCATGGGCTTTTACCGATACCGTTACTGAACTGACTCGTTTATGAATCTTCGCTTTGCACCGGTCTTTGTTCGGGCATCCTGCACACTGATCTCTTTTAAACGATATATGGAACTGCTGGGATTTACTTCCTGTATATCCACAGGATTTTGGTTCATATCCTGCCGGACATCTCAGAACCTTTGTTCCTGTTTCGTTAAAGACGAAATCTGCAAGGATATCATCGACAGGCTTTCCGGATAAATCGGTATTAACCAGATGGATGTTCTTTTCTTTGGCAAGATCATGGTTTGCTTTTCCTGAATAAGCACCGTCTGTAACAAGGATCGTTTCTTCTTCCTGTACTTCCTTGCGTCCCAGGCTGTCTTTCAAAAACCGGCTGTCGCTGTAGTTGTTCTGCTCGTACTGATAATCCGTGATGACAGAGCCGTTTTTACCGACTGTCTCTTCCAGATTGGCAGCATACCCCCGATGTTCTTTCCCGGCTTTTTCCCTGAAAGTTGCATCTGGGTCAGAAGGATTCTGAAGGATTCCGGAATGAAGCCCACCGTCTTCTTTTGTGCGGAGACGGCGAACCGCTTCTTTTACAACGGTTTGTTCCGAAAGGCAGCGGACCAGAAGCTGATATTCCGTAACGTCATCATAGTCGGAACCGCATATAGACAGTAGTTTATCTGCGTCTTTGAGGATGTTCTTTAATCGGTTATCCGTTTCAGAATCATTATTGTAGTAAAAGGTTCTGTTGTAATCATTCGGGTCACAATAATGTCCAAAGTCTTCCGGCAGGACATCCGGATTATTTTTATGGAAATAAACAGCTAGCTTTGCCACGCAGGTATAAAGCAGCTCTGTACGGCTGAGTTTTCTGATATTTGCAGCAATCATCATAGAATCCATCCGCTTGATTCGGGGATTAAGATCCATCATTTTTGCGATTTTCTCACTCAAGCTTGTAATGCAGTTATGGAGTAAATCTATTCCGTAAGCAGACTCATAATCATAGCAGCGTTTGCGGAAGCGTGAAAGTGTTTTGTCACTCAGAGGCTGTTCTTCACAGCTTGTAGTATGAAGAGCATACTGATACCGGGGATCCAGCATTAAATTTTCAACGATTTCATCATCCGAAATGCCGAAAACTTCTTTAATGATCAATGCACCAATACAGACATTTACTGGTGTATTTGGTCTTGAGGCATTAGAAGAATATAGAACTTCAAATGGTTCTTCATTTATGAAGGGGAAAATATCCTCTGCAAATGATTTTGCCCATGAGTGTTCTAATGCCTTTTGCTCCCGGAACGTCAGCCCGGAAAAACTGTCTGTAAGAGATAACTGCTGATAAGAATTTGTTCTAAATGACATATGTATTTACCACCTTCACTTGATAGATACAGTATATCACAGCGGGAGGAAAATAGTGTGTTTGTGTAAAATTTTCAAGGTACTATAGGGACTTTTGACCCCAACATCAT
>CAJTVL010000230.1 GCA_910579425.1 uncultured Lachnospiraceae bacterium | reverse complement strand
CTTTAAACTGCCTGAAGCTTGTGATGAAGCGTATCGGAATCCGAAAGAAGCTGATCAACGAAGTGGCGGAAATGTTTGAGAGCCAGAACGGGACAGATCCCTGTACCGCCCATGATCTTTACTTTGCAATCAACGAGGCTTGCTTTTTCGCAGCCTGTGAAGGGATGCAGGGGCATGGGATTATCAGCCTGGAGGAACAGGTTACCCGCGCACTGGCGCTGAACTGGAAAGAGTATGATGTCAGCGGTGCGATTAAGTGGTAGCCCCAACTTTATAGCAGATTATTTTAGCAAATAGCTGACAAACAGTTTGTGATTTCTGATAAGCACTGTACAGAACAGGTGAAGAAATACCAATAAATTTGATAATATGAGGAGGATTAAGATGAACGAAACAAGTTTGAACATGAATTATGAACCGGAGGTTATTGTTGATACGGACACTCTCTCACGTGAAGACTGGCTGTCTTACCGGAAGCTTGGAATCGGTGGAAGTGATGTTGCTGCCATTATGGGGATTTCACCCTTTGCAACCATCCGCGACCTTTATAACGATAAGCTCGGAATCGAACCGCTGATCGAAGAGGAAGAAAGCAACTGGGTAGCAAAGGAAGTCGGACACCGGCTGGAGGATCTGGTAGCGGAGATCTTTGCAAAGAAGACAGGGCTTACGGTCTTCCCGGTGCGGAAGATGTTCCGGCATCCGCTGTATCCGTTTATGCTGGCAGATGTGGATTTCTTTATCATTTTCCCGGATGGCTCGTATGGTATTTTAGAGTGCAAGACCTGCAACTATAATGCCAGGACCAAGTGGGAGGACGGAGGGATTCCCGATAACTACATCCTTCAGGTAAGGCATTATCTGTCTGTGATGAACATGGACAAAGCCTATATTGCCTGTCTCTATGGAAATAATGAGAATGAATTTGTCATCCGTCCGATTGAGCGGGATATGATGGAGGAGGAAGAGATCATTGCACAGGAGGAATATTTCTGGAAAGAATATGTGGAAAAGCAGGCAGAGCCGCCATACAACGGCAAACCTGATCTGATCCTTGCAAGCATCCGGAAATACGGCGGGTATGCCGACAAGGAGCTTCCTGAGATTGAGATTGGGGTGCATCATTCTGTTGATCTTGAAAAGTATCTTACCTTATCAGAAGAAAAATCCCAACTGGAAAAACGGAAAAAGGAAATTGAGGCAATGCAGAGGGAGCTTAGTGTGCCGTTTGTAGAACAGCTTGGCGCTTCCTGCAAGGCAGTCTTATCCGACGGGATCAGCCGTTACCGGATTACTTATAATCCAACCAGGCGAACCCAGGTTGGGAAGGACGCAATGGAAAAGCTGAAAATCCAGCATCCGGATATTTTTGAGGAATATACAAAGACCACGGAAAGCAGGACGTTCCGGGTAAAGAAGGAGGCGGCATGATGTTAAGCGGAAAAAAAGCATATATCTGCTCTCCGCTTTCTGCCCCTGATGCGAAGGGAGTCAGCCACAACATGGACATGGCGAGGTTCTATATGGAAAGGATGCAGGTTCTCTACCATTGCAGGACGTTTGCTTCCCACGCGTATCTGCCCCTGATGTTAGATGATTCGATTCCGGAGGAACGGGAAACCGCACTCCGGATCGGTATGGAGCTGATGGACTTATGCGATGCCTTGATTATCTGCGGCAGGCGTGTCAGTTCCGGCATGGCAGGGGAAATCAAGGAAGCATTAGAAAAGGGCATGGAAGTATACTGGTATGACAGTGAGGAAAAGCCTTTTGAACTCAGGGCCATAGAAAGCTGGAGGGAGGAATGGGATGCGCTGCAGGTATGTAAATAAAATCTTCTTAAGCGAGGAAAACGGATTTACGGTCGCTG
>CAJTVL010000229.1 GCA_910579425.1 uncultured Lachnospiraceae bacterium | reverse complement strand
AAAGAGAATGTATTTGGTGAATGGGTATTCGGTTGTCAAAGAGCCGTCCCGTTTTCCATATAAAAGAAAACTGGGCAAGAGATTTTTGCCCTCTCACCCAGTAGCCGATGGGAGAGTGCGATTTTGGACACTATCCCAAAAGTTTTTTAATTTTTTTCTTAAACCTGTTCAAACGCTTGTAAATGACTTCCTTGTTTAAACTCAATTCCACTGAAATTTCAGTGACTGAAAAGCCCTGCGTCCTCATCAGCAACGCTTGGAGAGTGAGCTTGTCCAACTGATGCAGCTCTTGGTACAGCACTGCATTTGATGTGGTATAAAAAAAGTTGACACCACATTCTCAAGGATTTGAGATATAATCAAGAGAATAAGGAGTGAACAAAATGGCAGAAAACAGACAATATGACCACGAATACAAAGTACAGGCAGTGAAGCTCGCTAAAGAAATCGGACAAGCTAAAGCTGCTAAAGAACTGGGGATTCCCAAAAACACCATGTATGGCTGGGTACGGGCTAACCGTCTTGGCAATCTTGACCTTGGAGCTGGTTCACAGACTCCACAAAGCGCTATGACGCTTAACGAGGAACTCCTAAAGCTTCGCCGACAGGTAAAAGAACTGGAGAAAGAAAACCGCCGTTTGAAGAAAGAAAATGATTTTCTGGAGGAAGCCAGCGCTTTTTTCGCTGCGAGCCGTCTGAAGTCAGCAAAAACGAAAGAATGAAGTTTATTGCATTAAAAACGAAAGACGGCGAATTAAAAGGGGATATCGCTTTTTTCTGCAGAGTCCTCCATGTCAGCAGACAAGGATTTTACCAGTATCTTGCAAACAAAGACTGCCCATGGAAATATCAGCCACTGGCGGAGGCCATGAAAGAGATTCTTACGGAAGATGAATGCAATGATACTTATGGCCGTATCCGCATGTATCAGGCATTGACATTGAAGCAGCCAGAAAATGTGAATATTCCCAGTGAACGCACTGTTTACCGTATCATGGAAGAGATCGGAATCAGTCATCATCCCAGACGCAAGCCAAACGGGATCACAAAAGCGGACAGGGAAGCCAGAAAATCAGACGATCTGTTAAAACGTGATTTCCATGCAGAGGAGCCGCTGACAAAATGTGTTACAGATATAACAGAGATCAAAGCCAGTAATGGAAAACTGTATGTTTCTGCTGTTTTTGACTGTTTTGATTCCAGCGTGGTCGGTCTGGCAATGGATACCAACAGGAAGGCGCCGTTATGTGTTCAGACACTGGAAAATACTTTTAATGCGTACCCCGGTATCCGTGGAGCCATTATCCATAGTGACAGAGGGAGCCAGTACACCAGCCAGCTTTACCGCGATGCGGTCCGGCAGTACGGCATACAGCAAAGTATGAACAGTGCAGGCGGAAGATGCCATGATAATGCCCGCTGTGAAAGTATGTGGGCAAGGATGAAATCAGAACTGCTGTACGACCGTTATGATACGGAAAAAATGACCACAGATGAACTCAGGACGATTATCTGGAGATATTTCATCAGCTACTGGAATAACCGAAGAATCTGCTCTGCCAACGGAGGGCTTCCTCCTATGGTTAAACGACAGCAATACTATGATTCCCTGAAAGAAGCAGCATAGGTTACAAAATCCTTGAGGAAAATGTGTCAACCAATCTTGACAAAATCAATTTCCCGGTTCCCACATCACCAAAGAGCAGAAGGCCGGTATTATCACGGTATGCCTCCTTCCAATGCTCCACATAGGCGTGCGCTTTCTCCATGATAGGATTCTGGCCGTTATCGTTGGAGAAAGTGTAATCATAAAGGTATCGGTCTTGAAGCCCCTGTGCCTTCCGGCGTTTGATACGCTCCATGCGTTCCCTCTGTTCCT
>CAJTVL010000228.1 GCA_910579425.1 uncultured Lachnospiraceae bacterium | reverse complement strand
TACACCACTTGTGGTTCGCCCGGTCTGCTTGAAACTCCCGCTGCAGCCTGTTTTCGAGGGCACTGAAAAAGTCTGATTCTAAAAAAAGAATTGGGCTTTTTTCATTATTGGTATTATAATGGAAATATGAGGAGGGAGGCTCCCGAAATGCTGAAAGATAATTCACAGTTAAAACTATCACTATCACCCTATCAGGGGATTTATGATGCGATCATACCCGCCAATCACCTTCTGCGCAGGATCAAAGAGAACATAGATTTCAGTTTTGTAAATCCAATGCTGCGTAAACAGTATTGTGAAAAGTTTGGGCGTCCGGCAAAAGAACCGGAGATGATGTTCAAACTCTTATTTTTAAAAAAGCTATACGACCTCTCCGATGAAGCCCTGATCAGCAGCGCCCAGACAGATATGGCATATAAATTTTTCCTGGACCTGGAACCGGAAGCGAAAATGATCGATCCCAGCCTATTGACGAAATTCAGAAAGACACGCATTACGGAAGATATCCTGGAAGAGATGCTGAGGGAAACGATACAGCAGGCTTTGGATAAAGGGCTGATAAGATCCGGGACCATCATCGTGGATTCCACCCATACAAATGCATCTGTCCGGGCGAAATCCCCCACACAGATCCTGCGTGATATAAGTAAACAGCTTCGGAAGGAAATCTATAAAAATACTTTCGAATTATCAGAAAAATTTCCAGAGAAACCATCTCTGGAAGCGGGACTGGATGAGGAGATTGCCTATACAAGAGAACTGCTCAGGGTACTTGAGGAAGGGATAGAGACCTGCGGCAACCGAAAAATACAGGAACTATCCAAAAAGATGAAAGAACTGCTTGAGGATGAGCAGATCAGGGATATCCGGTCAAAGGATGACAGGGATGCACGGTTCGGGCACAAGACACCAACAAGTACATTTTACGGATATAAAAACCACCTGGCAATGACACAAGAGCGTTTGATTGCAGGGATAAGCGTAACGCACGGGGGAGCGCCAGACGGACAGGAATTACCGGGACTGATAGAAAAAGCGCAGAAAAATGGGATCAAGTTAACAGAAGTCATAGGGGATATGGCATATGTCAGCGATGATAATCTGGAGGTCTGCGGAGAAGATATCTCATTGATAGCGCGTACAAACACAGCTGTAGCGGCGGCCGCGAGCGGGAAGCTGGAGGAAGGGTTCTGTTATAATAAGGATGCAGGAATGCTGCAGTGCCCGGCAGGGGAACTGGCGATGCGTGTAGAAAAGCGGCCAGCAAAGAATGGGAATACCTATATAAGATATGTATTCAGTAAAGTCAAATGCAGGAAATGTCCGTTAAAGGAAAGCTGCCGTGTAGGAAATGGGAAGTCAAAAGAACGGAGTTACAGCATTACACAGGCAAGTGAGAAGAACTTGGAGCGGCTTAGATTTGAGGAAAGCGAATATTTCAGGGAACGGATGAAGATCCGGCATCGGATCGAAGAAAAGAATGGGGAATTAAAAGAAGCCTACGGATTGCGCAGAGCGGATTCGAGAGGATTATTTGCCATGAAACTGCAGATGTATTTCACGGGATTTGTGGCAAATGTCAAGAGGATCTCGAAGCTGACTGAGCTGGTTACGCAATAAGGGGGCTTTCTCTTTTTGCATACTTTAGAATAAATTTGTGTATGGAAGCTGTCTATATCTAGAAGAAAGAAAACTCCTGCTAAAAAAGTGGGAGTTTTTCAGCGCCCTCAAAATAAGGGCTTTCCGGTCTTTCTTTTTGCTCTGTGACACTAAAATGACACTCAGAAAATGACTTCGTACTTTTATTATCTCAAAAGTGGATGCAGTTGAAATTCCTGTCGGATTGTGTTACTATCTGTTTGGGACTACCAGG
This sequence comes from uncultured Lachnospiraceae bacterium, assembly GCA_910579425.1. GTDB lineage: Bacteria > Bacillota > Clostridia > Lachnospirales > Lachnospiraceae > Suilimivivens. Next base: position 69 of record CAJTVL010000228.1, on the reverse strand, counting down.
ATGGTAGGCGGTTAGCCCTCTCCGGAGGGACTGTGACCCTCCGTTTACATAATCCGTCTTTGAGCGGAA
>CAJTVL010000227.1 GCA_910579425.1 uncultured Lachnospiraceae bacterium | reverse complement strand
CCTTTCTTTTTCGCTTGCATTTCGCCCAAACGGAAATACTTTTCGCCCATTTGGGTGGGAATGCCTGAGAGGCATTGACGGGTGCCCTTTTGTGTATTATACTGCAGCCATGGTGATTAAACAAGTAATTAATCATTAAATTTAAAAAATAGAAAATAGCAAGGAGGACTTTTTCAATGAAGAAGACTTACAAGATCGAGGTAGACTGTGCCAACTGCGCAAACCTGATGGAGGATGCAGCCCGTAAGACCGTCGGCGTACAGAGCGCAACCGTCAATTTTATGACACAGAAGATGATCGTGGAATTTGACGAGGGGCAGGAGCCAAAGGATGTTATGAAGAACGTATTGGATGCCTGCAAGAAAGTGGAGCCGGACTGCGAAATATTCCTTTAAGCGGCAGCAGCCAGTAACGGAATGACACCCTTAAAATGCACCGCTGTAATTTAGGGGTGTCATTTTTACCAATATCAATTAAATAATTAAGCATATATTGAAAGGAGTTTTACTATGCAGGAATTAGTGATAAGCATACTGCTTACAGTGGTTATCATAATGGCTGCTGTTCTTCTTATTTTTGTCGGCAGCCGCAAAGACGGCATGACAAGAAAGCAACGGGTTATGATGGTTCGGATTTTAATCAGCGCCGGAATCTTACTGGCGCTCCAGTTTATTTCCGCAGAGATGTTTGATATGGCCTGCGGATATTTATTCCCGTCTGCAGGAAGATGGCTTCGTTTTGGGTGCTATCTGGCCGACTATCTGATTATCGGATATGACATTCTGAGGAAAGCTGTAAAGGGTATTAAAAACCGTCAGGTATTTGACGAGAGTTTTCTGATGGCAGTGGCCACGATTGGAGCAATGGCTCTGGCTGTTTATGAGAATGGCGAATATCTGGAAGCAATCGCCGTTATGCTGTTTTACCAGATTGGGGAGTGGTTCCAGGGGTATGCGGTTGGAAAGAGCCGCCGCAATATCAGCAACCTGATGGATATCCGGCCCGATTATGCGAATGTAGAGAGAAATGGAAAGTTAGAGCAGGTAGACCCGGATGAAGTAGGGATTGGCAGCGTGATTGTTGTTCAGCCGGGAGAAAAAGTGCCGATTGACGGTATGATTGTTGAGGGCAATTCCAGCCTGAATACCAGTGCGCTGACCGGGGAAAGTCTGCCCAGGGAGGCAAAGGCTGGCGATGAAGTAATCAGCGGATGTATCAGCATGACCGGCGTATTGAAGATACAGACCACCAAGGAGTTTGGGGAATCCACGGTTTCCAAGATTTTGGATTTAGTGGAAAACGCGAGCTCCCGCAAATCAAAATCAGAGGATTTTATCTCGAAATTTGCAAAAATATATACGCCTGCCGTCTGCTATGCGGCATTGGCGTTGGCGTTCCTTCCCCCTGTTATCCGTATGCTTTTTATGGGATTGTCTGCGGACTGGGGTGTCTGGATTTACCGGGCATTGACATTCCTCGTTATCAGCTGCCCTTGTGCGCTTGTAATCAGTATTCCGTTGAGTTTCTTTGCGGGAATCGGAGGCGCAAGCAAGGAGGGCGTGTTGGTGAAAGGTTCCAACTATCTGGAAGTCCTCTCCCAGACGAAGTATGTTGTTTTTGACAAAACCGGAACCATGACAAAAGGTGTCTTTGAAGTGAACGGGATTCACCATTCTGCCATAGGGAATGAAAAACTGTTGGAGTATGCGGCTCTTGCAGAGAGCGCATCTTCCCACCCCATCAGCAAGAGCTTGCAGCGGGCATACGGGAAAGAGATCGACAGAACCCGTGTATCGGATATACAGGAGATCAGCGGAAATGGCGTGACTGCGAAAGTGGACGGCATAAAGGTCGCGGCCGGAAACGATAAACTGATGAAACACCTGGATATTCCTTATCAGGACTGCCACCAGACCGGAACGATTATACACATGGCAGTGGGTGGGAAATATGCCGGTCATATCGTGATTTCCG
>CAJTVL010000226.1 GCA_910579425.1 uncultured Lachnospiraceae bacterium | reverse complement strand
AAAAGCAATTAAGTGGGGAGAGCTAAATAAATTATTTCTAAAAATACTTCAATAGAATCTGAATTTCTTGATTCGGGAAGACTCAAATTAATGTAATTAGCAGCAAAGTTATACTTTTTCGTTATGTCAGCGTATAATGGAGTTAGTGTACTGATATTCGTGAAATCGAGAGGAAGACTGGTAAGGAAATAGATGAGTTGGAAAAGTTGTTGAATTTGTAAAGAAGGGTATACAAAGTTGATAAATTCAGAGTTGTAGTATAGAGGAGATAATGATAATGAATGGGAAAAAAGTGCGTGTAGGTGTGAGTTTACTGGTTGGTAACATAGATAACATGGTCCGGTTTTATAGAGATATACTGGGCTTTCAAACTCAATGGAATGGCGGTTCGTTTGCAGATTTTGAAACGGCAAGCGGTGACTTTTGAGATTGCCCTCTAGCTGCCTAGTACAGCATTGCTTAAATATCAGTGATTAAATTGCTAATGGTATCCCAGCATATGTCCACTTAAATGGGTGTGCTGTAAGATTGTACTGTTCAATAAAGCGCAAGATGCTTGCTTCCAGTTCTTCTATTGACAGATAGCTTTTCCGCTTCAGCAGCTTTCGGTTAATGATGCCAAACCATATCTCAATCTGGTTCATCCAGGAACTGTGTTTCGGAGTATACACAAAGCGGATCCGGTGGGAAGGGTCATGCAGGAAATCTGCCCGGCTTTTCATACTTTTGAGGATCCCTGTCTTTCCTTTTTTGCCCAGTTCCACACCAGGGACACAGGCCTCTGCCACAAAGCGGACAAGGGCTTCCGACTTATGGGTGTTCAGGCCATCACATATAAATGTCCATGGAGCCTGCGGGTCTGTTTCTGTCAATGCTTTTACAGCTTCCACAAAATCCTCTTCTGTGCGTGTGGAGTTTAGATATGGCATTTCCATACGGCCCGTTGCAACATCAAAGAACCCGATGAGACTGGTCGTGCCATGGCGGATATACTCAAACTCCATTTTGGCGCACTGGCCGGGTAATGGGAGCTTATCAGGATATTTATGTTCCAACGCCTGTACCCCGGTCATTTCATCCGTGGAAACAATGTGTGCGCCTTCCCGGCTTTGTTCCCGGGCACTCTGGTAGAGGCCGCAGATTTCGTTTACTTTCCGCGCAAAAGATTCCGGGGCTTCTGTCTTTTCCGAAGAATGAAGCCAGTAACGAATTTTGTGGGGATGTAAATCTACCTCATTTTTAAAAAACGGCTGACAGATTTCTCAGAAATCTGTGCTGCTATCCCCTGCTTTTTAATTTCTGCCACTAACAGCGGGAGGCTCCACTGGCTTACTTCGTACCCAAAATCATTTGGGTTACTGCATGCAAGGTCGATGATCCGCATAATCTGATCCGGCGTAAAAACAGACGGGGCACCGGGACGCTTTTTATCGGACAGGACTGCCCGTATCTCATCTTCGAGCTTTTCCGGATCGTCCATTTCAATCTTCCGCAAGGCGGGGAGCGCCGCGAGGAATCGGCTGCGCCAGGTGGCAACATTATTATAATGAAGTCCGACCTGTGATGCAATATTCTGGTTGAGTTCCCCCTGTGACGCAAGCAGGACAATGCCGGCTCTTTTGACCAGTCCAGACGGAAGGGAGCGGCTTTTTGAAAAAGCAGATAATATATTTTTCATGGCATCAGATAAAACCGGGATAGTATCAATTGTTTTCCTTCGCATAGTAATCCATCCATTCTTTAGTGATAGAATTATTATGCACCGACTACAATAAAAAAGCAATATTTATTCATTGTTATTTCAGCAATGCTGTACTAGCCATATAACGCAGAATGAATTTTTATATGCAAGGCGGAGGGATGAGACGTAGTGGGCGCTACGCCGATTGACGGTGCTATGTGCCAGCGGCACATGTTCAGCACGGACCGTAACGGAGTGTAGACCAACGACGCAGATGGAAAATCAGGCAAGTTATATGGCTGGTTACTTATTATTCGG
>CAJTVL010000225.1 GCA_910579425.1 uncultured Lachnospiraceae bacterium | reverse complement strand
GGGTGTCAAATGACCTGTTCAATTTCTTCCGGGACGGTATCGGGGAAGTGCCGGAGAACATACCCATAAAGAATTATAACCACCCGGAAAGCATCACGAACCTTTGTGAGCTTTTATCCACGCAGGAAGGGCGGGATATTGTTTCCGGGGAGCTTTCCAAAGCGAAAGAACAGCTTGAAGCCGGGGAAAAGCAGATAAAGTGGCGGTATGTGAAAAGTCCGGAGCATCTGCTTTCAGAGATTGCAGATTTAGGTGTGGAAAAAAGAGAATATCCGGCACAGGACAGTGTGGAGGTGCGGAATGAGGATTTTATCACACAGGACGAGATAGACACCCGGCTGACAGGGGGCAGCGGCTTTCATCATGGGCATTTCCGGATTTATGAGTATTTCATGGAGGGGCATGATAAAAAAGATAATATTGCGTTCCTTAAAAATGAATATGGCACAGGCGGCAGTTCCCACGCACTGATCGGGAGCGATAAAGGGCATGAAGACCATGACGCAAAGGGTATCCGTTTGGAAAAGGGCAGTTATGGAAACCCATACGCAAAAGTCCTTTTGAAGTGGAATGTGGTGGAGAAACGCATCAGCGAACTTGTAAAAGCGGATAAATACCTTTCGCCAAAGGGCAAGGAAGCCTATGCACAGTATAAAAAAGAGCAGGCAGAGGAAGCCATGCGCCGGGAGCAGGAAAAGCTGGAGCATGGTATCCGGGTAGAGTGCAAAAATGCCATAGAACAGGCGATTGCGGAAAAATTTGACGGTTATACACTTCCGAGGGATACCGCCGAGGGCGTTATCAGGCAGTACGGGAAGGAGCGTGTAGAGATTGTCCTTGCCAATACAATCACGCATTTATCTCATGACGGGCGGTTTTCACCGGACAATAAGGAATGGGCAAAAAGCCTTGTGCCTTCCTCTGACTGGCAGACAAGGGATTATATCGTCACTTCCCACCCGGCTGTGCTGGACGGTTTTACCAATCAGGCAAGACGGTACATAGAGCGTGACAGGGAGCCAGAGAAGGCGGCTGTACCAGAACGGGAAGCAGGAACTTCCGGGGAAAAGGCACAAAATCCTGAACCGGAAAACAAAATCAGTGACAGTGAGAAAGCACTGATTGAAAGGCTTGCGGAGATGTCCGCTGTGGTAAAAATCTGCGGTGCGCTGTCCATGAAAGATGTGGTCGGCTGGAATGAGGATAGCGGGGAGGTTGCCATTGAGGACGCTGACAGAAGATTAGAGGGCAAGGCGGTTTATGATGCTTTGTTTTTAGAAGCCGCCGATTATGTCCTGATGCAGTCATTAAGCGGCAATACAGAAAAAGCGGTGGAGATGGACGTTCTGCTGAAGGAAGCACAGAAATATGCGACACGTTATGAGAATGAGCCGGCACAGCAGAGGGAAGAAAAAGCTGCGGAGAAAATTTCAAGAACAGAGCCGGAAAGTTTATCTGAAGAACCGGAGCAGGAAACAGCAGAACGCTTTACTGTTACAGAAACAACAGATGCCTTTACAGAGCCTTATGCGGTATGGGATAACGAAACGCAGGATTATTATGTGGCGGGCGATGGCACAGTACCTACATTTACTGCGATAGAGGAAGCGGATATTTTCTGCGGTAAACTCAACGGAGATTTACAAGGAAAAGATTTATCAACAGAGGATTTACCGGAAACAGAAACAGCTTCAGGAACAAAGGCGGTTTCTGGAAAAGAAGATGATTTCCCCGACATTGACGCACAGGCAGTCCGGGAGCGTTTGGAAAAAGCAGGAATTGTGGACGGACAGCTTGTAGACGAAAACGCCTTAGAGAATGATCCGTTTATCAGGCAGGTCATGGGTGACGTGGAAATGTTGACAGGGGAACCGGAAAAAGCATCAGAAAAAGAGCCGGAGATTGATAAGTCGGGAGCAGTAAATTATCACATTTCTTTTAATGAAACTGAAAACACCGGGAAAGGATTTGCGCCGAAAGAGAAGTTCCGCCAGAATATAGAAGCCATACGCACCCTTGAAAAGATTGAGGGCGAACACC
>CAJTVL010000224.1 GCA_910579425.1 uncultured Lachnospiraceae bacterium | reverse complement strand
TTGACCGTAACATGGTTTTTAACTACACCAACCTAACAATCCGCAAAGGTTTGTTATACATGACACAGGATGAAAAACACGCTGTCGCTCTGATGCGCTACGGGGCTATTGCCCCTTTGATAAGCGGCACGAAGGATGATTTCCAGGGTCTTGACGATTACTACAGGGCAGCGGCCGAGAAGCCTTATCCGGCTCCAGACGGCTCCCGCACCATGAAGGACCAGTGGATGGCTTCCCTTGACATGCGCGCTTTCCATTCCCTTGACAAACTGCGCGTCTCCCTTACGCCTGTAAAGCTCCTGCACAAACACGATAACTCCATGATCAAAAGAAATAAGACTTATCTTTGCAGAGGTGATGAATGATGGATTACATTGCACGTTTCGGCCTGGAATTCAACCCGTTCCTAAAGAATTCCAAAGAGATCCTCGTGGAGAATGAGGAATCCCACGAGGTGCGTTTCCGCCTGAATTATCTTGTCGAGACCAAAGGCTTTGGCCTCCTGACCGGCTCCCCGGGACTCAGCAAGACAACGGCGCTTCGTTCTTTTGCCGCTTCCCTGAACCCTTCACGCTATAAGGTGGTCTATTCAAGCCTTTCCACCCTCACCGTACAGGAATTCTACCGCCTTCTGCCTTCCTCCTTTGGGACGGAACCTGCATCCCGCAAGATAGACAACTTTAAGCTCATACAGGACTCGGTCAACTATCTTGCCCTTGAAAAAAGGATCACCCCGGTCATCATCATCAATGAGGCCAACCACATGAACGAAGCCGTTTTAAGCGACTTAAAGATACTGTTCAACTTTGAGATGGATTCCAGGGACCGCGCCGTCATCCTCCTTGCCGGACAGCCCCAGTTAAACAATACCCTGCGCCTGAATGCGCATGAGCCGCTGCGTCAGAGACTTGTCATGAATTACAACATGGAGGGCCTCTCAAAAGAAGAAGGGCGCATTTATGTCACGGAAAAACTAAAAGGTGCAGGATGCAAGCAGACGGTCGTTCTCTGACCATTTAATCTCATATATGTGGAAATCTATGGGAAAAATATCATCTGCAATTTCCGCCGCCCTATTGCGCCGCTCCTGAATCTTCTCACAAAATGCTTTTAATGCCTCGACATCTTCACCATTTTCCTCATAATAGTGCAGTGATGTCAGTAAAATGAAGAAAAGGCTCATCCTGTCAATATCTGACGCTGAAACATAAAAATCATCTAAATCCTTACTGCCTATCTCCAACACTTTGTCTTTTCCTATAATTAGTTCGCTATCCAGACCTAATTTGCCGCTTCTCTCCAAAATAAGCCTTCTGAAAACGCAATCCTCTCCATAATGGACTGGACATCTTCTGACGGATTATACACTGACAGATTTAAGCAATCCCAATCAAAAACCAGCAGCGCATCTTCCTCCACAAACAGGACATTCAGTGTACCCGAACGGTTCCCCATAATTTCACAGACTGCTTCTTCTATCATTTTCGGTGAAGGCAGGTCAACCCATCCATTCCACAGAATAGATACATGGTAATAACACATCAGTTTCAAAATGACGGCAACAAACCTGTCTTTCAACCCAATATGTTTATCGCTGTTCAGCAGATAATACTCTACATCAAAAAACTGCCCGCCATTGTCCGCTTTCGCCTGTTCCGGAAGATAATCCATGATAAAACATGGCTTCTCCAGCAATGCATTGATTCGCTCCATTTTATTTTCCATCTTATGCCACCTACTGACTTACATGTTCAGAATCAATATTACTTTTTTCTTTCGGTTTATAACTTTGTTTACCCACAAATCGACAAAGATTTCTGTCAAAAATCTTCCTGACTGTTTTCGCCTGTCCCTATGCCCATGCCGCCCTGCCTTATCAGGCTGTGGCTTATTGGGGATAGGGAATCACACACTTATAAAACTTTCTTGAACTGATATTGATACATATCGGAATACATATTGCCTGAATATTGAGGCGTCAGCCTGCCATCCAGTGCGCCCATATCCACTGCGAAACCGCTGTCCGCCACGGAAAACGCCCCATCCTTAAACTGGAACTGTGAAGTGAAATCGGGAATCCCCAAGTCGCCGCTTATCCTGATCT
>CAJTVL010000223.1 GCA_910579425.1 uncultured Lachnospiraceae bacterium | reverse complement strand
CGCACACATCAAAGAACACCGCATGGAACAAGCGGCAAAAATGTTAAAAGAAACCGATATGACCATAGCGGAAATTGCACAAGCTGTTGGCTATGATAGTCAAAGTAAGTTTACTGCAACCTTTAAATCCTTTTATCAGACCTTGCCAAGAGAGTACCGCAAAAAATAATTGAACTGTGTCTTACTCTTTAAAATCCTTTTTCAATTAGTGCTATAGTCACTGTAATATAATACCTTTTCTAATGCTTTGTGAGGCTCATACAGCCGTTTTTGACAAGATCGTGTCCACTTTAAATATATTCAGGTACTAAAAAAGCCCACAATCAATCATATTTCTACAATTGATTATGGACTTATGCATGATTACCTTTTCATTCCCACACCATCAGAAACCCTGTAAAATGGGTATCAAAAAAAGCAGATGACGGGAATCGAACCCGCCTCCTCAGCTTGGGAAGCTGATATTCTACCAATGAACTACATCTGCATCTTCTATACTATAACATAATGAGAAGGATTAATCAAGCTAAAATTGAAAATTTCATGAATTCTACAAATGTAAAATCCGCAAGCAGCTTTACCAGCTGCTTGCGGATCATATTGCCAGTTTCTTTGAAGTTCGGGTCGTCTCTATATACAGAAGGTGCAGGGATGACTATCTCCTGTCTTGGTTCCATGTGCTTACGTTCATGATGGATGTGCCCTTTTTGGCCGCCTGGTTTTCTGACGCTTTTTTCCCTTCCGTTTGGGATGGTTTTGTGGTCAGGGCTCTGTGAAGATGATTTTGAGGAATTCGTATAGTCTTTATTGATGCGCGCCGTTAATGCGGCTATTTTCTCTTCCGCGTCATAGAGAGCTGCTTTCAGTTCATATCCCTTCTACATCACCAGAATCTTCTCTATCCGATACCTCTCCGTAATCTTATCACACTCTCTCACCTTTTCCGTAACCAGACGCCTTTCGGCCTCCTGCCAGCACAGCTTTGTCAGGCAGTATTCCCCGGCCTCATACCCGAACCCGTCTCCCTTATCCTCGTACAGCGTAAAGCTGCCGTCCTTTCCGGGATAAACCTTCACCGTAAGCGCCTGCCCCTGTTCCCCGGTGGAGAGAGCAGCCTCTGTCATGGGAAGAACCGTCCCCTCCCGGACAAATAAGGGAATTTGGCAAAGGGGAGCCGGGGCAGAAATCCACTGTCCACCCTCATAGCATCCCTTTGTCCAATAATCGTACCACCGAAAGCCCGCTGGCAGATAGACCTTCCGGGTCTGCTCCTGGCCGCTTCCCTTATTATAATAAAAAGGTTCCGTCACCGGGCACACCATCAGCCCTTCCCCGAACAGATACTGGTCTTTGATCTCCCAGACCTGCCGATCCTGTGGAAAAGCAAAAGCCAGGTGCCGCAGGATCGAGCGATCCTCAAGCCAGCTCAAGCCCGCCAGAGAATAAATATAAGGCATCAGCTCATAGCGAAGCCTGTTTGCCAGAAGCAGCGCGTCATAAAAGGCTTCCTTTTCCGTGTTGGCGAAATGCCACAGCTCCCTTCGGCAGTCTGTCCCGTGTCCCCGAAATACAGGAAGAAAGGCGCCCCACTGATACCACCTGACAAACAGCTCCCGGTAGTCCATATCCTGGATGGTGTCCGGGTAATCTCCCTTCCAGTACCACAGATCTCCCTCTTTCACGAAAAAAGCGCCGATATCCACCGTCCAGTAGGGAAGGCCGCTGGCGCAAAAGTGAATGCCTGCCGCAATCTGCCTTCTCAGGGTTTCCCAGGTGGCCGCAATATCCCCGGACCAGAGCACCGTGCCGTATCGTTGCTGTCCTGTGGTTCCGCTGCGGGTCAGGTTAAACACTCTTTTCTCCGAAGCAGCGGCGCGCTGCCCCTCGCTGATGGCCTGGGCGTGATAAAGGCCATAGGCATTGGTCTGCTCCGGGGGAAGATGGAGGGAGGCCATCTCGCAATATTCCTCATACATCCTGGATGGCTCCGGGCGCTCCCGGTGATTCCACTCCGGTGTAAATGCTCATGTACGGTAAAGAAGCAAGCAACCGAAAACAAGAAATAGACCGCCAGCACCACACTATTCCGAACCAAAGAAACCAAAGACCAAAAGAC
>CAJTVL010000222.1 GCA_910579425.1 uncultured Lachnospiraceae bacterium | reverse complement strand
CCACCTGTACGGTTGCTCTTAATGTTAATTCGATTCCCCACAACAAAACTGTGGGGAATTTTATTTTTCTATTTCTATAAAATAGTTATTATTGTATTTCTATCATTCCTGTGGTATTCTTATAAAAACAATATTTTGAGGTTCTATAAGCTTTATGCCAAGAAAATATACTCCGATTACATGCTCCAAAACAGATTTTATTTCCCTGCAATCATTGGCCGCGGATCCATTAAATCCGAGGCTTGCTTTGCGTGCCAGGATGATATTGCAATGCCTGGAAGGAAAACAAATCAAAGAGATCGCCATGGAATTAGGCGAACGCCCGAATACGGTTATTTTATGGAAAAACCGTTTCTCAGATCAGGGAATCCCCGGACTTTTCAATCTCCCTCGGGGCAAAAACGCAAACCGTTATGGCAAGACTTTTCAAGAGAAAATCCGCCAGCTTTTAAATACAGATCCCCCGGATGGCTTACCCAGATGGACAGGACCCCTCCTCTCAAAATATACCGGTGTCCCGCCAGACGTTATATGGCGGTATCTCCGCAAAGAAGGGATTTCCCTTGCTGATATCCGCCGCCCTCCAACAGATATCCACATCAACACCCCAAAGAAAATCATCTGCGAAGTCCCATTACGCCTGGAACTTAGAAAGGAAGAACTCATGAAAAACACCTCCGAAAACAATCAGAATGACAATCCCGAACATGACAGGATGGATCTTGAAATCGTTGCGCGCATCAAAGGAAAAGATGGCACGATGATCGAAAAAACAGTCCGCATTGACAGTGCAATCCCCAATGTCTGCGAGTTTGACCTGTCTACCAAAGATGGGTTCCTTAAGGACCTTGGCGAATTAGAGCAGGCCGTCCTTTCCGCAAGAAACCTGATGGCGGAAGGGCTGGCTGAAAACTATCTGGGTACGGCCTCTAAAAAAAACAGGAGTCTGAGGAAATAGCCCCGCGCAGAACCTCTGTTGAGACTGAGATTGGAAGGATATCCTGTAGGCTGGCAAGTTCCTTTGCGGCATTGCTGATGCCCAAAGAGCATCTTTACAGCCTTGCATTTGAAGAAATCCTATGCCGTTTCTGCTCAAACCTCAGCTATCGTAAATCCTGTACATTGCTCAATGCCATCCTGCACAGGCTTCCTGGGATGGAGGTCAAAACAAGCACATTGAACGAACATATCGAATGCCATGGCAGGCGGGCCGGGGAAATCCTGCAGCAAAAAGCACAACAGACGCTTCAGCAATATTCGATCAGTTCCCAGACTGGCCGTATCGAAAATCCGGATCTGATCCCGGACTGTGTAAAATGTCCGGATCGCCCGGCAGAAGAAGCCCAGGGCCAATGTGCACAAACACGTTTCAAAGAACAGATTGCCTGTTTTAATGAAGGCCGAGAGGACTGCGACCAGATCAAAGAGAAAGCCCTGATCGAGGCCGTGGAAACCCACCCGGAAAACTGCGTCTATGTCTCCATAGACGATGTGGGGGTTGACCATCAGAAGGATGCCCGGAGGGATGGAGGCAGGAAACAGGGAAAGGTCGTTGAAAATACCGTTGTCCATATACAAACCCCAGAAGGATGCTATCTGCTCACTGCCATTGGCATGAAGAAGGCATTCTCCCTTGTCGTGGCGTTCCTGCTTTCCAATCACCTTCTGGAAAACAGGCATCTCTATATTTTCTCTGACGGAGCACAAAATATCCGTAAAAACATCGAAGCCTTCTTCTCGTTCTGCCCATATACGCTTATGCTCGATTGGTATCATCTTGAAAAAAAGATGACAGAACTCCTCAGCATGGCATTGAAAGGATCAAAAGATGCCAGACATGAAATCCGCAATACGCTGAACCGGAAACTTTGGGCTGGCAATGTGGACGATGCAGTCACATATTTAAAAAACCTGGGTTCTGAATTTATCAAGAATCCGTTACGGCTGGAAGATGCCGTGAACTATCTTGGGCGCAAAAAACCATATGTTCCCTGCTATGCGTTAAGGTCTGTTATGGATTATCGGAATTCCAGTAATCCAGTAGAAAAAGCCAATGATCTGATCGTAGCCGGACGTCAAAAACACAATGGAATGAGCTGGTCATACACTGGAAGCGGTTCTCTTGCAATTCTATCCGCCCTGCTATATAACGGAGAACTAAATTCATGGCTGGCTAATCAT
>CAJTVL010000221.1 GCA_910579425.1 uncultured Lachnospiraceae bacterium | reverse complement strand
TATTCTTTTCGTAATCCATACAGTAAATATGCCACGCCTTTCGGATGGCGGTCATCAAACCAGTGCCAGAGTTCTGTCCGTGTGATTCTGGCCGGAAATGTGATTCCCTGCAGTGTAAATGCCTCTGCAAAGAATTCGTCTCCAGAGTCCGGAACCTCCAAAGGTATATCTGAAAGCTCCCGCCACATGACTTCTACCACCCGTCTGCACAGACCGGATTCCTGGTTATAGTCACAGCCGTCACGGTTTACACATTCACTGCAGAGCAGTAAGCGCTTGCCGCAGGAAGGGCAGTTTGTCAGATACCCTTGTGACGCTGTATCCCATAAGACCGAGACCTCCGCATTGCAGTGCGGGCATAGTTCATAAATCATTTCTTTCATGGCTGTTTCCCTTATTATGTGATAAGTGCTGGTTACGCAATCATCTTCAGGAACTGCTCTTCTGTCAGAACCGGAATGTTCAGCTCCTGGGCCTTTTTCAGCTTGCTTCCTGCCTTCTCCCCGCAGATCAGGTAATCGGTCTTTTTCGTTACGGAGCTTCCGGGTTTCCCTCCAAGCTCCAGGATCTTTGTGTTGATGCCATCGCGGGTAAAATGCGTAAGCTTTCCTGTCGCAACAACTGTTCGTCCCATAAATGGATTTTCTTTTACTTCTTTCATGATGTGTTCCTCCTTTGATTTGAATGTAAGTTCTTTCTGTAATTCTTTCCATAAACACAAGTTTTCTTCGTTGGAAAACCATGTGTGAATGTTGTGGTTCAGTGTCTCCCCGAAGTCCTCCAGTGCAGTAAAGTCATAACTGCCGACAGCAGCGGCTTCAAAGTCATTCAGGTTTCCGGAAAATACGGTATTTAAAATACGGCTCTTTGTCCGCCCCACCATGGGGATGTCCATTGCTACCAGGAAATGCACGAAGTCTGTCTCCCGGCTTCTGGTAATGGCGCTCCAGAGGCGTTCATAGGATTTCTCGCCAAATCCGTCCAGTGCAAGAATATCCTCGCGGTACAGATCCAGATGGTACAGATCCTGAAAGGAATCCAGATAGCCTAGCTCTAAGAACCTCTCCAACGTAGCTGAAGAGAACCCTTCGATATCCATAGCCTTCTTCCCCACGAAATGCTCGAACTTCCGCAGGATCTGGCTGTCGCATGACGGATTGTTACAATGGACGGTCTCCACGATTCTGCCGTTGCTGGTTTTCCGCCGTTTAATCAAGGTGGCCGACTGGCAGCACGGGCAGAGCGGCGGGACCATATCCTGATATCTTCCCCGGTCCAGATTTTCCTCGATGTGGGGAATGATCATGTTCCGTTTGGAGATCAGGATCCTGCACCCCGGAACCAGCTCCAGATTCTTTATGAAGCTTAAGTTATGCAGGGATGCCCGTGATACTTCGCAGCCGTCGATCTCAACCGTATCGAAAATGCCGACCGGCGCAATCTCTCCGAAGCGGGTAGGCGTCCATTCAATGTTCCGCAAAATGGTCTCATACTGCTCATCCTCAAACTTGTAAGCAAGCCCGTCCTTGTAATGGTGTCCTGTCTTCCCGCAGCTTTTGGAGTAACTGAGGCTGTCGAAGACTGCAACGATGCCGTCAATCGGAATGTACCGCCTGGAAGCTTCGGTTACCAGCATGTCGATACTGGTGGCAGCCAGTTCTTCCGTCGGCGCCGGTCCTTCAATAGCAATATAGGGGCAGGTATCAAAGCCCAGCTCCTTTAAAAGCGAAAGCCGCATCTGCCTGCTGTCGCTGTAGGGACTTTCATCCAGCCCTTCTAATACATTGAATGGCGAGAAATAGACGCAGCGTTTTGCGCAGGTTTCCGGATTCAGGCTCCGTACTGTGCCTGAGACAAGATTGCGCGCATTGCGGAATTTCTTTCCATCGCCGTCTACGAGTGTTTCTTTGAGACGTTCAAAGTCATTGATGTGGATGTAGGATTCCCCGGTGATAACCAAACGTTTCTCATAGGGGATTGATAAGGGGACATTCTGATAGGCAGGGAGATTGTGGGTGATTTCTTCGCCAACTTCTCCATTTCCACGGGTGGAAGCCTGTATCAGATGCCCGTCCTCATACACCAGCTTGGTAGTAAGCCCGTCCAGCTTCAGCATCAGTAGTGCCGGGTTTCTGGCAAGAAGCGCTGTGATCTCCGTTACCTGCTTGGTCTTATCTAAGGAAAGCAAAGGGA
>CAJTVL010000220.1 GCA_910579425.1 uncultured Lachnospiraceae bacterium | reverse complement strand
AATAAGATCATTTTTCCTGTTTTCTTTTTCATGTTGTTCTCCTCTCATATAAAATGCAATCCACAGTTTATCCAATATTTCTGCGGATTTTTGTCCATTCTATCAGAGCAGTCTCTAAAAGGCCTCTAAAACATTTAAAAAAAGAATGAACTTAATTTATTATTGCTCCATTGACCGATTTTGATAAGACGTTTGTTTTCGACCCTTCCCAAAATCGGTCAATGGCAGTAAAATTGACAGAAGAAGATATATGTGAAAAGGAGATGACCAACAAATCAATGAAAATCAATAGATGCAAAAAAGAGTCCTTCATTGTAATAGGAAAAGAAGGGGCAACAACGGACGGAGCAGACTTTATCCAAAAGCTATGGGATGATGCGAATTCCCACTTTAGGGAAGTTGCACATTTGGCAAAGAAAGATGAGAATGGAAACATTCGTGGAATATGGGGTGCGATGTCTGACTTCTCCCGTTCCTTCCAGCCCTGGGAAGGATTCAATCAAGGACTTTACCTTGCAGGTGTGGAATGTAAGGATGATTCAGAAGCCCCTGACGGTTGGACAAAGTGGGTGATTCCAGGCTATGAGTATATCTATGTAGAACGTGAAAATGAGGCTACCTTCTCAGAAGTTATCAAATATCTGGAAGAGCATGATATTTCATTGGCAGGGGCTGTCCACGATTTTACCTGTCCGCAGACTGGAAAGGGATATCTGTTTTTCCCAATTAGAAGATTGTAAGAAAAGTTGAGTTTGCCAGGTCTGCTTCCATGGCCTTGACATCCTCATGATCAGCGCCCATGTACTTTTTAATCTGATTGACGGATTCTTTGTATTCTTCCGGAGTGTAAAGCTCAAAAAGGCCTCCCAAAGTAGGATAGCTGATGATTCCCATACCAATCGGCTTCTCTGTATCAGTGACCAATTGCGGCAAAATACAGTAACGCTAACATAACAATTATAATTCGAGAAGATTCTGTAAGTTTTGAAAAAATGGACAAACGAAACAGGGGATTTGATTAACATTAACCCTTATCAGCTAACAATAGCAATCTGCCCCATGTGGGAGAAAGGGGGAAGCATCTATGCCTTGCACAGAAGAAAAGTTTTACCTTTCAGGCACAACAGACAAATATTTTGAGGCATACTGTAAAGAATAGCCCCTTACAGTATGCGGTCAGACAGTTAAGAATAACCGCCGCTACATAGAACGGTATGCCAAAGACAGGAAATCAAGAAAAGGTTTCCTGTTTTTTGCGCCCCTTTGTAATTTCCCGGCTCATAATTTTGCATCATCTGTTGCCTTTCAATGATTTTCTCATCACGAATTTATCTTCTGTTTCCCCGCAGATTTTAAATCCGAAATTCTGATACATATCCACAAATCCCATGAAAAACGTTCGCTCATCCACAGTTTCTTTCCAGGGATAGACTTCCACATAATCAAATCCGCTCTCCACTGCATCCTGACAGACATATTCCAGCAGATGTTTTGCGATTCCTTTCCGTTTCATCTCAGGAGCAATCAGAAAGCAGTAGACAGACTTCACCTTTTCACTGGAATCCGCCTGCATTTCCCTTACCTTCGGCATGGTAAATAACCAGCCTCCACAGTTCATGCATTCAGACCTTGTATTGGCATTGCACCAGCCCGCAAGCTTTCCATCCACATAAGCCAGATACCCCTGAATCTTCCCGCATTTTACATACTCTGCTGCCATGACTCTTCTCTCTTCTCTGGAAGGATACTCCATCATCCCACGGTGATCATCACTGCACCAGCTTACACAGTAACAGGTATTGGCCGGATTTAAATCATCATGAGGTGTGGTATCAAAAAAATGGATATACTCCTCCACATGTTCCGGCAATAGTTTTTTAATCTCAATATTCATTTACTTACCTTTCCTTTATATGCGTACTCTTTATCTGTCCAAACAATCATTTTACTCTGCCAGTTTATCTCAGCGCTGATACATGGTTACTTTTCCACAAACCATTTCTCTGCAGGAATCTCAGATGAACCCTGCTGCGTTCCGACTCAAAAAAGTTCTCATGGCTTCCTGTTTTATGTCCAGTTAACTACATTATAGCTCTACTGACCGATTTTGAGAAGATCCTCACAAAAATCTTACTTTTCCGGCCACTTCAGTCCTTCCGTCTCCATAAAAACCATAACATAATACCCTTTCTCTGACGTTTTCTTTGTTTTCAGGCGGCATCCACAGAACTGACCTT
>CAJTVL010000219.1 GCA_910579425.1 uncultured Lachnospiraceae bacterium | reverse complement strand
CGGTTCATTACATCATATAAGCAGCCAAGCCCTATGGATGCCTGGGGTTTTGTCCCCTTTCTACTGGATGTCCCAAACGTTTCGAGGGTTTCCTCTGTAGTCGGGATATTGATTCCCGACCCGTCTGCGGCAAGGATTAAATGGCCCTGAAAAGTGGAAAATCCAGGATCCGCATAAAAATTCCTGTTATGATAACGGTACAGTTCATAAAAAGCCAGCGGGTTGAGCTTCATACGCTGTTTGAGGTAGCCGGGCTTCGATATTTCAGACCCCGGATGTGCAATCTTCATATAATTCCTTAATTCCAGACTCAAAGTGATCCCCCTCCTGTTAATCATCGTAAAAAGAAGGTCATGTAGCGGCATTTTCCGGACTCTGGTAAAAGAGGACGGCTTTGCGTTCCTGCATACATCTCCAAATGGGGCTTGATGGATGTAACTGATATCACAACAGGTACGCTTTTGAGATTTTTTCATAAAATCACCTGCCTTATTCACATAAATAGACCATCAGTTATCTGTCTTTATTATACAAGAAAAATACAAAGAAAAGGAACCTTTTATACTATCAAATATAAAAGATTCCTTAAGTTAATGACATTGTGTATATTCTGGATTTCTGATGGAGATGGTATCCCTTTTTCATTTAGCATCTGCGCAATTTTTAAGGGCGACATGCCAGAGGCTGCCAGATTGAAAATCTCCTGGACAATTTCACCAGTTTCCTCATGTATGGCCAGCTGATGAATATTGCTGTGGTCACGCCTGTAGTCATACATTGTAAATGTGGCGTTGTATTCCCCTTTTTCTGCCATGCGCTTCCATGCTATTTTCTGCTTCTTTGAAAACTCCCTGCTGTAAAAGTCATAGATCATGTTCTTGAACGCAACGTCGAGACCACCTGTTGTCCCCTCAAAATTCCTGTTGTCATATCCGTCATTGACAGATATGAACCTTATGCCAAGAAACGGAAAATACTGTTCAATATAATCGCCCAGCTCAACGTAATCCCTGCCGAATCGGGAAAAATCTTTTACAATGATACAGTTGATCTTCCCTGCTTTTGCAAGCTCCATTAATTCCATAAATGCTGGCCTGTTTTCAAATTTCACGCCAGAATATCCGTCATCACATTTTTCAATGACTGTGCATCCGTTTAAGTCCTCATGGCTCCTGACAAAATCCCATAACAGCTCCCTCTGGTTTGTGATACTGTTGCTTTCTTTTTTGTCAGGAATTTTTTCTGCATCTCCTGAAGCATGGAAATCTCCTGCTCTGCCGCTTCGGTCTCATCCAGATACTTTTGTTTTGCATACAGATAATCACTTTCGCTCAAAAGTCCGTTCGCATAATCATTGTATAATGCACCTGCCCTCTGCTGCGCTTTTTTCTTCCGGCTGCCGGCTTCGTGGATCTCTTTCTGGTATCCTTCATAAACCTCTTTTGCCTGTTTAGTGCGGTTCAGCCCGTCCAGCACCGCCCCGTTGTCCAGGAAAAGCCTTATGTGGAGCCTGACTGCTTCTTCCACCGCTTTATCAGCATCTTTTTTATTCAGTGTTTTTCTGGTACACCCTCTTTCTTTCAGGTTCTGGTACGTAGGGCATGCATATCTGTAATATATTCTTGGAAGATTGAGTTTTGCGCCGCTGTTGTCCCGCCGGAGCTGCATAATCCTGCCGCGGTCCCTGCAGACCATGATTCCTTTTAACAGGTTCGGCTCTTTTGCTATTCCGCTGTACATGCATAGCTGGTCCTGTATTTCTCCCTATCTGCCTGCTTCATCTGGACAATCTTCTCAAAGACCTCCCTCTCAACAATCGGTTCATGGGTATTCTTTACATATATCCTTTCCTTTGAGGAAACCCTGTGTCTTTTTATTCCCTGACACAGCGAGGTCTTTCGTATTCCCTGCTCCATATCCCCGATATACACCGGATTTTCAAGGATTATGCTCAGCGTGCTGACTGTCCAAAGTTCCGACCTCATCGTCTTTGCCCGTCCTTTTATATACTGATACCGCGACGGACTGGGAATGCCATCATCATTTAGTTTCCTGACAATGGCTGTAAGGCTCTCCCCGCCGGCCCTCCTGCGGAAAATATCCCTGACAATATCCTGTATCTCCTTGTCTATTTTCCACCCCCTCCATGTCCAATTTTAGTTTACCACTTCACCCCGGCAGACGGCTGGAAGTTCCACGAAGGGCATAACCCTATAAGCGCGAACTTAAGTAAAAATTATACCAAATAAAGTAAG
>CAJTVL010000218.1 GCA_910579425.1 uncultured Lachnospiraceae bacterium | reverse complement strand
TCTGGACTTTTTGTCCAAAAGTTTTATAAACGCAAAAAGGGCAGCTACAAACCGCCGTTTTACGGTCTATAACTGCCCTTACGCTGTTTCCCATATTCAATTTACCTGTACCGGATCACCGGACACTGTTTCGTCTTTTTCCCTACTTTCCTGCGTTCCAGAGCAAAGACCATATCCCCGGTACGCTCAAAATATCCTATATCCTTCTTCCAGCTCATGCCGCATTTACAGTGCTGCAAGCCGATAAACTGCTGTTTCATCTTCCTGCCACAGTTCGGGCATACCTTTTTGCTCATGCCTTTCCGCTTCACTTTTGGCTTATCCGCATCATCTTTCTTCTTTTCTTTCTTTTCGGGAATCCCGTTCTCCGCTATCCGCACTTCATAGCGTGGAAGCCGGTAAAGATACAGGCTGTAGATTTCATCAAAGGAAGCCTTTTCCGCTATCCCCTTTACCCTCTGGTAAATCTGCCCTGCAATCTTCTCACATTCCTCTCCTTCCGGCAGCTTTCCATGCTCCCTGTAATAATCACAGGTCTTTTCAAACATACCGTCCGCTATCTTCGCTTTCTGTTTCTGCTTTAAGTCTTTATATGTCCTGTCCGCCCTTTTCAGCCGCTTCCTGTTTCCCAAACGCACCACTCCTGCCTTTATCCTGATACGATCTATTTTACCAGAAAACACTCCGGGATTGTAAAAAATATCTGCCGCCTAACGGAAAGCGTCTTTGCACCGGGCAAGGAAATACTTCTTTTTCTCCGTTATTTCCTCCTGCCTGTCTTTGGAAAGCGTCTGGAATATCTCGTCATAATCCAGCTCCGCAAGCGGTGTTCCCAACACAGGCGTTAATACTTCATGCTCATACCATATCCGCCACAGTTCCTCAAACAATTCCATACTGTCCGAAAAAGCCATCGCAGAATCAAAGCCTTCTCCCTCACTGAACCATTGCAGACGGACAAACCCGAACCGTCCGGCATCCGCTACCACCACATCGGTCAGGTCATACAGTTCTGCGAACGCATCCGCAACCTTCCGGCATCCCGCCCGCTGTTCTTCCGTAATATATTTTTCTGCCATAGATGCTCCTCCTAATCCACTTCTGGACAAAAAGTCCAAAAGTTATCTATTTTTATTTTAAACAGTAAATCGTGCAGAGGTCAGCATATAACATACCCTCCCCGCATTTTATCGTGTCAAACAAAAGGCACTGGAACAGCACGTCACGCACTCCCTCCAGACTGGCAATGCCCCGTTCTTTTTCTGAAAAGCCTGTGCTTGGAATATCCATATCCTCCAGCACTGCCCGCCTTGCCGAGATACAGTGCGTGTAAAGTCCGAGGATATATTTGTCTGACATAGGCAAAGCAAATGTTTCCTGCCCGTCATACGTTACCCGGTACTTTTCCTGTTCCCCTTCCGGCAGTTCAAAGCAGCACCGCATCGTTTCCAGATAAGTATGCCCGTCAAAATCCGGCTTTACTTTCTTCCCATACCTGCAGATTGCGGAAAATATGTTATTCCGTTCAATAAAAGAACGGGTGCGCTTAAAAGCTGCTTTTCTGCCTTTCATATCCATGTAAACATTATTCCCCGTCCCTTTCCCGGCAAATCTGCTATAATCGCCTGTCCGTAACAGGTAGGACAGCACCTCTAACAGCTTTTCCCTTGATGCTATCTCCTGATAAGGGGAATCGCTGAAATCTATCTTCACAAACCTTAATGGGCAGCTTCCCTTTGCTACCTCCCGTTCCATTACCCGGTCAATATCCCTCATGGATTCCATTTATCCATCTCCTTCCGCTTTAGACTGGAACATCCCTTTTTCTTCCCACCCGCCGCCATACATATCATGCTGTACCAACTGCTGGTAATAGTGGTTCATGGTATTAGGTGCATTATAGAGGGCAGTCACCATATATGCCCGGATATTGGTTATCTTGGTTGTGGTTTCCTTCATGCACCCGATAACATACTCCAAATGGGAGCTGTTCAGCTTCAGGAACTTTGATTTTACAAGCTCATAAGGATAATCTTCCCCATTGACTTTTATCGTCCTGCGCTTCACGCACACAATCTCACAGATCACCTCATAGAGTTCCTCATACAGCCCCCTTTCGCTCCAGTCACCGTATTTCATGTGATGCTCATACTCAATATTTTCCTTGATGATTTCCATGTAGGCAGTAGCATCATCCATCGCATCAATCATATCATCATCCGGTTTACCCGGTTCTTGTTTTTCTGTTTCTCTATCCGATTGATTGATAGGATTGGTATAACTCAGATCA
>CAJTVL010000217.1 GCA_910579425.1 uncultured Lachnospiraceae bacterium | reverse complement strand
ACCTCGTCCAGAAAGTCCATGCCAGAACCGTCCGGCAGGTCGAGATCACAGCAGATTACCAGAGGCATTTCCTCTTGGATGGCTGTCCGAGCTTCTTTCAGTGTGGAAGCCGTTTCTACCGGGTAGCCTCGCCGTTGTAAATATTTTTGCAGACGCCATATATAGGTGTCGCTGTCATCGATCAGCAGTATCTTTTTCATGTGTCCGCACCCCCAATATTGATTTACTATAAGCATAAACTACAAATGTTACACAAATGTCCGAGGTGCCTTTGATTTCGACAGAAAAACAGGCTGAATTGTTACAACGCTCGGACATTTCAAAAATTTTTTTGAGAAAAGGCGAAAAAGGCGGAGCAGCACACGCCGCCCCGCCGATCCCATACTATTATTCCATCGCCCGCATTTGTTCGATCAGGGATTGTTTTTTCTGTCTGCGGATTGTCCATACAGACAAGATCAGCTCCATTCCGAACAATACCAGAATGAACAGACCCATTTCCAAAACCGGGAATTTGTAGGGCACTACCTTTCCGGCAAAAATAGCAATACTCATTTTTCTGCAAGCAAATATGGAAGCTGAAAGCCCAACGATCAGCGTCGCCAATGTTGCAAAGAGCGCATAGCACAGGCCCTCGCAGATGTTCATTTTACATAGCTGTTTTTGTGTTAGGCCAATGGAACGCAAAACACTGTTTTCCTGCTTTCTGGACATCTGGTTAGAGAGTGTCGTATTGATAAGATTGATAACACCAAAAAGGAATACCAGCCATGAAAGTACCTCCATACTCCCAAATGCTGCCCTATCTTCCGCCTTTTTAACTTCAATCAGCGTACTCACTTCGTCTAAAGCAAGGTTGCTATGGCTGGCTACAATATTTTTTAATTCACTTTCCACATAGTCCGCTTTCTTCGGATCACTTACAATACTCCATGAATAGTCAAAAGAGGTAATTTCAGGGTGTAGTTCACGGAACAAATCCTGTGGTGCAAATGCAACAGCCCCATCAATAAGTAATTTACCATGCCCGGTATATGTGCCTGCTCCAAATAGTCCTGATATAGTAACAGGAACGGATGACTGCCCCTCTCTGAAAGATATTTCGACCGTTGAACCAACTCCCATATCTTCATAAGAATCTACAATCGAGCGTGAAATTACGATACTATGAGAATCTGTCGGCATCGTTCCCTCCGTCAATGCAGCCTCAACCTTAGCATAATTCTGGTCGGTCAGCATATCACAGTTTCCAGTGTTCTGATTGATGTCCGTCTTAAAAGTTGTATTAACTGCTTGTCTTTTTACAATTACATCTGTGATGCCATCAATAGCCAGTATTTCCTGCTTTAATTCCTCATTCAGTGGATTTCCTGCTGCCATAATTTTTTCTTTTGACACCTCGCCGGAATCCAAATAAATTTTATAGTCTCCATCTGGAAAATAAGACCTTGCCTGCGCTTCTGGGGAGCGCGTTAATACAATGGAAGATACCACAAGCAGAATAATTCCGCCCAAACTCAATGAGGTTACAATAGCAACGGTCTTTTTTCGGTCACGCTTAAAATTCGCAATTCCCATTGAAACAGGATTGAGCTTGATATTCTTTTTCCGGCTGCGGATGTCCTTTTGCGCCGGGGTAAAACGGACGGCTTCAATCGGGGAAATCCCTGCCGCAATTTTTACCGGCTTACGGATGGAAACAGATACCATGATCCAACTGCTTATGAGTGTCAAAATAACCGTTGCCACATAGGAAACAGCGTTAAATCCCTTGGAAAACAGGAGAAAACCAGCGCATACGCCCAGCACTGTACCAATCAAAATTCCGATACTGCCGAGTTTGCGTCCCTCCCGCTTTACAATCCGCTTGATTTGTTTTGGCGTTGCACCAATCGTCCGTAGCTGCCCGTAGCTCCTGATTTTGTCATTGATGGAGATACGGAAGATACTCTGGATCACAATATAGCCGCCGATCAGCACAATGGCAATCACGCCAGCCATCAGTGCAAAATTAAAGGACTTAGAAACATAAGTAAAATACCTGTTGTTCATGCGGAGATTAGGAAGCTGATATTCCTCTGTAATCTCCCTGCAATAAGAAGTTATCAGTTCTTCGCCCAACTGGTCGCTGTTTTTGAAATGGACATAGGCGCGATAGCCAGTCGGGTCAAACCCTTTCCATTCTGTCAGGGCAGCGTTGGAAAGAATGATAGCGCAGGTATTCGCTTCTTTTTCATTTACGCTGTCCATAATGCCGGTAACGACATAATCACCATGAAAACTCTCGGTATCTAAGGTCACAGTGTCCCCGATCTTGGCATTGTTTCCATAGGTGGAAAGAAAGT
>CAJTVL010000216.1 GCA_910579425.1 uncultured Lachnospiraceae bacterium | reverse complement strand
CAAAGCGGCGTAATTTATGGTAGTATGCCTAATTTTAGTATGCGAAGTATGAGATACCGTTCCTTCTTTTTAATATCCTCCGCCATGCTTAGGTAAATAATCCCTGGAACCTTCCCCTCATCAGTGCTATAATGATTACGGCTTCACATCTTCACCGCCAGAACAGCACCCCCTTAAGAAGCTTTCAATACGGAAAAAGAGGAGACATTTCCATATGGATATTCAGCAACTTTCCAAACAATATACAGTTCGGCACCTATCCCCCGAAGACGCAGCCATGGTCTATGAAATCCTGCGGAATCATACCATTTTCTACAGATATCATCCGCCTCTGGTAACGGTGGAGAGTATTCTTGACGATATGAAGGCTCTTCCCCCCAATAAAGGTTATGAGGATAAACACTATATCGGTTTCTTCCAGGATACCGCTCTGCTTGCCGTGATGGATTTGATCGAGAATTATCCCCGGCAGAAAACCGCAATGATCGGTTTCTTTGCGGTCAATACCGATTTTCAGGGACGGGGACTTGGGAGCGCCATCCTGGGGGAAGTTCTTCCGGTTCTGGCCCGACTGGGGTTTGAGAAGGCCCGTCTCGGAATTGATAAGGGAAATCCCCAGAGCAGAGCTTTTTGGACAAAAAACGGTTTTCAGTGGACCGGAGAAGAATATCCAAATGATTTTTCTTCCTACTTGATGATGGAACAGGAGCTGCAAGGCTTTAAGGAAATATAATGATGCGGCAAAACCATAAAGGCTGCGCGAAAGTGAGGTAAAAATGCCTATCCCAGGAATCCCTCAACCCCAATACATCACAGTAGACAACGAGATTCGCCTCAGAAGGTTTGACGGCTGTTTTGATTTCGCCTTTGACTGGTATCAGGACGAAGAAACCGTCTATCTGGTAGACGGCGTCCGGAAAAAATACAGTCGGGACGACTTGCAGCGCATGTACAACTACTTAAACGGGCATGGGGAATTATATTTCATAGAGATCAAAGAAAATCAGACTTACCGCCCTATCGGGGACGTTACCTTCTGGCAGGACGACCTTCCCATCGTCATCGGGGACAAAAGCTGCCGCGCAAAAGGCATTGGCCGAAGGGTCATCGGGGCTTTGGTGCAAAGAGGAAGGGAGCTGGGCTATGAGCGGGGAACCGTTTTGAACTGAAGTCAGGCTGATCGTCATCCGTGACTATCTTGTGTTGTCCACAATTGATTTTGGCCCACATCCGTAGTGACAACAGCAGCTTTGAGTCACTCTGTGGCTCCCTTTTAGGTTATTCACTTCACTGCCCGTCATAGAGCATATGATTCAAAAATGGTACCACGAATCATGTTAATCAGACGCCGCGTCATAAACATGGGTATAATAATCATGGCTGAGCACAGACTTTGAAAATGTCATTTTATTTCTCACTATACCGGAGATCTGCTCTACATAATCTTCCGGAATGACGGCATTTTCATCTGTGGGTGTAAAAACATTGCTGGTTGTACTGTAATGCCCCAAGTCCGTCTTCCAGTCATAATTTCCAAAGAAAACAAGGGGGAGGGCATCCGAAAGCACATCCCTTCCCACATAAAGCCTGGAATCCCATTCCACACCAAAGAGATTGCACAAGGTCGGAAGTATGTCTACGGAAGATGTCGGCGTATCGACCATAATCGGCTCATAATCTTCCAGCGCCCCGCACCAGATGATAGCGCGGCTTCTGTCCCGCTCCTCATAGGTGTTCACCGGATAACCGTATAATTCAGATACATACGGCATCTTTCCCAGAGAGGCGTCCGAATCCAGCCCATAGGGAAAATGATCCGGTGCGATGCAGATAACCGTGTCATCTGCAATCCCTTTTTCTTCAAGGGTTTTCACAATGTAATCCACTGCCTTTTCAAGTTCCAGGTTCGCCGCGATATAAGCACGCACAGGCTCTGAAAAGGAAAGATTTTTCTTCGCGCACCATGCGTCTACGGCATCTTTATTTTTCCTTGACATGGCATTATTGCCAAAAGCGTATACACTGTGGCCGCTTACCGTCATGTAATAAACGTTAAAAGGCTGTTTGTCAATGTACATCGGCAGGGTTTCCTGCATCAACTCCAGATCGCTTGCCGGCCATTCAGGGCTGATCAGCTCCTCAAGTCCATTTCCCACTCCCATATATCCCCCGCTGTAGCCCAGCTTTGTATGCGTCTTGTGCCGGTCGTAATAAGTGTAGTCGCTGTTGTGGAAAGCCATGCCGAAATATCCCTCATCATTTAATAGCGCGCCCATATTGGTATGCGTTCCGCTTCGCGTAATCTCCTTAATAGAGCTTCCGCCGGAAGTCGGAATCAAACCAAATAAAAG
>CAJTVL010000215.1 GCA_910579425.1 uncultured Lachnospiraceae bacterium | reverse complement strand
CAGATTTGAAGGCAAACCATTTGATCCGTTGCCATTACAAGGATGGGCTGAGAGGATACCGGCTGACAAAGCGTGCCAAGGAAATACTGCTATCCTACAACCCTTCCCGGTTTCATTGCTATCTGGATGGTAATGTGGAAACAAACAGTATCCGCAGCGAACCGCAGCGAAGGATTCGACTTCATCAGAAAGCGCAGACTTATTTATCGATTTCCCATACAGCAATCCCTTTCCTTCCTGATGAGAAACCTCCTGTCTTTCATGAAGACCGCCAAAATGTGGATATCATCTTATCAAGCCTTCCCTGTTTTTACTCTTCCAGGGAGATCAAGGAGCTTGGTGATGTGACTACAAAAATCAGGAATTCCCGAAGTGTTGGGAGTCTGCTGGCCAGGCATTGTGTCTACTGCATCTACAATACAGGTTCTACTGTTATGAAATGGGAATATCGGACAGAAGTGCGGCTGACTGCTTTCCTGCAGCATTATCTCAAATGTTATCCTTATACCGGGCATCCGCCAATCCGGGCTATTATGTTCGGAGATACGATGGATGTCGCCCTGCAGCTTATGACCAGTACCGGAGGGCCTCGTCGTGACTTGTTTATGCTGGATAAAGCTTTTGATTATTTTCATTTTCTGCCAAGCAGCGAGGAGGGCGAACCTGTCCTGAAGTTGCTGGCAAATCCAGAGCTGCTTACAAAGTTAAACCAGCTTTTATTATCTGACCAGGAGAAACGCCGGGGAGATATTCCCATGGAACACGATGCAATCTCGCCGGATGGCCGCCCGACGCTGCTCGCTTATGACTTCGATATGCAGAGGATTAACCGGTTCAATACGGGATTAAATGTATTAAAATTGTCCGGAAATGTAATCTGTTTTGATTTTCAGATTCCGGTTCTGGAGAAATATATGGGCGATAAGGTGCAATTCTCCAGTATTGACCTGTCCAAGTTCAGAAGGGAGTTTTTACATGAATTATAAATGGTGGAAATTCATTTTCGTGCTTCCGATTTTCCTGTGCATTTTATATGCTGGAGGCTATATCGCACAATTTATCTGTAACTACAAGATCTGGACCAATGCTGGCAACTTTGCCGGTAATGGTTCCTACCCGAAAGCTCCCTCCCTGCATCCGATGGCATGCTTATCAGCACTGGCTCAGTTCCCATATAACCTGTATGGAATTTTTCTTTGCCTTCTTGCGCTCGGACTCTTAGTCTTTCTGCTGATGCGGATGGGCGTTGACCGGAACGGAGAGGTCTTTGATAAGGAGCGGAACCTGAATTATTCCCTGAAAGGAACCTATGGAACATCTGGATTTATGACGCCGGATGAGATGTATAAAGTGCTTGAACTGACAGACCATGTGAAGAAAACAAAGGGGACGATTCTTGGAAAGCTGAACGGGAAGGCGGTCTGCCTTCCCTATGAAACACGCATGAACCGCAACATTGCCGTTTATGGCGCAAGCGGCTCTATGAAGTCCAGGGCATTTGCCCGCAATATGATCTTCCAGTGTGTCGCACGTGGGAAAAACGGCGGAATCGGGGAAAGCTTAATTATCACTGATCCAAAAAGTGAATTGTACGAAAGCATGGCTGGTTATCTGGAAAATGAGGGCTATACTGTGAGATGCTTTAACCTTGTAAACCCGGAGAACTCCGATGCATGGAACTGTCTGATGGAGATTGACGGCCAAGAGACTATGGCACAGGTTTTCTCCGATGTCATTATCCAGAATACGGGTTCTGCCAAAGGGGATCATTTCTGGGATAATGCGGAATTAAATCTGCTCAAAGCACTGGTTCTCTATGTCGAGCAGGGATTCCCGCCAGAGTCCAAGAACATCGGACAAGTCTATAAGTTGCTGACACTCAGTTCGGAAAAGGAACTGAACAGCCTCTTTGACCTGCTTCCGGTGAGCCACCCGGCAAAGGTTCCCTACTGCATCTACAAGCAGGCAAGCGATACGGTGCGGTCCGGGGTAATCATCGGGCTTGGAGCCAGGCTTCAGGTGTTCCAGAATAAACTAATCCGTCAGATCACTGCCTATGATGAGATTGACCTGACACTGCCGGGAAAACAGAAATGCGCATACTTCTGCATTACTTCCGATCAGGACAGCACCTTTGACTTCCTGTCATCGCTGTTTATGACCTTCGTATTTATCAAACTGGTGCGATTTGCGGATAAGCACGGGGTAGACGGGCATCTACCAGTTCCAGTGCATATCCTTGCGGATGAGCTGGCAAATACCGGGGCCATCTTGGAATTAAATAAGAAAATCTCAGTCTGCCGTTCCAGAGGTTTAAGTATTTCGTGCATTTTCCAGAACCTGCCTCAGATGCAGAACCGCTATCCCTTTAACC
>CAJTVL010000214.1 GCA_910579425.1 uncultured Lachnospiraceae bacterium | reverse complement strand
AATAAAGCGGAGCTGAAAAACAGCTTTTCAGATGATTTCGTTAAGGATTTGGAGGAGATGGGCATTTCCCGTGACGACATAGAGGGTATGCGCGTAAGGATTGGGAGCAGCGGGGATGTGTCCGTGGACGGGATAGAGGATAGCGCCGTCCGAGAACAGGTGCAGAAACTGATAGATGAGAAGTACGGTGACCGGATGTACCAGTATTACATAGGCATTGCAGACAGCGTGGGAGACCTGTCCGGTGGCACATACCGGTATGCCACGGACATACAGGAAGTGCGGCGCTACCTGAAAGGGGTTACGGGGGAGGACATTTCCTTAGAAAATCTTTATCTGACGCCAGACGGGAAGATTGGAGGGCTGCCGGACAAGGCGGCTGATCTGATCAATAAGACAAAGGACAATGCCAAGATAGAACGGATGAAGGATGCGCTGGTGGATATCATAGGGAAGATCAGGATAAGCGGCGACTTGGGGATTCCCGATTTCACTTCACAGTTCCAGTTCAAGGATGGGGCATTTTCCGTGGCGGACAGCGGTTTTGCGGTTGATATGGGCGCATTGGATGGCCGGTTTACACCACAGTCCTCTGGCAATATGTATTCTGATATGTATAGATATCAGTTCAGGAAAGTTTTATAAGTATGTGGTTTCTTATCCCCGATAAGCCACAGCCGGACAAGGCAGGGCGGGCATCCAAAAGACGGTAAAGGCATCATCCAAGCTGTCCGATTCCCTTCGGGAGAAGATAACAGGATGTCTATATGGGGAATAAGTTCCTCGCCCTGCGCAAAAGCGAGGTCGCCAAAGCCGCGCAGGACAGGGCGAGCATCCCCAGCGGCCTCGCTCAGTGAGAGGAGGTGAAGGCCGGTATGGAATTTGGCCGGGAGGTTAACAGGTATATTTGCATGGAGACAATGAACCGCTCGGACTTATTGCGAGGGAGCGGGAGCAGCTCTGAACGACAGAGGGGCTGACAAAAATAATGGAGGAGATTAAGAAAAATGAATGTAAACGGAATAGGAGCAACGGGATACCCGGCGGCAGGGTATGAAACAAGAAGGACGGAAAGGAATGTGGCAGGAGGGAAATTTACAGAACAGGCGGCGGATGCGGCGCAGGCAACAGCCACCCTTCACGGTGCAGAGGAAGGTTCCGGTGATATCGCAATCAGCTCATGGGCGGATGTTGTGAGCGGCTCGTCCATTTCCGTCTATAAGACGCAGGACTTTGATGCGGCAAATCCCGTGTATAAAGTCAAGACATGGGATAAATCGGGGAACGTGACGGAGCAGATGGTGGACGTGTCAAAAGTAGACCCGGAGAACTGCGATACGGCGGAAATGTATGCCTATACTGCCCATTTGAAGGAAAGTGGGAAAGGTAGCTTTGAGGACACCGTCCTGAAAGCTGCAGTCGCAAAAGCTGTGAAGAATGCGGAGCAGAGAAGCGCAGGCACATGGAGCTTTTCGGAAAAGACGGATTGGGTAAAAATCGTGAATGACATCATGCAGTCCGAGTACCAATATGGAGATTTGAAGGGCTACATGGAGTGGAAGAAGTTCTTGGGATTTCTGGAGAAGTGAAATTAGGGGAGGCGTTTTAGAAATGAATGTAAATGGAATAGGAGCAGGTTATGCAGTAGCAGGGTATGAAACGAGAAAGGCAGAGAGGAATGCGGTGGGAAGAAATTTTGCTGATGCAATAAACAAAGCTGCACCAAAGAAAGAAACGAATGCTTTCAGGCCGGAGAGTTCTGATGAGGTGATGCAGGCATGGGATAAGGCACTTGCGGAAACGGGAGTAAATCCTTTCCCGATGAACCGCATTTCAACGGCATTGGTACTGCACGTTGAAAGCGGGCAGCAGGGTTTGGGTTCCACATTTTTGGGTGACAGCACAGGCTCCGCAAAGTCAATGGCTGAAAAGATTATACATAGGCTGGAGAATCCGCTGACCCCAGCGGCAAACCCGGATTTTGCAGGGCAGGAATTGATATTCTACAAAAAGTTCTTAGAGTTTTTGGGGTAATGAATTTTTGATATGGAAGAAAACCAATAAAGCACGCTGAGCTTATCCTGCATGATATCCGCTCTCTCCTGATCCTGAATATACTTCTTTATCGTCGCTTCATTCAATCCTACGGTACTAACATAATATCCTTCTGACCAAAAGTGACGGTTTCCAAACTTATACTTCAGGTTTGCATGCCTGTCAAACATCATCAGGGCGCTTTTTCCCTTCAGATATCCCATAAATGATGAAACACTTATCTTCGGCGGTATACTTACAAGCATATGCACATGGTCAGGCATAAGATGCCCTTCTATGATCTCCACTCCCTTGTAACTGCACAACTGCTTTAAAATATCACGCAAATCTGTTTTATATTGATTATAGACAATTTTTCGTCTATACTTTGGGGTGAAGATGATGTG
>CAJTVL010000213.1 GCA_910579425.1 uncultured Lachnospiraceae bacterium | reverse complement strand
CTTTTTCTTTACTGAACAGTGCCTCATAATGTTCGCTATGCAGATAATATGCGAAGCCATTCGCAGCGAAATTAACTGTTGCCATGATTTTTTCCTTTCTGGACTCATCCGGTCCGCTTTGTTCTTAACTGTAACCACTATAACACCAATTTCCAGATTTGTCATTATACCAGTAATATAATTTGTGGATAATCAGTATCAGGCTGATGCTGCCATAATAAGGAAAAAATCCAAAACCGCATTTTACTGACGGCTTCGGATTTTCACATTCAAATATCAATAATTCTATCAAGCTCTGACAAGTCCGAGCCACTGCTCCACTTCTTTCACTGACGCATCAAAAATATCCGCAATATCCTCTACAGAATTTCCTTTTTTATACAATCTTTGAGCTATCTCTATTTTGGTCTTTTCAGCTCCTCGTTTTTCAGCTTCTAACTTCTCGCTTTCCACATAAGTCTTCAAAATATATTCTTTATCAAACAGCATCATCATAATATCCTTGACCTACGCTTTAATAAGCCCAAGCCATTGCTCCACTGTTTCTATCGATACCTCGGATGCCTTTGCAATATCCTGAACGGAAATCCCCATTTCGTACATTCTCTGTGCAGTTTCCATTTTCGCCTTTTCAGACCCTCTTTTTTCTCCTTCCATTGCTGCTTCCTTTTCTCTGCTCTCCACATAAGTCTTCAAAATATATTCTTCATTAAACAATGTCATCATGATATCCACAACCTCCTTTTCACGTCCTGACAGATACTCGCGCAGTACATTCTGGTCCTTACAGATGCGGATCGTCTCCAGAACCGCCTCCCTGGTTCTTCCATGCAGTTTCACCTGTTCATTATATATCCTTGTAAATGCCACATACTGATTGATGATATCCCCCTCTTTTCCATCATAGATCATTTTGACCTTTACATCAAGGACACTGTCATCCCCTCCAAAAAATTCCTTCGACAGAGAAAGGTATTCCGGTTTTGTTTTTCTATTACCGGTGAATATGACGTACATCTCCGGCCTTGGAAGCTCCAGCTTTTTGCTCCCATACACATTCTGTTTTGTGCTCTCAAAATATTCCTGATAAGTCTGGGCAAGATATAACAGGCAGCGTACCACGATATTGATGCTCCAGCTTGACTGCTGCTCTACCAAAATGACCAGCTTTTCCCCGACCTGAAAGCCGACATCATTATAATACTGATCCAGAAGGACATTGGTAATCGTCACGTTCCTGATGCTGTCCTCCGTTGCCTCATGGTCTTCCGGATGCAGCGCCTGGTACAGCTGCAGCAGATACTTCGGCTCTCGGAAGAGCGAAGTAAACACGCTGTCCTTCGCTGTATATTTTGCTATCTGTTCCGGCTTTTTTTCACTGCCGGCTGATATGGTATTTTCTTCCTGATTCATTTTATGCAGACACCTCTATCCTATTGTTTCCATTCCGGCCTGTATTATTTGCCGCAGGTTCTTTCTTGTCTTCTATCTTACCATAAAAAAACGAAAATTACAATTTGCTTATCCGCCTGCCCCCAAAATAACCATAGCCGCCTGCTTTTCATCCTCAAATTCCTTCCCACCTTCAAATTGGCACACCACCGGCACAACATTGGCACGGTTCTGCTCTTTCCCCGTAAAGGCATCCATGCTATACTTGGTACAGTCAAAAATATGTAAAGCAGCCGTTTTCCATCCAGGGAGACGGCTGTTTTCGTCAGAAAGGTGGTGGTTTTACTTTGTCCCAAACAATGTCCAAAGCAGCCGGCAGAGCCTCTCCCCATAAAGGCAGATCCTGCGGGAGTCCGGCAGCCATACTGAAAAATGAGCATGGGGATGTCAACTATTTCAGTACCGTAGTGTTCATCTTCATTGCGGTGCTCCTGCTGGCTTTCATCCTGAACCTGTTCAGCATCATCTCCACCAAACAGGAGCTGGACCACTGTGCAGACCAGATGGTGAAACAGATCCAGCTCTCCGGAGGAATCAACGGTGAAACAGACCAGCTTTTTCAGTTCCTCTGTTCTCAGATCGAGGGGGCTGAAAACATCTCCTACTCCATTGATGCCTCCTACAAGTCGCCTACCCCGTCCGGCATGAGCCGGGCCATACAACTGGGCACCCCCTTTTACATCACCATTACAGGGCGGGCAAAACTGGGCGGTTTCTGGAACTTCAACCTGGTGAACATCACGGTTGTTTCCAGAGGGGCAGGCGTCAGTGAGCATTACTGGAAGTGAGGTGGACCATGAAGAAACCATTCCAATGTATGAAAAGAAGCACAGGCAGGAATCCCCTCGGAAATGACCGCGGGGATATTTCTATCTTCACCTGCTTTTTCGTGGTGGGGATCGTGATGCTGATCTCCTTCCTGCTACTGTACGCCTCCATCCGCATCACCTGCATCAATATCCGCAATGGCGCAAAGATGGAGCTGAACAACCTGAGCGCCAGCATCTATGCAG
>CAJTVL010000212.1 GCA_910579425.1 uncultured Lachnospiraceae bacterium | reverse complement strand
GTTTAATATGAAAGTCCCGGTCCCCTCCTCGTTATAATTCAATGCGGAATTTAGGATATAAGTCTTCGCATTGCTGATGGTGGAGAATGTTTTTGGGGAATTGGTTCTAGTACGGAGGAGAAAATAAGTAAAGGGGAGATAATTTATTCTGATAACGTAAGAATCCTGACTCGTAGATGGAATTATCAAGATGCGGAGTATACCAAAATAGAAGAAAATTTGACGAAACGAGTCGCTTTGTTTACTGAAGCACCATATAAAGATATTACTAGTCATGAAGTTTCGGAAACGATACAGGAGATTGCCGGTAATTTAAAAAGATTTTGTGGAGCAGAAGTAAATTGTTTTATTTTAGAAAAATCACAAAATGAAGTTTTATTATATTAATATGAAGAGGGATTATTATGGCGCAGATTGGAAATATACCTGAGATTTGTAAAATAAAAGAAGAATTGGAAAGTATGAAACAGGAATATTTACTTATTGAATGGGAACTTCCCTACGAAAATTTGCTGACAAGGTGTTCAGCAGCTATTTTCTTTCTAACTCCTTATTCAGAAGAGAAATTACCTGAGATATGGAGGCGACTAGGTAAGTATGATAATTTCAGGCAACGAAGAAATACAGAAAAGCATCTTTCACAGATGAATTATCGTGTGGAGTTTAGCCCTGATGAGTGAAGTGTGAATCCATAACCAGAATTTTGGGCGTACTTCCCCCTTGGTGGAAAAAGTCCTTTTAAAAACTTATCCGGTTTGTGCAGTACATTGCTGCTGTATGAGTTTTAAGGTTTCCGGGTCAGCTTCCTGCGCTCTCAGGAACTGAAGGGTATTGGCTCACGTAAAGCCCGGATGTCTGGGGGAGGGATAAAAGAAGCTTTGACGATGTCGAAGCGGAAGAGGTTGGCAATCCATTTTTCATTCCGCTTGTCGGCTTTATTTGCCTTTGATGGCTTTGACATATTTGGGATGAGTGTGGCATGCAAGTGGGTTTCAAGGATGTTAAAAATGGGGATCCAGTATTTACCTGTGGATTCCATACAGACATCGTGGCAGTCCTGTGCGAGAAGCCAGTCGCGCAGGGAGGCGATATCTGAATTTGTGGTTTTAAAGACCTTAGTTTTGTAAGAGGCTGTCAAAGTGAGAGGGTCAGAGGTGCAGACAGCGGCAACGACGGATTTTTAATGTACATCAAGGCCGGTGCACTTTGGGTGGATCACTTCGAACTAGTGACTATCCATAAAAGTCCTCCTTTCGCAAAGGGATGAGAGCATAAAAAGAGGACAGAAGCATTGATTGTCATCCAAGCGAAAAGACTTATCACAGAACATATGGGTTCTGTCATCTTAAAAGATAAGTGTACGGACTCGAGTTCTCAATTGTTTGTGCTTGGAAAGGATGACGGCACATATAAAAATTCGGGATAAGGTGGTCTTTCGCCACTCACCACGCCGTGCTCTGTAGTATACCAATGTCCTCATGGAGAGTATAGCACGGGAAATAAAAAGAAGAAACTATTTTCTGGTATTCATACAAGACGATCTGCCCATCCGTGTACATCTGTCCGGTGCGGTACGCCTCTCGGAAACTGCCAAAACGGCGCCTTTTTAATTGTCTCCTTGTCAAGGCTGTTGAGTTTTTCTTCTGTATATTCCAGAGCCATGACGCTGCCTCCCAGTATCTTCACTGGTTCTATTATAGCAGAAAACAGCAGCTTTTGCGAATCCGGCGCGGCAGGGTGCCCGTAATGCTCATGGCTGCAAATGTATCAGAGCGACTTATGGATGCCGTTCCTGATACATCCCTCCCCAAAAGGAAACATGTGCATACACGACATATGCTGCCAGAAAACCATGGCTGGAACTGTCCGCACTATAGGACAGGACATTTGCTGCGTGGGCGGCAACGGGCCGGAAATTTCTCTGTTTTGCACAAATTCATCCCATATATTCCGGCGGTTCTACGGGCCTGACAGGCTTTTTCGGAGTGGTCGTCAGCCCTTCCATCAGCCAGCGGAACTGCTGGGGCATCAGGGAACATACCTCCTGGGGGCTGCGCGGCCATTGGAAACGGCTTTCTGACAGCCTCTTATATAACAGAAGCCATCCATTCCCCTTCCCATACAAGTCCCTTGATACGGTCGCTGAGCCGCCTGCAGAAAAGGTAAAGGGTATCAGGTGCATAAGATCTGTTTCTCATCTGTGTTTCCATCAGCCGGTCCATCCCAGAACACAGATCCGTATTATCTAAGAAATCAAATAATTACTAAGGAAAGCTTGTCATAAGATTTATGCTGAAATATCGCAGTAAAAAACTGAAGGAATGAAATGACGCTTGGTTTGGTAATAAGATAGAAATTAAAAAAGTTAAAGATGATATACCTGATTTCTTGAAAAGATAGTATGTTATTAGTAAGCGCCTAAATGTTGGGCGGCTTGAATAGCCCCATTTGTTGCCCCATAATAG
>CAJTVL010000211.1 GCA_910579425.1 uncultured Lachnospiraceae bacterium | reverse complement strand
TGTTGTTTGGCAAATTAAATGATGCTTTCAGCGTCACATTAAATGTAGCCATTTTGTGCTGAAACTACACAAATGCAACAGACTATATAAAGCCGAATGGTCACTTTATTTAAAGTTTCAAAATCCCCCACGCACATTAAATGCATGAAGGATTCTGGGTCAGCCAAGTTCGCAGTCATTGATTGCCTGCATGGCGATGTCGGCGGTAATGATTTCTGATTTGCTGCTGTCACCAATGAGCAGGCCGGCATTGCACAGCTTATTGATGATACGCGGTGTTCCGTCAGCGGCGTTCAGGATTGCTTCCACGGCAGCTTCATGGAAAACGGTCTGGTTACAGCCTGCGCCTTTTAACTTTTCGTGGATATAGGAGTATCCTTCCTCTTTGGACAGCCCTTCCAGATTATAATTCATGACCAGCCGCTGGTAAAGCGGCTCATGGATTGCCAGCCGTAAGGTGGAATTCAGTTTGGGAAGCCCGGCAAGGAGAACGGCGGCCCTGTCCCTGGAATCCATTTCAAAGTTAAACAGGATTTTCAGGTCGTTGAGGATGGCATTGTTGATGTAGTTGGCTTCGTCAATGATAATGACAGGGGTCTTCCGCTTTTCAAGGGAAAGGCGGGCGATTTCTTCCTGAATGGTTCTGAAATTATCGGGTTTGCGGAAGGAAGGCTGTACGCCCAGCTCCTGCGCCAGATTTCGGTAGAAATCGTTTGCCGTCAGTGTGGAAAGGCTGGTATGGATTACCTTGTAAAGGGAAGGGTTCAGTCCGGCAGCCCATGTGCGGATGACGGTTGTCCTGCCGCGTCCGGCGCCGCCGGTCAGAAGGCCGAACCCCTTTGTTTTAGCCAGATAATCCAGCCGGAAGAGGGTCTCCCTGCGCTCATTCGTATCCACTAAGATTTCCCTGGAATTCTTTAAAAATGGATTGAATTCCAGACCGTACCTTGTAAAATATTCCATCATTCCTGTTCTCCTCTGCATAAATGTATTTTTTTGCGTTTCACAAACGCGTTTTCCGTTTTATTTAAAAGCCGTATGGGTGTGAGTGTTCTGTCTGCTTCCACAATAAAGATATCCTTTAAATCCGGGGAATAACGCAGGGTAATGCGTTGTTTTGCAAAGCGGCAGTCCACCTCATACTCCACCTGGTCAATTACGATAACGCTGTCAGCAGATACCCTGCGCTCGATTTCCAGAAGGAAATTTTTATCAAGCTCATCTTCGGGAAGACGATGGAAGCATTCAGGCTCAGAGAAAAAGCGTTCCTGCGGTGATTTTCCCTTCAGTGAGGAATGGGGAACCCGGTTGTAGGAATCCACGTAGGCAAGCAGATTTCCGCGCAGCTCAGCTAAAGAATGGAAATCCCGGATATCAGGGGAAGCCATCCACTGGTCTTTCATGGTACGGAACCACCGTTCAATTTTAGCCTTCTGTGCAGGGGTATAAGGCTGGTCGTAATGCAGGACGGAGCCGATTCTTGCCGCAAGCAGTTCCATCTGCCTGTTACGGCAGGATTTGCCATTGTCAAAGTTGAATATCCGGGGGTGCCCATACTTTGCAACAGCAGATTTGATAACGGACATCAGATTTACAAAGTTGTCATTGAAGAATACATCAATACCTACAATGAAGCGGCTGGCATCATCGATCAGGGCGGTAATGTATACCTTGTGTTTCTGCCCGTCGGCAGTTTTTAAGTAAGGCCCCACGCTGGAGTCGCCACACCAGACCTCATTGATATGAGGACGCTCATAGCGGCGCATATCCTGGCTGGTGGTTGTTTTCAGTTCCAGTGCAAGCTGGTTGACATAGCGGTTAACGGTGGACTCGGAAACTTCACCGGTAATAATGCTGCCATTGTCATGAAGCTGTCTGAAAATCGCAGATGCAGACATGCGCGGATAGTTCAGTTTAAGATATTTAATCTGTTCCTGTAAATCTGCATCCAGTTTTCTGGGTTTTCCCTCATCCACGCGCCCCTGTGGGATGAGGGCATCAAAGCCGCCGTTTTTGTAATTACGGTACCAGCGTTCAATGGTGGCGGCTGAAAAATGTTTCACCGTGCCGTCGGGTGCAACGGCGCCCTTCTTTGCGGCATCACGATAAAAGGCATCCAGGGAACTGTATTCCTCTGAAAGCCCGTTTATGATGGGTGAGATAACAGAATACCGCATCAGGGCAATATCGTGCTGTTTTTCCTGTGTCATGTGAGGATCCTCCTTCGTTTTTCTATAAGTATAGGAAGAAACGGAAAGGAAGTCGTGTCAGGTTATGTGGTATTCAAAAAAAGAATATTTGGGGTGCAGTGAATCTGCATAAACTGTCTGGCAAAAGCGGAAAAACAACCACGACACAGTTCAGCTTTATTGGAAAGGGTTATCTTTTCGGAAAGGAGACGCTGTTTCCAGTGGCGCAGGAAGCAGCGGATGATATAGCGGCAGTTACTCTCATCGATGGAAGGATTCCTGTTCAGGAGGATTTCCCTCCCTCCTTTTGATTCGTGAGCGGAAATGACTTCAGCCTGTTCATTCATGGAAATCTGTGAATAGGGAA
>CAJTVL010000210.1 GCA_910579425.1 uncultured Lachnospiraceae bacterium | reverse complement strand
CCGAAAAACCTCTGGCATTAGCAGTGCTTTCTGCAAAGCCGCTTACCGAGGTAGAGATCGGATGTGCAAGGTTAGTGGCAGCCACAATCGCACGTGAATTTGATTAGCAAAAAACAATCTGAACAGTGAACAATCACTGTTATACAACAGATTTATTCGCAAATTTAGAAGAAAGGATAAAAATACTATGAAAAAAATACATCTATTAACCCCAGAGCAGCAAAAATTTGCAGAACAGAACCATCAGATCGTAGACTGCTTTCTCTCCAGAAAGAGGCTGGATGCGGAAGAATTTTATGATGTCGTCATCTTCGGCTATCTGTTAGCTGTACAGGAATATCTGGAGAAACCCAGATTAGCCGATTACGCCTTCAGTACCATTGCATGGCGCAACATGAATGACTGCCTCATCAATGAATATGCCTACTGGAACTGCGGAAAGCGGTTGGCTGTTACCGCTCCCTTAGAGGAGGAATATCTGTCCATTGACACGCTTCTCCCCAACCGGATGCAGAGGGCGGCTGAAACTCTGGATAACCAGAAACTGTTAGTCAAGCTGCTTGCCTATATCACCCCGAAAGAACAGGAGGTGGTCCGGCTGAAAGCGGACGGCTACACCTATCAGGAGATTGCAGAGAAATGCAGCCTCACCGTATATGGCGTGGAAAGCCGTTTTAGCCGGATGCGGCAGAGGCTGCGGGCGCTTGCCTTAATGTAGGAGGCGCTTCTTATGAATGAATTACAGATACGGCGGGCGGCAGAACTCCTACAAAATGAATTTGGCCCGGAATGGCAGACCATTGCCGGAATGCTCGGCACAGAAGGACTGCGGAAGCGTGTAGGCAAAGAGCTCACATCCTTTATGGCGTTTCCAGAGCGCGGAAATGGCGGAGATAACCACTGGAGAGGAAACTGCTCTCCGGAAGTGGTTGCTTCCATCCTGCGCTATGTTCTGGACTGCAAGCGTTACTACGGCAAGGATGTAAGCCGGTTTACCCTGATGGATCCCATGAGTGGTTCCGGCACTTCCCAGACTGTAGCAGACCAGTTTCAGGTACGTTCATTGCTTTATGACCTGAATCCTGTACCTGCT
Organism: uncultured Lachnospiraceae bacterium; assembly: GCA_910579425.1. Classification (GTDB taxonomy): domain Bacteria; phylum Bacillota; class Clostridia; order Lachnospirales; family Lachnospiraceae; genus Suilimivivens. The sequence goes on along the minus strand of CAJTVL010000210.1, from coordinate 1,476 downwards.
TATGGCTATGGGAACTGGAATGCGTTAAAAAATGATGTGGAGGACTCGGCAGACCTGATCTTCTTTCATCCGCCGTACCACGACATCATCAAATACAGCGGAAATATGTGGGGACAGCCTCACCCGGATGACCTGTCGAGATGTGAGAACTATCAGGACTTCCTGGAGAAATTGAATTACTGTATCCGGAAGTTTTTCTTTGCGTTACGCAAGGACGGCAGGCTTGCGGTACTGGTTGGGGATATCCGGAAAGACGGTCATTTTTACAGCATGCAGAACGACCTGATGCGCATGGGCGAATTTGAATCCTTTCTTGTGAAAGGGCAGTTCAACTGCGTATCGGATAACCGCAGGTATAAAAAGCCGTTCATCCCGGTCGTCACGGAATATGTGCTGATTCTAAAGAAAGCCGATTCCCTGACAGTCCCCTTCTCCTGCAGGCAGGAAGGCTGCCTGTCGGTAATCCAGACGGATCTTCAGACCATTACCTGGCACCATCTGATCCGGATGACCATGGAAAGCATGGGAGGGACGGCGGCATTATCGGATCTATACGCTCTGCTTCGGGACCATCCCAAAGCGCGGAAGAATCCGCACTATGAGGACCGGATCCGGGCAACCATCTACGAGCATCCGGATCAGTATCTCCGGACAGCCCAGGGATGCTACCGCTTAAATTATGCCGTGGCATAAAAGCATAAAACAAAATCCAACATGGAACTGAAAACAAATCCACAATTTTAAGAAAGGAAGACATCTACTATGAAAAGACACCGAAAACAAGAACTGCAGAATACCAGGAAAGCAACCGTCACCATGACCGGCACCCCATCCCTGCCTCTCCGTGTCGGAGAAAACGCATGGATCCGTACCCGTCACCAGTTCTTTACGACTTCTATGATATTAAAGATCCTGGAGGTAGCAGAGGACGGCATAAAATTTGAGACCTGCAATACCATTTACAATCTCAGATATGAAACTGTTCCTGCCGAGAGCGGGGTGATATGCGCTTGACAAAGATCCATGAACTGGGAAGCAGCCTTCAAAAGCTGCTTTCCACCCTAAAGAAAAACCGTGAAATGATCCCCCTTGAAGTTCTGAGATCCCATTACCGGCAGCCTTATTATGCCCTGATCCGGCAGATCAACGGCACTGCATCTGCATTTGTGAAGGCGGTTCTTACCGACCGGCTTATCCTGAATCCGGATATCTCCGTAGATGAACAGGCATCTGTCATCAACCAGGTGATTGCTGACTCCGGCATGGAAAAGCAGATGAGTTCCTGTATTTCCATGACCTACAGTACGGACCAGCTTTATCAGATGGCGCTGGAGTTTCGGCGGAAGATTGAATGTGCCTTATGGCCGTATATCGACCTGAAAACCTGCCTGGTGTTTGACTTGGACAATCCGGATGCGGAACCTGTCACTTATAATACACTGACCAGACAGATCTGCAGGAATGGGATCTGGGAGA
>CAJTVL010000209.1 GCA_910579425.1 uncultured Lachnospiraceae bacterium | reverse complement strand
TATAATTCTTTAGGAAAGTATCAGATTCAGGGCAGACGAAAAGAGCAGCTTTATACAAAAGATAAAACTGCCCTGAATGTGATTCTTTCCGATTGTACCAGACTGCGGACCTTTAGCCAATATGTGTATGGAGGAAGTATTTTTCACAGTTAGTGAAACTGCACAGATTTTGCAGGTACTTCCTGGCATAAGCATCTGTTTTTTGTGTAGATTTACAAATATATCCGGTAAAAAGGCATGCTTCGCAAGCCTTCTTGCGGAGGCTTTTAAAAAATTTATTCAGTAAGAAAAAGTTTGTATCAGGATGAACCATATGTCCTTCCGGCCTGTTGCATCCTGTGGCGCCCGCATTCCGGACAAATGCGTATATCAATCTTCCAGACCACAGCCAGCAGCTCTCCTATAGATAGTCCGGCATACCTTTCTTTAAACCGCTGTCCTCCCTGGATTTTGAAGATCAGTTTCAGGTTCTTGCTTTTATACCGGTTATTTAAAAAGCCGTAATAGCGGATCTTCTGAAAACCGGGAGGGAGCACATGCATCAGGTAACGCCGGATGAATTCCGTGTTTTCCAGGGTGATGGTTCTACGCGGATTGCCGGGCCTTTTTCCTCTGGCAGAAAAAGTGGTTTCCTGTTCATCCACATCCAGGATACGGCTGTTTGAAATGGCAATCTTATGGGTGTATCGTCCAAGATATTCCAGGGCATTGCCAAATCTGTTAAAGGTTTCCTTAATGTATGGGCACCAGTCCTTTTCGTAAAGGGAATTGCGGAATGCGGCCCATTCATAGGAACTGCGCAGTTCTTCGCAGGAAGCGGAAAACTCCAGGCTGGCGCTTTGATAAAGGGCATCAAGTGCTGCAAGGAATTTTCCCTTGAATTTATTCCTGAGGACTTTTACGGGGAGAAAGAAGCTTTTCTTTGTTTTCCGTATTTTATGGTCCTGGGTGAGCCCGCCGCCAGAGATAATGCAATGCATATGTACATGGTAAAGCATCTCCTGATCCCAGGTATGGAGTACCTGGATGATGCCGGGGACTGCACCTAGGTATTTTTGATCTGCGGACAGTTCCAGGAGTGTTTCGGCGCAGCATTTGTGGAGCAGCCCATAAAGGAGCTGCTGGTTGCAATAAAAGAGGCTGTTTAATTCGTGGGGAGTGGTAAACACCACATGGAAATAGGGCGCGTCGATCACCTCAGCCCTGCGCTTATCCACCCAGATTTCCTTATTAACAGCCTGGCAGCTCGGACAGTTTCTGTTCCGGCAGGAATTATTGCGGACCTCTATATGGCCGCAATCCGGACACTGTGAAATATTTACGCCGAGTCTGCCGGATTTACAGTTTAAAACAGCATAGGATGCCTTACGCTGGATATCCGACTGGAAACTCCCGGAAGAAGTGTACTCCCCGTAAGAGAACTGCCAGATCCTCTGGATTTGGGAATTACTCATGGGAAACACCCTCCATCCGGTCAAAGGGGCTTATGGCAGTATGTGTACCGTTAGAAGCCAGGTGGACATAAATCGTAGTGGAATTTAAAGATTTATGTCCGAGCAGGGCTTTTATGGTAAGCAGGTCTGTACCGCCCTCATACAGATGGGTGCCAAAGGCGTGGCGCAGGGAATGGCAGGTGATCCGTTCTTCCCAGCCGAGTGAGCGCTCCACAGCATGGATATGCCGGGAAAGGTAAAATGTATCAATGGGTTTATCCGGGCAGGTCTGCTTTGGGAAAAGCCAGCCTCTTGGCCTGCCAAAGGCAAACCAGTAGGAAGTGAGGATATCCAGAGCCCTTTTAGAAAGGATGGCATAACGGTCGGAACGATTCTTTCCGTGACGGATATGGATACGCATATTTTTGCGTTCAATGTCCTCATACCGTAAATGGCAGACTTCGCCGATGCGCAGACCGGAGGAATACATGAGGGAGACCATAGCCTTCTGCTTGAGGTCGGGCATGGCGTCGATCAGGATGGAAACTTCCTCTTTGGAAGGGACAAAGGGGAGGTATTCATCAAACTTACGCATGGGAAGCTGGGTATCGTCCCATGGCTTATGAAGGACATAAAGGGTAAAAAAACGCAACTGTGAAATGGCACAGTTGACCGTGCGGTCAGAAAGATTTCTGGAACGCTTTAGCCAGCGGATATAAACACGGAGTTCATCCCAGGAAACATCCTCCGGAAGCTTGCGGAGTACGCTGGAGAGATAATCAAGGTAGGCACGGATATAAGTGCAGTAATTTTTAAGTGTGTGGGCGGTAAGGCCGCGAAGGGAGATCATTTCCCTGAAAGAATCTAAATAATTGTCCATAATGGAACCTCCTCGGTGTGATTTTGATAGAGTGAACAGGAAAAATCACAAAAGAGGTGGCGGGCGGGCAAAAAAATGAAATATAGAGTTGTTGAGTTTGAAAATCCATGATAATATAAACATAGCAGTTTTTGGGGTTATGTTTGCAGTTGTGTGTGGTAACTCAACAATACAACATAAACCAAAAAACTGCTACTTTTATTTTGAGAAAACGAAAAAATTTTGAAAAAGTAGTGGAATCACGTACCTAGGGCTAGCCACCGCACTAGCGGTTTGGTACAATG
>CAJTVL010000208.1 GCA_910579425.1 uncultured Lachnospiraceae bacterium | reverse complement strand
CAACCCAGATTTGTATTGTAAAAGTGGCCTGAACCATTGCCTGTCCTCTTTTGATGCGGATGAGCTGTGCGCAGAGGACACAGAGGGGGGTGTCCACACCGTCGAGGACATTGGGACAAGTGAGATTACGATATTGATTGCCAATAACAGCGGAGAAGAGTTCACTTACGGGGAATACTTTTCTCTCCAGAAGCAGATAGACGTCCAGTGGTACACAATGCCTGTCAGGGCGGATAATGTTGGCTTTCAGGATATTGTCCATATCCTTCCGGACAGGGAGATTGACAGCTACCTGATACACTGTGTCTGGCAAATGCTTTCCACTGGAAAGTTGGACCCGGATGGCTTGGAAAAGGATTAAAAAAAGGGTCGGGCAATGGAGAACAGCATATTTAAAGTAAGCTGTGCTGTCCAGCAGAGGAAATGGAGGAACCATGGCAGGAGATTCAAGAAAGTTTATAACAGCTTTAAAGGATAATGACCTTGCTGCTATAAGAGAAGTGCCAAAAGCAGATCTGCATAACCATTTTGTTCTTGGGGGGAGCAGGGCATATCTATATGAGCAGAAGCAGATTCTTATTAAGCCGATTAAAAAGCCCCTGGCTTCCATGCGGGAAATGGATGATTGGAACAGCAGATACATTGGTGAGAGATTCTCTGGCAGCAACATGCGTAAATTTCTTATAGAGGCAACTTTTGCCCAGGCAAAGCATGACGGCATTGCGATCTTGGAGATAGGAGAAGATGTCTGGGGGTTAAATGAGTTTTTCCATAATGATATTGTGGAACTGATAGAGACATTCCAGGAAATCAACGAGCGGATTGCGCCGGAGGTTTGCCTGCGGCTCCAGATCGGATTATCCAGGCATTGCCCTGTGGATTATCTGGAGGGGTGCCTGAAACATTTCTGGGGGCACCCGGAATTCTACTCCATTGACCTGTATGGGGACGAACTGGCACAGCCGATTGAAAATTTTATCCCCATATACAGGAGAGCAAAAGAAGAGGGGCTTTGCCTAAAAGCCCACATTGGTGAGTGGGGAACAGCAGAGGACGTTGTCCGCGGCGTGGAGGCATTGCGGCTTGATGAAGTGCAGCATGGCATCGCGGCGGCGGAATCGGAGGAGGCCATACAGTTCCTAAAAGACAGGGGAATACGCCTTAACCTGACGCCCAGCAGCAACCTTTTGCTGGGGCGAATAAAGGAGATGGCGCACCACCCCATCCGGAGATTATACAGGGGCGGGTTAGACGTGACCATAAATTCGGATGATGTGTTGATTTTTGACAGTGACGTGTCAAAAGAATATCTAAAACTATTTGAAGCTGGGTGCCTGAATGCAGAGGAGCTGGATCAAATCCGGTTAAATGGGCTGAGGGAAATGTAATAGGAAGTATGAACAAGATCCGGGCATATTTTTCTGAAGACGCATATGCGATAAAAATCTCTAAAACACTTGATTGTGATGAAACATAATGAGATATACTACGAGCAGGAGGTGAGACATGGACGAAAATAAAGCGATACCAAAAATCTATATGACTGTTGGCGAAGCTGCAAAAAAGATGGATGTTACTGTACGGACATTACAGCATAATGACAGGTAAAGGCTGCTTTCCTCGTCTGCCATGAGCGAAGGGGGCTGCAGCTATACGGCGTGGGTCAGTGATTTAAGCAAAGTGGAGGTCATAGATGAGAAACAGTTTGTGGAATAAACAATATCCGGTTACCGGACAACCTTTACCGTTACAGCAAGGGAAGAATGCAGGCGATGGGAGGTTGCAAATGTGCTTAAATAATAAAATTGTAATAGATTGGGTATATTGTCAAGCTTGTGGCAGCAAAACCAGAAATTTTCAGAAAAAAGGATATGGTAGTTATATTATGCAATGTCTTGAAAAAGAAATATCTCTTAATAACACTCTGTAACGCTGCTTCTCACTATGAAACCAGAAGTAGAATATCCATTTAACAGAATATGTATCTCCTATAACCGTAGAGGTTACAGAGCCTTTGCTGTCGCCAGATAAGGATGTTTTTATGTAGGTTATGGCGTAACTCTGTAAAAGGAGTTACACCGTATCCTTTTGTTATGCCACAAATTTGAAGTCCTGTGGATTGTTCCGTATTTCTTCCATTGTGGCAAGGATTTCTTTTTCCGTGGGAATGTCTATCATGCCCACCGCCGTAAAGTAAATATCCACCTTCACATGGCAATGTCCGCTGGACTTGTCGCTGTTGTGGACTTCGATACGCTCAATCAGCGAATTGACAAGCGTAGGGGTAAGCTCCTTAATGTCGGTCATCTCCCGCAAAGTGCGTAAGACAAGCCTTAAATCCACTATCTGCTGTTCGGCGTCCTGCAAGGTCTGGCGGTTTTCTTCCACTTCCTGCGTCAATAATTTCTGCTCCTTTTCATAGCTTTGGAGCATTTTAGCAAACCGTTCATCGGAGAGGATGCCGCCTGCGTTCTGCTCAAACACCTTTTCAATCAGCCTGTCGATTTCCGCTATCCGCTTTGTGCCGTTCTCAACAGCCTGCTGAAGTTTTTGGTATTCCTTCTGCCGCATGGCGTTGTTTTTCTTTGCCAGCAGATACAGGAATACCGGCTCAT
>CAJTVL010000207.1 GCA_910579425.1 uncultured Lachnospiraceae bacterium | reverse complement strand
GGGATCAGACGCATAGCGCCTCGCATTTCTGAATCCCGGCCTGTTTCCGTTATCGCTTTTTCACATCTGCCGTATCTCATTTTTCAGCATACGCTTGATTTTGTCGCTCATGGTTTCCCTGCTGGTCTGCCCCAACATCTGCAAGTTATCTGATCGACATAAAAAATGATGCAGATTAAGAGATCCAGGGAAGTACAATAAAAGCAGGCTGCCCTGCTTTTACTGCTAAATCTCATTATTGATGATCGCCTGCATGACGATCTCTGCAGTGATCATGCCACTTTTTCCAGAGTCTCCAATCAGAAGACAACTATTGCATAGATTGTTGATAATACGAGGTGTCCCATCAGATGCATTTAAGATGGCTTCAAGTGCTGCGTCTTCAAAGATTGCCCTGGCTGCACCTGCTCCTTGAAGCTTTTCGAGGATATAAGATCTGCCTTCTTCTTTTGTAAATGCAAATTACCGGGGTTTTCCTTTTCTCAACAGAGAGTCTTGTGAGTTCTTCCTGAATTACCCGGAAGTTATCTGGTTTTCGATAATGGGCCTGTGCACCAAGTTCCGTGGCAAGATTTCGATAAAAATCATTGGGACTAAAAGTGGAAAAACAGGTATAGACCACTTTGTATTGTGAGGGATTTAAGGTTTGTGCCCAGTATCTGACCGCAGTTGTTTTTCCACGGCCGGGGCTGCCGGTAAGCAGTCCAAAGCCCTTTGTTTTTGCAAGATAGTCGAGCCGGAACAAGACTTCTTTGGACTCGTCTGTGGATACAAAGATTTCTTTGGAATTTTTTAGGAAAGGATTGAATTCCAAACCATAGCGGATCGTATAATCCATTAGTCATCACCTCCATAAAGGCGTGGTTTTTCACGTTTGATATCAGCGTTTTGAACCTTGTTTAAAAGGCGGATCGGGGTAAGCGTGCCGTCTGCTTCAACGACATAGATAGATTCCATGTCAGGAGAATAGCGCAGTTTGACCCTCTGTTTTGCAAAACGGTAATCAACCTCATACTCGATGTGATCGATCGTGACCACGCAGTCAATGGAAACACGACGCTCTAACTCCAGTAAGAACAACTGATCGATCTTATCTTCCGGCAAGCGGTGAAAACAGTCCGGTTCGCTAAAGTAACGTTCCTGTGGGCTCTTTCCGTTCAGTGAAGAATGGATCTTCTGATTATACTGGGAGACATCTGTTCCTCAAGGGCAGGGTCAATCTTTCGGGAAGTGCCTTCATCGATGCGGCCCTCAAAGGGACATTGACGAACTGACTAAATAATGGGATGGTATTTAGAGAATATCTGTTCATGCGTTTATTCTGAGTTTTTATACAAGGACTATTGACAAATGGTTAAGGAGTATTGTAATTATGAATACAAAACGAACGATACCTGTTTCCTTCTTCCTGTCCTGCCTGACAGTGCTTGTCGCCTTTAGTCTGTTTGCTGCGTCTGCGGCAGCTTCAGCCGGGAATAAAACGAATGACGTATCATAAGCGGGGCGAAAACAAATGCAAGTGATATTGCCGCGGATAAAGAAGGGTTCATGACCATTATCCATGAAATGCGGATATTCTCCGCTATGAGGACGGCGCGCCTCATTGGCAAGCGCTATGAAGGCAGCGCAAATTGGGAGCAGTGGTGGGAAAACGACTGGTTTTCGGTATTGGAGGAAAAACAGCCTCTTGCTTTTAACGGGGATGCCTATATCGGTGCGGTACAGATAGCAGACGGTAGGCCCCGGCGCTGGATCGGCATGTTTTTCCCGACAGATACCCAGGTTCCGGAAGGGTTTGAGTTTATTGATATAGAGCCCATGGACTATGGAGTGTGCTATTTGTTTATGGGCTCGCGATAGAGAAAGCGGAAAGCTGATGAGCACAGGGAGGGAAAATGAGAAGGAAAGACAGAGAAGTAAGCGATATTAAAGCGATAACGGATATACTGGATCTGTGCAGGACGGCCAGTATAGCCATGGCGGATGAGCAGACGCCCTATGTGGTGCCCTTAAGCTATGGCTATGAACTAAAGGGGGATGCTCTGATCCTCTATTTTCACTGCGCCAAAGAGGGGAGAAAAACAGATATTTTAAGACGCAATAACAGGGTATGCTTTACTGTTTTTTGCGAGGGAGAGCCGGTACAGACAGAAATCCCGTGTAACTGCGGGTATTATTTTTCCAGTATCATCGGAAACGGAACGGCGCAGTTTATAGAGGATCCTGATGAAAAAAGGTATGCCCTCGGCAAAATGTTTGAGCATCAGACAGGGAAAAAGGCGGAATTTACCAGGGCGCAGGCGGATTCGGTGTGTGTGTTTCAGATTGTTTCCAGGGATTTTACGGGGAAGCGAAAAAGCAGGCAATAGCTAAGAAAGCTTCACAGACCTGTGGTATTTTACTAAAAGAAGAAGCGGAGGAACTGATATGAACTTTATCAACTCAACAGAGGATCTATATAGGATGCTGGACCGGTTCACGCAAGGGGTAGACTGGGACTGCTTTTATACGGAAAGAGACAAGCCCGCGCCCTTTTTGAAATTCAACAAATCCCCGGACAAGTGCAGAATAAACGCATGAACGGAATAAAGGAACATATCCTCCATTTATTTTACCAGT
>CAJTVL010000206.1 GCA_910579425.1 uncultured Lachnospiraceae bacterium | reverse complement strand
ACGGCGAAATCCCACTCATTCATTCCATTTTTTCATAAAACACAAATAAGAAAAGGGGCTGTCGGGAAATAGATAGCCCTAAGCAAAACAGGGGCAGGTGCGACTTGTGAAAGTTACACCTGTCCCTGAATCTTAAAAACAGAAAAAAAGATGGCTAACGACAACCATCTTTCTCTCCGTTACATGTTATAATGTAACTATGTTTAAGCAAGATTATTATAACGATTTTTTTGAATTCGGGCAACAGAAAATTAACTTCAGCTTTTTCGAATTGTGTTTACCTGACGATGATCCCGTCTATACCCTTAAAAAAGTGATGGAGGAATTGGACTTCTCAGGCCTGCTGGCCTGTTATTCGGATAAGGGCAGAACAGGGTACAACCCGATTATGATGTATGCTGTTGTTACCTATGCAAACATGCGTGGGGTGAGGGCTGTTGACCGTATCGTGGAGTTATGTGAAAGGGATCTGGCTTTCATCTGGCTGACCAGGGGACAGAAACCAAAGAGGGATGCTTTTTATGATTTTAAAGGGAAAAAACTGACTGCACAAGTGCTGGATGGACTCAACTACCAGTTCCTGCGCCGTCTGGAAAAAGAAGGTCTGGTCACGCTCAAAGAGCTTTTTATAGATGGAACAAAAATAGAAGCCAATGCCAACCGGTATACCTTTGTCTGGCGTGGAAGCATCAATTATCATCTGGCCGGCCTGCTGGATACCATAGATGCTCTTTATACAAAGTATAATACGTTTTTACAGGAAAACGGATATGGACCGAAATACGATCTTGGGGATGCCCGGATGTTTGTCATAGAGGGCATGGAAAAAGTCAGACGTGTGATCGCAGAAAACCGGAAACGGAAACTGACAAAACACAAGAAACTGTCTAATAATACAGTCATAGAGATCGATCATTGTTCCCCGCTGGAAATTTTAAAGCTCCAGAAAGATCTTATCCGGATCGCTGAGAGAGAAAATATCGGGTTTGTTTATGGAAAAGGACAAAGGAAACCACAGATCCAGCAGCTTTATGAAGAACTGGAAGAATGCGGGAAACGCTTGATGGGATATAAGGAATGCTTTGAGATCATGGGGAAAGAGCGCAACAGCTATTCCAAAACGGACCTGGAAGCGACCTTTATGCGGATGAAAGAAGACCATATGCTCAATGGCCAGCTAAAACCGGCATATAATGTCCAGATCGCAGTAGAGAACTATTTCATTATCCACGGCTATGTAAGCAATGACCGCACCGATTACAATACACTGATCCCGGTAATGGAGAAGCATCGGATGGCTTTTGGTGAAGTGCTGGAAGAAGTGACTGCTGACAGCGGTTATTGCAGCGAAAAGAACCTGCTATACCTGAAAGAGCATCAGATTGCCAGCTATATCAAACTTCAGGATCATGAAAAAAGAAAGACACGTGCTTATACGGAGGACACCGGCAAGTATTATAACATGACATACCGGATCTTTGAGGATGAGCATTACTATGTCTGTCATGATGGAAGGCAGCTGCGTCATATCCGGACAGAAACCAAAGAGCAGGAAGGATATACCCAGACATTCGAAGTATATGGGTGTGCAGACTGTAGCGGGTGTGAACATAAGTCCCGCTGCCTGTATAAATACAATGCAGAAAAGAATGCAGACCGGAACAAAATCATGAAGATCAATGAGCGTTGGGAAGAACTGAAGGAGGAATCCCAGGCAAACATCCAGAGTGAGAAAGGAATCCTGAAGCGCCAGATCAGATCCATCCAGACAGAAGGGCACTTTGGAGACATCAAGGAAAACGAAGGGTTCCGGCGTTTTAATTATCGTAGCTGCGAAAAAGTATATAAAGAGTTTATGCTGTACGCGATCGGTCGGAATATCAATAAATATCACCGGTTCCTTCATCAGGAAATAGAAAAATACGAGGGAAAAACAGAGCAGAAAACAGCTTAGGGAAAAGGATACCTGAAAAAAATAAGGTCAAGGGGGTATTGCGCCCTAAAATAAGTTCAGCGAAAAGAAAAGAAGGAATCCCACGGAATGTCAGGATTTGGAAAAGCCTGAATTTCATGGGATTCTCTTTTTCTTAGGAATCAGGGGCCAAAATCGGCATTAACCGACAGCCCCATTTTTTCATATAGGACAGGTTTTTATCAAATTTTCTATGATTGGTAGCGAAATTCGACATAAAATGCGTTTAAAGTGCAAAATAATATTGTGGAACTTCAAGGAAAAAAATGCTATACTATAAACGATATATTTTCTCACATTAGAAAGGGCGCTGTTAAATTATATGCCGCAAGGATACTAATGTAGAATCGGATGGAAAAGGTAATTATATGAAAAACAGTATAAAATTAAAAGGCAGATTAAAAAAATATTTGCAGACATCGATATATTTAGGTATTTTACTGATTCTTGTGACATTGGGAATTTTTGTGATCGATTATAGGGCGGGACTGATCCTTGCATGCTTTGATATTTTTTATTATGCGGTGGTATTGTCACTGTTCCTCTATAACAAGCCGATTATTATGAATGAGCTGATCAGCTTTGCCACCCAATACGGGCAGATACAGAGGCGGCTGCTCAGAGATCTGGATCTTCCCCATGCGCTGTTGGATGAGGATGGAAAGATTATTTGGACAAACATTGCGTTTGAGAGGGCGGTA
>CAJTVL010000205.1 GCA_910579425.1 uncultured Lachnospiraceae bacterium | reverse complement strand
CACTGTGGAGATCGTCTCCGCCGCCGATATGGCCCGCGCGGTGAAGGAACGGGCCCGGGACCAGGATATTATCATCAAAGCCGCGGCAGTGGCCGATTACCGCCCGAAATATACTGCCGACGAGAAAATGAAAAAAAGCGACTCCGGCTTAAATATCGAGCTGGAACGCACGGAAGATATTCTTGGATTCCTGGGAGCACACAAAATGCAGGGGCAGTTTCTGTGCGGATTTTCCATGGAAACGGAAAACATGCTTGAAAATTCCCGGGAAAAGCTGAGGAAAAAGAATCTGGATCTGATCGTAGCCAACAACCTGAAGGAGCAGGGGGCCGGGTTTGGAACCGATACCAATATCGTAACCCTTTTGTCCCCCACAGACACAGTTCAGCTTCCCCTTCTGAGCAAAGAGGAAGTGGCCCACCGCCTGCTGGATTATATTCTGGAACACCGGTAAAAAACGGACAGTGCGCTGCGCGAACTGCCCTTCTGTTAAAACGGATGCCTGGCTTCGCCGGACATCCGTTCTTTCTATTTATGATGATCAATCAGCCTGTAAAATTCTTCCTTCACAGCCTCAAAAGCTTCCAAAAGCTTAGGAGAAAAGCATCCGCACTCTCCATTGAGAATCATCTGGTAAGCAGTTTCCCTGTCGAAGGCTTTCTTATAAACCCTCTCTGTTACCAGCGCGTCAAAAACATCGGCAACAGACACAATCTGGGGAGCAATTCCAATCTCATCCCCTTTCAGTCCGTCGGGATAGCCTCTTCCGTCAAACCTTTCATGGTGGTGCCTGCAAATATCATAGCAATAATTGTAATATTCCTCATCCTCCAGATGAACAAAGGTGGCAATCATCTCAGACCCCCTCGAGGTATGAGCCTTCATGACCTCAAATTCCTCCGCGGTAAGCCTGCCCGGCTTTAAAAGGATATTGTCCGGCACCGTAATCTTCCCTATGTCATGCATGGCCGCCGCCTGGTTGATAATCTCAATCTTATGGGGCGTCAGCTCATACTCCGGAAAACGTTTCATGATTTCTTCCGCCAGAGCCTTGGTAAACACACGGATTCTCTTGACATGCTGCCCGGATTCCATATTCCTGAATTCCACTACGTTGCTCATGGCATCGATCATAACGTCATTGGTCTTGCGCAGCTTTTCCGCCTGCTCCTTGAGCAGCTTATTCTGCTCCTGCAGCTCCGCAGTCTGTATCTTAACCAGAGATTCCAGATCCGCCTTATAGGCATACAGATTAATATTGTTTTTGATCATCTGCTTGACCACCGGCGCGTAATAGGGCTTATGTATATAGTCCACAACACCGTATTCGTATCCCCGGCGCTCATATTCCACCGAATTTTCACCTGTGATCATAATGATCGGCACCTTTGAAATCAGGTTCTGCCTGTTCAATTCCTCCAACACCTGGAATCCGTCCATCACGGGCATCACTATATCCAGCAGCACCGCCACTATGGATGAGAAATTCTCTGTCAGAAGCTTAAGGCCTTCCTCGCCGTTTTCGGCCTCAAGAATCTCATACTCATCATTAAAAATCTCTGCCAGCATCATGCGGTTGATTAACACATCTTCCACGATAAGTATCGTATTTTTTTTCATCATAAATCTCCACTTCTAACTCTCAGTCAACCAAATTTTCTCCGAATTACCGTCTTATCCATATGGGAAAGATCACAGCATCCTGTTTTTGCCATGATTCCCTTTAATTCGTCGTTCATCTGTTCAATCCCTCTGCAGACTCCTTCTCCTCCCTCTTTCTCTAAAAATTTTAATAATACACGCCCTGCGCAGACTGCCGTGGCGCCAAGCGCCAATGCCTTGAAGACATCCGCTCCCGTGGTAATCCCACAGTCTGCAAATACAGGGATCTGGCCCGCTGTCACCTTCAAAATGTCCGGCAGGATCATGAGAGGCGGCACGGCGTAATTCATAATACCGTGATGATGGGATACCACAATCCCCTGTGCGCCGGCCTCTAACGCTTTATAAGCGTCCCGCTCGCTCAAAACCCCCTTTATCACAAAGGGAACCGAAGATGCACGGACAAATTCCCGGATTTCTTCCATACTTTTGGGTTTCATCTCATATCCGCGCACCCGGTCATACTCTCCCCGGGAATCAAAAGCATGGTCTATATCCATCCCCACTGCAAGCACACTGCACTTCTGTGCAGCGGCGATTTTTTCGTAGATTAAATTATTATCGGCATAAGGCTTGATAATCTTGATGGTTTTTGCACCTGTTTTCGTAATCTCCGCAAGCTCTTCTTCATCCCCCATCCCTGCCCAGTTGACTGCGCCGGCCATTGACGCTCCCTTCGCCATCTCCGCCATCCCGTTTTCACGTATGTGATCCAAATGAGATAAGGCCGCCGTCATAATGGGCGTAGCAAAGTTTTCTCCATACAAAGTAAATGCCGTATCCGGCTTCCTGCCATCCAGATGCCGCATTTCCAAAAGCAATGAGTCGAAATACTCCCTCGTAATCCGGTTTGAATCTCCCCATTCTCTTTCATAAGGATAGTTCGCGAAGGGTACTGTCCGCTGTTCGTCCATATGAATTTCTCCTATCCCCGTTTTTATACCCTTATTTTAACGAACTTCCACAAAAAAATCAACTATATCTTTTATGACTCAGTTCTGAAAGGAAAACTTCCCACAGCGCAGAACAAATGTTCTGTTCTCAAAT
>CAJTVL010000204.1 GCA_910579425.1 uncultured Lachnospiraceae bacterium | reverse complement strand
GTAAGCGCAAAATATCCTGACGGAGTGACAAGGGTTTAATTCGGCTTCATAATGGATAGTGGAAATGCAAGCATCTTACCCTATGCATTGTGCCAGAGTTCTGCAAACGCAAGCATTTCACTATACCTATGGAGGTTCAATATATGCCAGCAAAGCCAGTCAAAGCGAAAGAGCAGTACCGTCTAGTCATGGAATGCCGCTCCAGCGGCCTGACGGACCACCAGTGGTGCAGGGAGAATGGCATCTGCCCAGGCACATTCTACGGCTGGGTGCGCAGGCTCCGCCAGAAAGGATATCAGGACATACCGGAGCCAGTTCACAGCCAGCGTGTAAGCACAAAACAGGAAATCGTCAGGATAGAGCCTGACATCCGGCAGGGCCGGGATGTCTCCCCTCCCCTTTTGGAGACTGCGTATCCGGCATTCCCGGTTCCAGCCATGGAACTATCCGTAGCCGGTATGGTACTGCGCATCCCCAACGGGACAGATCCGGCGCTGCTGAGAGAAACCGTCCGCCTGATCGGAGGCGGATCATGTTAGGAGACATTTCAGCTGCGGACGAAATCTATATCGTCTGCGGCTACACGGATATGAGGCGTTCCATCGACGGCCTCTGCGGGATCGTGCAGGAAAAGCTCCACATGGATCCCCGCCGCAGCGCCCTGTACCTTTTCTGCGGGAAACGCTGTGACAGGATCAAGGCCCTTTTATGGGAAGGTGACGGGTTCCTGCTCCTTTATAAGAGGATGGAGGCGCAGGGGCGCTTCCGGTGGCCCAGGGACTCCCAGGAGGCAAGGGGCATTTCCTGGAAGCAGTTCGACTGGCTCATGTCAGGACTGGAGATAGAACAGCCCAAAGCGTTCAGGCCGCCTGAAAATGATCGGGATATCCCTCCGCCCAAAGCCTCCTGACAGCACCGGCGGGTTTCTCAAAAAAGCTGAATATCCCGAAAAACAAGGCCTGCCAGGCTTCACTCCAGATGCTTTCTATGGTACAATAAAAGCATCAGAAGAGGAGGCAGGGATAGATGGCAAAAGACCCGAAGGACTCCAGAATCATGGAGTATAAGGACACGATCAGCCAACTGAATATGACAATCAGAAGCCAGAATGAGCTTATCGATTCCCTGCGCCAGACCATTGCTTCTAATAATGAAGCAATGGCGGTCCTGAATGAAAAGGTCGATTATCTTACGAAAAAACTCTTCGGCACATCCAGTGAAAAGTCTAAAAATGTGGAAGGACAGCTCAGCCTTTTCAATGAGGCTGAGCAGGAGGCATCCCCCGCAGGGGAACAGGCGGAAGGAGGCATTGTCAGAGAACATGCCCGCAGGGCAAAGAGCACCCATGCGGATATCTTTAAGGGTGTGCCTGCGAGGGATGAGGTCATCCCCCTTTCCGAAGAACAGAGATACTGTGCGGAATGCGGAGCGGAAATGGAAGCCATCGGGAAGGAGTTTGTCCGTCGGGAATTCCGTTTTACCCCTGCCAGGGGCGAAGTAATCAATATCTACCGGGAGACGGCAAAGTGTCCGGTATGTTCCACGGCCCCGGCAATGGCGGAAGCCGTAAGGTTCGCCAAGGCACATGTGCCGGAGGCGATGATCCCCCACAGCTATGCGTCCGCATCCGCCGTTGCATGGACGATGTACCAGAAATATGCCAATTCCATGCCCCTGTACTGCCAGGAGCAGGACTGGAAACAGATGGGCGTCATCTTGAGCAGGGCGACGCTTGCAAACTGGATCCTGTACTGCGCCGGGAATTATTTTTCTCCGCTGTATGGCTATTTCCGCCGGGAACTTATAAAGAGGCAGTTCCTGATGGCAGATGAGACAAGAGTCCAGGTGCTGAAGGAACCGGAGCGGAATTCGGAGACAGACTCGTTCATGTGGCTGTTCCGGACCGGGGAGGACGGCCTGCCGCCCATCATCCTCTACCGGTATACGCAGACCAGGGCAGGGTTGAATGCGGCAGACTTCTTAAAAGGTTTCAAGGGCTATCTGGAGACGGACTGCTACCAGGGCTACAATGGCCTGCCGGATGTGAAGCGGTGCTGCTGCTGGGCGCACCTGCGCAGGTACTTTGTGGAGGCAGTTCCGAAAGGGAAGGAGCTGGATTACGGCAATCCTGCCGCCCAGGGGGTGCAGTACTGCAACAAGCTGTTCGAGTATGAACGGCAGTCCCATGAGAAAGGACACAGCCACGAGCAGCGGAAAGAATACCGGATCCAGAAAGAGATGCCAGTGCTGGACGCTTTCTGGGAATGGGTCTCACAGCAGTCCCCGAAAAAAGGGACGCGCTTTGAGAAAGCGGTGAACTATGCCCAAAATCACAGAGAGCAGTTCATGACATACCTTGAGGACGGCAGGTGCAGCTTTTCTAACAATCTGAGTGAGAATTCAATCCGTCCGTTCACGGTAGGCCGCCGCAACTGGCTGTTCAGCGATACCCCCAAAGGTGCGGATGCCAGTGCCATGGTTTATACCATGGTTGAGATGGCCAAAGCCCATAACCTGAATATTTATAAATATCTGAAATATCTGCTTGAGCATCTGCCGGAGACCAGGATGGCGGACAGCGAACTATCCAGGCTGGCCCCATGGAATCCGGAGGTTATTGGCAGATGTTCTGGTACAATGTAGAGTAAAATGCTTGCAGTTCCTACAGTCCATTATGTAGGGGCTGTTTTATTTTGTCCATTCGTAGGATTATTGAGCGCTTACGA
>CAJTVL010000203.1 GCA_910579425.1 uncultured Lachnospiraceae bacterium | reverse complement strand
GTAAGCGATTTATAACAAGGTGCCTAGAAAAGTAATTCCATTGCTGGTAAGATATTAACCATGAATATTCAGGCTCTACATTCTGCCTGTACTGTTTTCGACCATGGCATCAGATCATCCAAATCTTCAGGATGGTTCTGCCAGTCAGTATCCGGCATATATAACAGCAGATATTCCAAATAAGTATAGACATTGAGATTGTTTGCTTTTGCGGTTTCAATAATACTATATACGGCTGCACTGGCTGCTGCTCCCTTAGAGGTATCTGAGAACAGCCAGTTTTTTCGGCCAACCGTAAATGGCCGGATGGCATTCTCTGCGGCATTGTTTGAGAGAGCACATCTCCCATCCAAAAGATAGTTCTCCATATATGGTTTTTGGTTCCCTGCATAGGTAACTGCTTTTCCAAGGGCAGAACCTTTTAATGCCTGTACCGAATCCAGCCAGCACCAAAAGGCCTCCAGAACTGGTTTTTCCAGTTCGAGGCGTTTCAAATACCGTTCTTCTGCTGATAATTCTTTCAGCTGGTCTTCGATATGAAAGAGTTTATCGCAGTAATCCCTGCCGGTTTCTGCGGCTGTAGGCGGTGTCCCGGATGCCTTCTTTCCCGGAACGGCTTCCACAAACTTCCGTCTGAGGTGGGCCCAGCAGCCACATCTTGTGATGTCTTCCAGTTTGTTATAACCGGAGTAGCCGTCGGTATGAAGATATCCATGGAATTCTTTGAGAAATTCCACGGCATGGCCACCGTTTCTGGATGGCTGGTAATCATAAAGCACGACAGGAAACTTATCATCATTGCCTGTACGGTAAAGCCACATATAGGATTTGGACTGTGGCTTTTTCCCATTCTCCTTAAGCACCTGAACTGGTGTTTCGTCACAATGAAGTACTTCACGTCCCACGAGTTCCTTTTTCAGATGTTTTATGATGGGAATAAAGTAATCCTCGGCACATCGGATAATCCAGTGTGCCATGGTGGCACGTTTTAAGGATAAGCCAAGATTCTCCCAGTCTTTCTCCTGCCTGTAAAGAGGCACGCTGTTAACATACTTCTGGTACATGACATTGGCAACCGAACTGGGGGATGCCAGAGAATGGTTCATTAAAGAAGTCGGTGTCTGTGCTTTCATAATGAATGGCCTGGCAGTGCGTCTGCACTTTGGACATTCGCAGGATTCCCTGGTATAACGGACAATTTGTAGTTTTGCAGGAATGTATTCCAGTTCCTCACGGACGGTTTCTGTTCCTAAAAATTTCAGCACGGAACCACACTGGAGACAGATTTTTTCTTCTTCTGGTATGCTGCATGGAATGATGCGGACGGGAAGGTCTTTTATTAGTTCTGCACGTTTTGTCCGGGAATTCTTACGGAAGTATCCCCTGACTTCTTTTGCAACAGGTTCCGGCACGGATGCATCGGCACAGACTTCGGCTTCATCAAAAAGAGACAGCTGCCCGTCTACAACATCTTTCGGAGTTTTCTCGCTGGATGCACCAAACTTGCCCTGACGCATGATCAGGATAAGTTCTGTAAGGTTATCAATCTGTTTCTGCATCATCGATATTTGATTTTCAAGCTGCCTGATATAAGCATCTTTTGTATTCATAACCGAAGCGCCTTTCCCTATGTTTTTTGGTATTTTTATTATACCGTAAAAAGCACTCTAAGTCCAGTAAATACAGGTCTTTTACAGAATGAATAATCAACAAAAATCAGCTGGTTTTGCAGGATTTATTGTTAACTTTTGTTCTATTTTTAATCCTTCCATCAGCCATCGGAATTGCTGCCAGGAAATAGGCTGTAATTCACCCGGTTCCCGTGGCCATTGGAAGGATCCATTCTCCAAACGCTTATACAGAAGGACAAATCCGTCCCCTTCCCACAGCAGAGCCTTGATGCGGTCACAGCGACGGCCGCAGAACAGGAACAGGGATGGAGAGAAAGGATCCATACGGAACTGTTCCCTGACCAGTGCGGCAAGACCATCAATCGATTTACGCATATCAGTGTAACCGCAGGCAATGTAAACCTGTTCGGCAGCTTTGATATCGCCTAACATGTGGATTTCAGTGCAGCAAGCACAGCCTCCAGAGTTTCCCTGCCAGCGCCATTATACACTTCCAAAGTGGCATATGGAAGATGTATCAGGACGGCAGCATTTCCGTCTGATACAGGCTGCTGAAGCTGTAATTGTTTAAAAACAGCAGTCTTGCCGGGCTGTGCCGGAACAGGAAATGAACAGCAGGCATCCTCCCGCAGTTTCTTAAGGTTGCGGTAATAAGTCTGCTCACAGATATCGTTTTGTTTACACCATGCGGTAACGGTCATTCCGCTGGACTGACAGTCTGAAATGAGCGCTAACCATTGTTCCCGTTTCAGATATTTTCTGACTTTAGTAACCTGATCCATGATGCTACCTCCTAACATTACTGTACAGTACTATCACTAACGCTGCTATACAGTTATTGGAGTAATTATCTCATGGAAGCTAATTAGAATCTAGGCACTCTGTTGTGGATCGCTTACTGTTTAAGAGTAAAGTTGACGAAATCATGTAATATGTTTTATGGGCATGAGTTAATATTCGGCATAAGTATTTGCGAAAGATTGTAGTCAGCAGTAAAATAAAAATAGGAAAAAGGAACACAAGACACATTTGTGTATTGCGTAAAAGTTCGTGTTTTCAACGCATAACAAAGACAGGCTCCATTTTATTATCCCATCTGGTGGGGTAAGGAGCCTATGATTATCCGTACTTTTTTGGAATCT
>CAJTVL010000202.1 GCA_910579425.1 uncultured Lachnospiraceae bacterium | reverse complement strand
GATTGGTATAACTCAGATCGGTATAATTAGTATTGTTATAATTAGGGTTCGATTTTTGAACTTCCAGAGGTTCGTTTTCTGAACTTCCGGAAGTCTGGTTTTTGAAACTCTTGAAGTCTGGTTTTTGAATTTCCAGAAGTTCAATTTCTGAACTTCTGGAATCCTGATTTTTATACTTCTTGAAGTTCAGTTTTTGAACTTCTGTGGAAACATCAGTATCTGCGGGTTCTCCTGCTGTGCCTTCCCCACCTGCAGGCGGCTCTGAAAGGACAAAATTCTTGACATATATGATGTCCGGCTTGCCCAATCCCTGCCTTTTCTTCTCAATCAGACCGATTCCTTTCTTGCTGTCAAGCTCCGCAAGCACCTTTGCGCAGGTGGCTCTGGCGCATCCCAAATCCTCCATGATGTTCTCCACCGTATAATGGATATACGCCCTGTTCTCATCATCAAACCAGCCGTTTTTTATGGATAATGCCATTCTGTCAAGCATCAGACCGTAAAGGAGTTTCGCATCACTGGATAAGCCTTTGAAACGCCTGTCTTTTATCAAAAGCCTCGGCACTCTGTAAAAGGAAAACTGCTCCGCTTCCGCACCGTAGTAATAATCGAATTTCAAACCGCCATCCAATCTGCCCGACCTCCTTCCTATTGTCTTTTCTTCCATTCATCCAAAAGCTGAATGATGATGCCCTCTATTTCCTCACTGCTGCAATCCTCCGCAAAATATTCGCTGATTTTATCCGCTTTCAGCGTCACTTTCCGTTCCTTCGGCTTTTCCTCCGTCAGTATCAGGCGCACCATTGCAAGGGTAAGCTCCCCTGTCTTTCCATATTCCTTGATTTTTGCCGACTGCGCCATGCTGACGTTGCAGCCTTTTTCCTCTATGACTGCCTGTACCCAACCTTGCGCTTCCTCTGCCAGAAAGGAAATGTCAACGCCCTGTGAGAAACCGAGTTTTTTACCGTCCACCATAGCAAGTAGTTCATCAGACAGGCGGGAGAGCCAGATATACCGCTGAACCTTTTTAGCGTTCTCCCCGGCAGCTTCCCCGACCTCATCCAGTGTGTTTCTGCCTGACTTTTTCCCCTGATGCTTCATGGCTTCGTATTTCATCTTGTAGGCTCTCGCCTTTTCGCTCGGTAAAATATCTTCCCGCTGGATATTGGAATCCACCATGATAATCGTAGCTTCATCATCGGTGTAGTTGCGGACAACCACAGGCATTTCCGTCTTTCCGGCAAGCTCCGAGCCACGTTTGCGGCGGTGTCCGGCTATGATTTCATAGCCGCCGCCTGCCCTCGGTCTTGCAATCCCCGGCACAAGCACCCCGTACTGGCGGATACTCTCCGTTGTTTCCTCCATCTTCTCATCGTCCTCCACCCGGAAAGGGTGGTCTTTGAACGTATGCAGGTCTGTAAGAGGTGCATTGATAATCTGCTCTGCGGAGCTTTCCTGAACCGCAGAACCGCCAAATAAATCTTCAAATTTATCTATCCTGACTTTTGATGCGCTTCCGGCTCTCTTATTACTGCCCATCTGCAAGCACCTCCTTTGTCAGAGAATCATAAGCTGCCGCTACTTTCCCTTTTGGATCATGCTTATAAATACTGACACCTTCCGCTGAAATCTCCGCCGCCCTTACCGAAATAGGGATAATGTTCGTAAATATCCTTACGCTGCTTCCATAGGCGTCCTTCAGCATGGAGCTGATGTCCTTTGCATAGTTTGTCCGGCTGTCCACCATTGTCAGCAGTATGCCCTCAATCTCCAGTTTCGGGTTCATCTTCCGCTTTACCTTGCCAACCGTCTTAATAAGCTGCTGCAAGCCTTTAACGGGCAGATATGCCGCCTGTACAGGTATCAAAATGCTGTCGGCGCAGGCAAGGGCATTTATGGTAATCATACCGAGCGAAGGCATACAGTCTATCAGGATATAATCGTAATTCTTCCTGACTATTTCTATGTATGACCTCAATATCATTTCCCGGCTCATAACATTCACAAGGGAAACTTCCAGACCGGATAATTCAATGTTCCCCGGCATAAGGTCTATCCCTTCCTCATGGTGCAGGATACCTTCTGTCGGCTCTACTTCTTCATCATTGATTAAATCCCCCATAATGGTTGCAAGCGTGACTTCCAGAGTATCCGGTTCTGTATATCCTAAGCTCGCTGTCAGACTGCCCTGTGCGTCCGCATCAATCAACAGCACTTTCTTTCCCTGTTTTGCCAGTCCTATCCCTAAGTTGCTTGTGGTGGTGGTCTTGCCGACACCGCCTTTTTGGTTTGCGATTGCGATTATTTTACACATGATTCCATTCTCCTTTGCTATCTACTGTTCTTCTTTTACATTGCTTTTCTTAACTTCCACATAAGCCCGGTAATATTTCTTTGTTCCCTTATTTGAGAATAAATCGGAAAACTCCGTTACTTCGATTTTAGGATTCCTCTGTAAAATCCTCCCGAACCATTTAATATCATTCTTTGTTCCCATTAGCCTGACTTTTAACATCAATCCTGTCCTCCAAACATGGCGTACAGACTGTGGTTATAGGTTGCGTATTCCGGATACCTGATCTGTATCGCCTGCCAAAAATAGGGTGCATAGGCACAGCAGAATAATTCCTCCACTGTATAAAGTTTGCACTCATCTACCTGTTTCTCCGCATCATCGTAATCAAGGGCGCTCGGCGTACCATTGCAATAAAGGTTGAACGCCATCCTGACTACTTTTACACTCCCGCTGGTCTGCCAGCCTTCGTGCAGGCATTCCGTTTTTACACAGCCTGTCTTAAAATCATAAATGCTTTTAATGTTCCTTCTTGTGT
>CAJTVL010000201.1 GCA_910579425.1 uncultured Lachnospiraceae bacterium | reverse complement strand
TGATTAAATATGCAGTTGTCAGCGTTCAAAGCAATTGAGTTTCACTGATTCAGGACATTATCAAAAATATGGCGGCCCGGCATGGCAAAACAGCAACCTTCCTGCCCAAGCCCATCTATCAGGAGGCAGGCAGCGGGATGCACGTGCATATGCTGCTTATGAAGGACGGAAAGCCTTTGTTTTATGACGCCGAAGGCTATTCGGGCCTGAGCAGGACGGCTCATTATTTCATGGGAGGCTTGCTGAAGCATATCGCGTCCCTGTGTGCCTTTACCAACCCTTCCACCAACTCTTTCAAGCGTCTGGTGCCGGGGTATGAAGCGCCGGTGACCATCGGCTATGCAACCTCCAACCGCAGCGCGGTGATCCGGATCCCTGCCTATGCCAAGTCTCCGGAGACCAAGCGCTTTGAACTGCGCAATCCGGATGCCACGGCCAACCCTTATTATGCTTATGCGGCTATTTTGATGGCAGGCCTGGACGGTATTGAAAATCAGATCGACCCGGCGGAAAACGGGTGGGGGCCTTACGATTTCAATCTATATACCTTATCGGAGGAAGAGCAGAAGAAGATCAAGGGCCTGCCAAAATCTTTGGGAGAGGCTTTGGATGCTTTGGAGGCGGATCACGACTACCTGACGAAGGGCGGCGTATTTCCTCAGAGACTGATTGAGGTGTGGGTGGAGCGCAAAAGGGAGGAGCTTAAGAAATTGGAGCAGATTCCCAATCCGGCGGAATTTAAGATGTATTACGATCTGTAAATCAGAAAGGAAACTTTTCAGGGCCTGCTGCAGATAGCGGGCCCTAAGCTTTCAGACGGTTTAGCACGTGATTTAAAGGCCGAAAAAGCACCATGCAGAGAATCCCGTTGGACAGACAGTGAACCAGGTCATAGGGAATCCCTGCTACCCACCAGGTGAAGGCCATGGAGGGGCCTCCGATCAGGAAATAGGGAATAGAACACAGAGCTCCGAAAAAGAGACCGTAGGCGCCGGATAAAAGGCTCCAGAACCACACGGATTTCTGTCTGCGGCAGAGGAAAGTCAGCAGCGCAAGAAGAGGCCAGAGGTAGGCATACATGACCCACCAAAGCCCGAACCCATAAAAGCACCCCTCAAGCAAAAGGTAAGCCGTAAGAATATAAGCCACTCTTTTTTCCCAGAAAAGGGTAAAAAGAATCACAAGAAGGGTCACCGGCTCCACATTGGGCAAGGGAGCCAGTGCGTGTACGGATACGATGAGCAGGCAGGTCATGGCGCCCATCAGCGCCAGATCCCGTATGGTAAGCCTGGAAACGGTTTTGTTCATGGCCGGAACCTCCTTTCCAAATGCGGCGGCTTCGGAGGAAAGGGAATCTGTTTCCCCATCATGGCAGGGTTACTCCGCAAGGGTGTATACGATTCTGTAGGATTCCCCGTCCTGCACGGGCTGCTGGTCGATTCCGTAGGAGCAGTACTCATTTCCAAGATAAAAGGACCAGTAGGCGCCGTCTGCGTTATAGTCTGCCCGCAGTCCGTTTACGGTTTCCACCATCAATCCGTACTCAGACTCGGTGCCCTCAATGGTCAGACCTTCCGTCTCTTCCAGGGCCTGGCGCAGGTACTGTGCATCCGTGTGAACCGTATAGGTCTGGGAAGAGGCTGTATCATCCACCACTTCAATGGAAAGCTCTTTGGCTCCGGCTGCTGCCTTGGGAGCGAAAAGCGTGTAAACCACGCCGAACAGCACGGCTATGGCAACCAGGACAGGGAGCCCTATTAAAAGTTTTTTGTTGTTTTTTGGTGATTCTGATTGTGACATGTTTTTTCCTCCGTTTGAATGTTTGGGTACATTGACTCACAGGGGAATTGATTTGTGCAGGAAAGAATTCCAGACAAAGAAACCCTCTGCACGTGATAAATTTCCGGCGCAAAATCTGCACGGGGGAAATTTAAATACTGCAAAAGGGCATAGTAAGGCTTAAGTGGCTGCTTCGCCGTGTACTATGACCAATTCCTCGTGATCCTTTCGTACTGAAATTCAGGCAGGTCTTCTGGCTTAAAGATTCATAACGGCCTGGCAGGCAGACTGCTCAGGGGTTAACGCCCTCTGCACCTTCCCATTTCCTCTTCACAGCGCTTCTCAAAGCTTCGGGAGGTTTCCGAGACAGAAACTCTGAAATGGAGAAGCCTTTGCGGACCGGAAACAGTGGTATCGCAGGGGACTTTCTTATTACAGCGACGAGATCGCACAGGATTTGCACCTGTTTCCCTTTTCACCCGAACCATCATCCCGCCGTCGGGACGATTTCGGACACCTGGATTCAATGCAAAAAGAGTGTAGCATAGTCAGGGCTAAAGTGCAAGAAGAAAAGAGCGGGAAGCATATCCTCCGGATCAGGCTCCGACAAAAGAAAGCAAGTAATGTCGGGACAGGAAAAGGATAGCGCTGCAGGATGTGAATAAGATGGGAGGGAACCCTTATGCTGGATGAAAAAGGTTTTGATTTGTGGGCGGACGGATACGCCAAAAGCGTTGGAGCATCGGATGAGGAAGGCAGTTATCCCTTTGCCGGTCTGCTCACATTGGGAAAGGGTAAGGTATCATTATGGGACAAATAGCAAATCAGATGGCGTTAGAGCTGCTCTTTAAACTTCAGGAAAAATTAAAGGGAAACAGAAAGAAAAGTAAGGACGAAGCCGAAAAAACTGCTCACAAGAAAAATTATGAAAAAAATGAAAAAAAATGTTGACAACTCCGCTTCAAAAATAGTATACTAGCAGAGCGGTCAGAGATAAGGCCAATGTGTGGGATCTTAGCTCAGCTGGGAGAGCATCTGCCTTACAAGCAGAGGGTCATAGG
>CAJTVL010000200.1 GCA_910579425.1 uncultured Lachnospiraceae bacterium | reverse complement strand
AAAGGAGAATGTGATTATGCCGAATATCAAACCAATCTCTGATTTGAGGAATTACAGTGATGTGCTCCGTGACGTATCTGTGGGCGCACCGGTCTTTCTCACCAAAAACGGACGCGGGCGCTATGCAATCATTGACATACAGGACTATGAAAAAACACGGGCCACCCTGAAGCTCATGGGCGAGCTTGCAAAAGGGAAAAAATCTGGAGAGGAAAAAGGATGGCTTTCGTCCCCGGATGTGAGAGCACATTTCCGGGCAAAGGCAAATGAAGAATAACATCCACTACTCCCCGGAAGCCCAGAACGACCTGGACGAAATCTGGGAGTATATTACCTTTGAATTATGTAATCCGCAAGCCGCTGAAAACACCGTAAACAAAATCATGGACACTGTTGACGAACTGGAAAATTTTTCTGAAATCGGCACTCCTCTGTCCTCTGTGACAGATATAGAAAGCGACTACCGATTTCTCACCGGTGGAAATTACATGGTTTTCTACCGTGTGAATGGGCAGGATGTGTACATTGACCGTGTTCTCTACGGCAGACGGGATTATCTTCGGATTCTGTTTCCTGATCTGCCGCAGAATGACAACGAAGGATAAAACAAAATATAGTAACGCTGGAACCGCTGGCTGACGCTGGCGGTTTTTTGTTGCTCTGGGCCAACCTGGCCCGAGGCGGAAAGGAAGCTTTTATGGCCTATGTGCCGGCGCCTAACGATTTAAACCGTATCAAGACCAAGCTGGCCTTCAACCTGACGAAGCGCCACAAAAAAGCCCCGAGCGTGGAAAACGGCCGGGCCCCAGACCGCCCAGCAGACCCTTCCCTGCCAGGAGATTCAGAAGGACATCAATCTGCTTGCGGCGGCGGCTTTCTCCCTGGCCGCTACCGGATTGCCTGACCCAGCCCGTGAAAATCAAACCTTCCTTCGTAATCTTCCATATACTATCACCCTATGTCATTTTACATTCAAGAAATTTCTTTACTCTCGTATAATGCAAGGGTTTATAGTATCAGCAGGAGGTATCGCTGTATCCTTATTTCTTTCCCAACTGTCTGAACCGTCAAAAAAGCTCGCCCACCTGAACTTGTGCTGTCCGGGTGTTTTTCTGTTCTCATGGGACAGCCTCGGGCCAACCTGGCCCGAAGCCCGGCCCCGGTGTCGTTCCCCGCCGCTTCCGTTTCGGTAACTCATTCACCAAACACCGAAACGGAGGAAAAGATGACTATCATCAATCTGCGGGATTTTTACCCGTACTATACAGCGGATTCCTTTCTCGAAATGCCTGACGAGTCAGCGGAGGCAATGGCGGCATTCCACCGCATGGAGGCGGCCTACTGTCTGCGTACATACCGGCACAAAGCCTATTATTCCCTTGACCGGATGCCGTCTTTTCGCGTTTCCCCACAGGACAAAAAGGAAACGGGACGCCATGTCATTTTGTATGAAGAAAGCTGTTTTATTGATAGGATAAGCCTGACTTTTCATACAATAGTATGAAGCAAGAATTTGAGGTGATTGTCATAGGAAAGCAAAAGGAGGTTTGCTACTTACTTCAAAAAATGGATTCTGACAGTTCTGAAATCGCAAGGAAAAAAGAAACTCTTAGCAGACGGGGTTATCTGGTCATTACTATTATTGAGGGCAATCAGGCAATGGAAAACGGATTGCGGGATGTAGTTCGCAACCATTTTCACTGACCGGCGACAACATTGTGTTATCCTGCCTATATGGTAAAATATAGTTAGAAAGCAAGCTAAGGAGGACGATTTTTATGATGACAGCAATCCATACTCCTACAATGATAGACGGTTATGTCCGCCTCTCCAGAGACGATAACAAGAGAAATTATTCCTCTATCGAAAATCAGAAACTGATTATCCAGAAATATGCAGAAGAAAACAACATGATTGTACGCCACATTTACGAGGACGACGGCATTTCCGGCTATTCCTTCAACCGTCCCCAGTTTCAGAACATGATGGCTAATCTGGGCTCTATAGATGTAATCGTGGCGAAAGACCTTTCACGAATCGGACGGCACAATGCGAAGGTACTGCTTTTTCTCGAAGAAATGGAAGAACAGGGAAAGCGTGTCGTCCTGATTGATGACAATTATGATTCCCTCTACTCTGATGATGATATTATCGGAATCAAGACATGGGATAATGAGCGCCATGTGAAGAACACAAGCCGGAAGGTAAAACGAATCAAGAAAATGGAGCAGGAAAACGGCACTTTAAAATGTGCTCCCCCATTCGGTTACACCAGGCACCCTCTGAACAAGCAGATGATTTTAATTGATGAAGAAGCCGCCGCTATCCTGAACCTTGAAAAAGACCTTTATCTGGAAGGGAACGGCATACGAAAGATTGCGGAAATACTTTCAGACCGGGGCGTCCCCACGCCTACCATGCTGCAAAAGGAACGCTGCGAGGCCCTTGGCCTGCCCTATCACCGGGAAGTCGCCCATACGTGGAGCTACGGCATGGTAAAAGATACGCTCTTTAACGATTATCATAACGGGGTACTGCGAACCCACAAAAGAGAGAGGATGACCATCAACGGCAAAGACAAAAAGATTTCCAAAGACCAGCAATATGTTTTCCCGAACCACCACCCGAAAATATTTGATGACGATACCATGAAGCTGCTCTTTGAGGTGAAGGACAGCCGCCATCACAGCCAGTACCGGGGCCAGAAAAAACACATCAACCTCTTTTCCGGGTGTCTGTACTGTAAGGACTGCGGCATAAAGCTGACCGCAATCAACCGCCCGAACCGTGGGAAATATTATGTGTGCGGCACCTACAACAAAAAGGGAAAGCAGTTTTGTGAACATGCCCATCTGGTGACAGAAGAAACCCTGATGGACGCTTTGGTTAAATATCTCACTCTTTGCCGTGACTCTCTGGCAGACATCATACAGAATTTCGACCTGTCAAACTTAAAGGCTCCCACTTACTCCGCAGACGAC
>CAJTVL010000199.1 GCA_910579425.1 uncultured Lachnospiraceae bacterium | reverse complement strand
TTATCCTTGTCTTTGGTTTAGGGGGATTTTGTTTTAATATAACGAATATTCTCCAAATATTAATAAAACTTCCAGTATTTTTTTGCCTGATGATACTTACAGCAGCGTTTACGGAAGAAGTTTTCTTCAGGGGCATTCTGCAAAGAACTATGATGGATTCACTGAAAAAGCCGTACCTTGCCATACTGCTCACCGGTATTCTGTTTGGACTATACCATTTCCCGTTTGCATATTATCTGTGGGACAATACTGCCGGAAACATAATGTATTCACTCAGAATGGTTATGACGGAACATGTCCTTACTGGCTGCGCGTTTGGATTTATCTACTATAAATCCAATAAAAACCTCTGGAGCTGTATCATTTTACATGCTTTCACCAATGCGGCTATTATGGCTCTCGGCACTGTATTTTCGACATAAACAGTGTATCCAGAACTTATGACAGGGCTTTTAACAACGCAGACAAATCAAAATTCTTTAGGTTAGAATCGATGATGGGGTAAACGAAAAAGCAGTTTTGGCATTCCAGTGAACTGCCCCTTCGTTTACACCATTTTCGATTTGACCTAATTGAACAAAGTAAGCGTCCGGGTAGCCACTACCTATGGACTTTCAATCTTTTGTTCTTACCCATAATTATACAGGATTTTCTGTGCAGAAGCTATAGAAATCAAATGATTCCAGATAAATGGGCATGACAACAAAACCTCAAATTTTGAGGTTTCAAAAAACTATTGGGAAATGAAATATTTAGCATCTTTGTGGTATCCGAAGCTGAGGCTTTCCAAGTTTACCGCCGCAGGCTTTACACATGCAGACATTTACGCCATAGAGATGTTTCAATATTTCAGGCATTCCCTTACCGTGCAGTTCTGAAATATATTTTCTGCATCCGAGAAGATTCCGGCATAAAGTAAGCTTTTTTCTTTTGCTGCGGGAACAAAGAAGTCCGTAATGCCGAATTCGTACAAAACGCTTTGGTGGGACATGCATCAAAAAACGCCGTATGAACTCAATGCCAGAAAGGGTCAGCTCTTTCCACTGCCCTTTGTTCCGGTAATCTTTCACAGAAAAAGTGACGGTTTCCTCATCCATACAGATGATACGATGATTACTAATTGCAATCCGATGAGTGTATTTTCCAAGATAATCAATCACAGACTGTGCGCCATTAAAGGCTTTCTTACAATAAGGAATCCACTCTGTAGAATAACAGGCATTAAGCAGTTCTTTGAATGCGTAATGGTTACGGTATTTTTCGGCTGTCCCGTGAAACTTGAGCTGACCGGTCTCCCAAAGGTTTTTCAATTCTTCCATGTATTTTCCACGGAATACTTTGGAAATGATCTGGATTGGAAGGAAAAATTCAGTGCCGTTATCCTTCCATTCATTTTTTTGTGTCAATCCTCCTCCGAGCAGTATTGTGTGGATATGGGGATGAAAGTTCATTTCAGACCCCCATGTATGCAGGATGCAGATATATCCAGCAGAAGCACCAAGGTGCTTTGGGTCAGCCGCCAGTTCACTGATTGTAGCAGAAGCGGCGTGATACAGGGTATCATACAGCTGCTTCTGATTACTGTAAATGACCGGATTGAGGATATCCGGAACTGTAAATACGAGATGAAAGTAAGGGGCGTCAAGTACATCTTCCCTGCGGGCATCCATCCACATTTCCTTCGGGACAGCCTGGCACATGGGACAACAACGGTTGCGGCAGGAATTGTAATGAATCTGAACAGTACCACAGTCCCCACATATGCTGACATTTGCACCATAAGCTCCGGTTTTACAGTTCATGATGTTCCGGGAAACTTTTGCCTGCCCGGGGGAAGGGGAATACTTTTCAATGTATGCCGGATAAAAACGCAGAAAAATATCCTGTACGGTCGGCTTATTCATGGCCAGCACCTTCTTTCCGGTCAAACGGACTCTGGATTCCCATCAGGGATTTGTTGCTGACATGAAGATAAACCTCCGTAGATTTCGGATCACGGTGACCAAGAAGTGCCTGGATATTTTGCCGTTCCACGCCCTGCTCCATCAGATGTGTTGCAAAGCTGTGTCGGAGGCAGTGGGGAGTTGCTCCTGCTGGGAGTTCAGCATCAGATACAGCACGGCGCATCACCTGTTCCAGAGTACTGACAGTCAGGTAATTACCGGTAAATTTATTAGGGAACAGGATTCCCCGGGGCCGTCCTTTCTCAAACCAGTATTGTGTAAGGATATCCAGACACCGCTTGGAAAGAATCGTATAGCGATCCATCCGGTTCTTTGTATCCCGAACATGAATCTGCATATTTGTGCGGGAAATATCATCATAATGCAGATGGATGACTTCGGAAACACGCATTCCGGAAGAATACATCGTTGCAAACATAGCTTTATATTTTATGTCATCAACAGCGCCCAACAGACGGTCGATTTCATCAATCGTCAAAACAGTTGGAAGTTTGTGTTCCAGAATCATGCGCGGGACTGTAATGTCATCCCAAAGGATATGCAGGACATTCCGATAGAAAAAGCGGATGGCAGAATTATAAAGGTTCAGGGTGGTGGCTTTCAGCCCTTCGTCCTTTTTCGCAAGAAGAAAAGCCCTGACATCCTGACAGGTAAGTTGTTCTGGATTCTTACCCTGATATTTCAGGAAATAAGAGACGTAGTTTTTATAGCAGGTAATGGAATGTTCTTTGAGGTTACGGATTTTTCCGGCTTCCTCAAGCTGTTCTAAATATTTTTCGTACATAATAAAATCCTCCATGTAAAATCAGTAGTAATCAAAAACACTGCTTTACACGGAGGCGCATTTGGGTCATAAAACCGCTTGCCAACCAAGCGGAAGGATGGTATTCTTTTCATAGGCAGTGGGAAGGTCGATCCTGTTTGATTGTTTCGTTGTGGTGACTTAACAATACTACTTTTAGGACTTGCTTTCCACTGTTTTTGTTATAGAAAACAGAAAATTGCTATGCCACAGCCTTGGCAGGCCATCGCGCAGCGATTTTGTTCAAT
>CAJTVL010000198.1 GCA_910579425.1 uncultured Lachnospiraceae bacterium | reverse complement strand
TTTGCAGACGCGGAGGACGCGACACAGGATATCCTGTTAAAAATGATTACGCACCTTTCTTCTTTCAGAGGCGACAGTTCCTTTACAACATGGGTATTCCGTATCGCAGCGAACCATCTGAAGAATTACAAGAAGCATATGTTCGCCCACTACCCCTTAAGTTTTGAATATTATGGGAACGACATTGAAAACGCGAACGTACAGGCTGTGCCGGATTTAACACAAAATGTGGAAAAAGATATTTTAGCAGAAGAGCTGAAAATGTCCTGTACAAATGTAATGCTGCAATGTCTTGATACGGAGAGCCGATGTATTTTCATTCTGGGTACTATGTTTAAGATCGACAGCCGGATCGCAGGGGATATTTTGGATATGACCCCGGAAGCCTATCGTCAGCGGCTTTCCCGGATACGCAGGAAAATGGCGGATTTTTTAAGTGAATACTGCGGAGAATACGGCGGCGGCAGATGTAAATGCAAGGACAGAGTGAATTACGCAATCCAGAGCCGAAGGCTGAACCCGATACAGCTGGATTATATGAAAGCTTCGGAAATCCCCATCCAGACTATGATCGATGTGAAAAATGCCATGGAGGATATTGACGGTTTATCGCAGGACTTTTCGTTCTGTAAAACCTACCAGTCTCCTGAACGCATAAGGCATCTGATACAGGAATTTTTAGATTCCACCCAACTTTCTATTGTGCAGAAATCGTAAAGGAGACAGCAGACTATGAATACACAAACGATCATTAATTATTTATCATCATTAAGCATGAATAATAACCGTGAATGGTATCATGCACACAAGGACGATTATAAGAAAGCAAATGCTGAATTTGAAAACTTATTGCAGACATTGATACTGGAAATCGGGGAATTTGACGGAAGCATTTTACACAATAACCCCAAAGACCTTACGTTTAAGATTGTAAGGGACACTCGGTTCAGCCATGACAAATCACCATATAACCCTGCGCTGCGCGCCCATATCTCTTCAAAAGGAAAACTGCCGGTTCCTGTCGGCTATTACCTTATGATAAAGCCGGGTGATCAATCCTTTTTAGGCGGCGGCCTGTTTGCAGATATGTTCAAGGATGCGACAAAGATGGTACGGGACTATATCGCTAGGTTTCCTGTTCTTCCCCTTACCTTTCCAATTGATCAATTTCTGCATGATTTTTCTTTTCATATACAACCCCCTTTATACAAAATTATACCTAAGGGCACACACAACGGTTACAACTTATCATGTCACATAAAATTTTTTAAGTCAAGAAAAATCATAAATTTCTGATTTTTCTTGACTTAAAAATTTATGGTTAAGAAGATGATCGAGCAGCAGGAAAAGCAGATGGCTGACTAATCTTCTCAGTATTGGTACCGCCTTCGGTATCTTAAGAACATAAACGAAGACAAGGCAAACGCCATAAGCTCCGCCGCCGGCGTCGCAAACCACACGCCGTTCACCCCCAGTACCGCCGGCAATACGAGCATGACGATCATCATGAATACAAAGGAGCGCGAAAAAGCAAGAACCGCAGAGACAAGCCCATTGGACAAAGCCGTGAACAGCCCGCTGGCAAAAATATTAAAACCGATAAATAAAAGCGCCAGGACACAGAGCCGGTTCCCGGTTACAGCCAGTCCATATACCGGATGATTCGGACTGGTAAATATGGATACCAAAGGCTTTGTTGCCGCAAAAGACACCGCCGCTGTCACGATAGAAATAACCGTGATGATCTTAAGGCTTAAGGAAATGAGTTTTTTTAACTTTCCATGATTTTTCTCTCCATAATAGTAACTGATCATAGGCGCAACGCCGTAAGAATACCCGGAATAGAGGGAACTTGCGAACGTCAGCACATACATGATGATCGTCACGGCCGCAACGCCGTCCTCACCGACAAACGTAAGCATCGTCCAGTTGAACATCATCGTGATAATCCCGGTAACGAGGGCTGTCGCCATCTCCGAGCATCCATTGGCGGCTGCACTGGCAAGCATCTGGAACCGGAAGGCAGGCTTCGTAAAATGAAGCAGGCTTTCCCTCCTTCCGAACACGAACAATCCGACGACTGCCGTTACCGAATACCCAAGCCCCGTCGCCACGGCCGCACCGCCGATCCCCATATCAAAAAGGGCGATAAAAACATAATCAAGAACCATATTCAATACTCCGCCCGCTACGGAACAGATCAGGGAAAGAGCCGCCTTTTCAGCCGCAATCATATAGAGAGTAAAATTATTCATCAGCAGGATGGGAACCGTAAATAAAAGGTAACGGCCAAGATAAGAGGTACAATAATCCATGACCTCTGCCGAAAGCCCCATTTTGCTAAAAACAGGTTCCATCAGGACATATCCCAGCACGCACATAGCCGCCCCTGCCAGCACATTCACCAGAATCAGGAATGTAAAATCTTCCCTGGCTTCCTCAGTCTTTTGTTCTCCCATCTTTTTCATCACGACCGCGCTGCCGCCGGTTGCCAGCATGGTGGAAACCGCCGTTACAAGCTGGATGACCGGAGCGGTCAGGTTAATGGCGGACAACGCGCCCGTACCGATCAGGTTTGATACAAACAGCCCGTCCACCATCGTATAAAACGCCATGAAAACTGACATGGCGATTGTCGGGACGGCAAATTTCATGATATTTTGTAATGTAACTGGCCTACTGTAAGCATTTTGATGATCCTTTCGATTTTCCATAAGATTTCTCCTACTACAATATATTTATGGTTAATATCCCTTACAGCCAGTAAGGAATTACCCATCTTGTTGCTTAAGCTGTTAGAATGTAGAGAGCAATCGGTATATCGGATTCCTCCTTGGACTTCGCGTCCGTAAATAAGTCTGATAACCAGCTCCTCATTCGCAGCATTCGTTTTATGCAGGTTGAACCACCTTTAAGGTGCGTCCGCGTCACACCACAGTAGATTGAATAGGCAATGAGTAAAACTGGTGCCTACCATTGCATACCAAAGATAGGAGTGACACAAGTTTGAAACAAATAAGTAGTGGGTAGAGAGAAAGTAAAGGGCATAACGACAAA
>CAJTVL010000197.1 GCA_910579425.1 uncultured Lachnospiraceae bacterium | reverse complement strand
CCAGCATAAAAGGCTTTCAGAGAAGTTGCCTCGGATAATGTAAGAACTATTTCAGGAAGTCAGGGAGCTGATGCTCTTTCTTTTGTGTAACAGGATTTTCTTTTTGATGGGAAAACCACTTTTCGTTCCAATCCCGGATATGCCTGTTTACGGTTCCCTGTGAAAGTTCAGCATACCGTTCTGTTGTGGAGATCGAGGAATGTCCGAGGAAATTTTTGATTGCCATAATTGGTACCCCGGCTTCCAACATATGTGTGGCGGTCGTATGCCTCATGGTGTGCGGGGTGTAGCGTTTTTCAAGGAACATTTCCGGATGCCCTGCTCTTGCGAGCATGATATATTTTTTATAAATCTCCTCAATACAGGAAATGCTCATCTGCGGATGGGTCTGGCTGGAAAAGATGTAGGCCTCCAACCGACCGGCCTTTCCCGTTTCCTCCAGATATCGTTCCAGGAGAGTTCCGCTAGGCCTTGCAATCACGATCCTCCGGGTTTTGTTTCCCTTTCCAGTAATTGTAAGCTTATAGAGGTTTTTCTCGGCCAGGAAGTCCCTGACTTTGAGATCGCAGATTTCCTGTGCCCTGGCTCCGCTGGCATACATCAGGTTCAAAAGAACCTGGTCACGGAAGCCCATCCGTTTCCCGGGATCAGGAAGCCGGAGCAGGATTGAAACTTCATCAAGCGTAAAGGTGGTCCTCGGCTGGACGGCCTCTTTTTTTACAGGCACTCTTTTCACCGCATTTGCAAACACAGTCGCTGCTTCAAAATTCCTGTTCTGTGCGTAACCGGCAAAAGAGGCCAATGCTGAAAGCCTGAGATTCCTTGTGGATACTGAGCATCCCCGTTCTGCTTCGATCCATTTCAGGAAGCCGTCAATAGTCTCGAAATTCAAATCCCGGAAGAGGATTTCACCAGCATTTTTCTTCTTTTCCTGATAAACATACTGGAACAAAAGGCGGAAGGCATGTTTATAGGATCTCGTGGTATTAGGGGAAAGCCCTGACGAGAGCGGCATATATTCCGTAAAAAACTGTTCCAGGAGGAGCATGAATTCAGGAAGTTTATTTTTCCTCATACGCCACCTCCGTGAATACGCCAGCGGCATAATCTTCAAACAGCTCCGTATATTCAGGGAACATATCACCACTGAATTTCAGATATTTCTCCGTTTCGTCCATGTCATGGTGTCCAAGATAGACTGACAGGAAAGGAACAGAGTCATCTGTCGGGCGTCCGTTTTTCTCTGCCTGCGCAAATGAATGGATGGCAAAATAGTGACGGAAGCAATGAAGGCACTGCCCTCTGGAATGGGATTTTTCCTGTACATACAGGCCGGTTTCCCGCAAGAGGTTCCTAAACCGAAAATCAAAGGTTCCTTTACTGACGGAAAACTCTTGGCCCCTGGCTGCCGGGAACAGACAGCTTTCCGGTTCTGTTTTGATCCCCATAGCAATGCAGTATCTTTCCAGCATCTCTGTCAATGTCCTGTCCATTGGAACAACACGCTGTTTGTTGTTCTTGGCATGACGGATCAGGATGGTCCCATTGCGGAAATTTATATCTTTTACCCTGGCGGCAAGCGGTTCTCCCAGGCGGAACCCGCACCCAAGGAG
Organism: uncultured Lachnospiraceae bacterium; assembly: GCA_910579425.1. Taxonomy (GTDB): domain Bacteria; phylum Bacillota; class Clostridia; order Lachnospirales; family Lachnospiraceae; genus Suilimivivens. The sequence continues at coordinate 1,549 of CAJTVL010000197.1, read as the reverse complement.
CATCCGGAGCAGCATACAGAACTCCATGTCCGTCCGGCGGGTTTTCGGGTCTGTATGCCTGTTGGCCCAGCTGTCGGCGCAGGACAGAAGCGTTTGGATTTCCCTGTCCGAAAAAATATATGGGACATAGCTGTCTGATGTTTTGGGGCAGGCGGGCATGAAAACACTGTACCCCTTGTATTGAAGGTACCGCAAAAATTTGCGGAGATAGCTTACCTTATCGCTGACCGTTTTGGGCGCGTTTATCTGCTGGAGTTCCCTGATCCAGTGATTGATGGCTGTTTCCGTAACCCTGTCGGCGTTTTCTGCCACCAGCAGTGAATCGAACGAAAGAAGGGTTCTGCGTGTACTCCGCAAAGTATCATCGCTGACAGTCCCCTGGCTGATTTCCAGATATTCTGCAAGCTCATGTTTGAAAACCGACTGGAACTGTGTCATGACAGGCGCCACCTCCCCTCCAGAAAAGCAGCAAATGTACCTGTCGCCTCCATGACCGGGAGGGCGTAGTTCCGCAGCTGCTCCACATCCAGACTGGCATAGGATTGGATGGCGTTCTGGTCTGTATGCCCAAGGGCTTTCCTTACCGCCTCATAAGGGATGTTGTCATTGACCATGGAACTTGCCAGGGACGACCGGAAAGCATGTGCGCCCTGTTTGCGTCCCGCCGGATCAATTCCAGCTGCCATAATGGCAGTCCTGACGATCTTGGTGATTGCCTGCACAGAGATATGGCTGTAAGGGGGAACGATGCGGAGAAATACATACGGGCTGTCATAGCAGGCCCGTTCTTCCTCTAAATACTGTTTCAGGGCGGCCTTTACATCCGGGACCATGGGAAGTTCAATGTCAACGCCGGTTTTGTGCTGTGTAAGCAGAATCAGGTTCCTGCCAAAATCCAGTTCCCGGAATGTCATGGATGAGATGTCCCCGCTCCTGATCCCTAGCCGTGTCGCAAGAAGCAGCACTGCGTAATCACGCTTTCCATGTGGGGAGTCCCGGTCTACGCTGTTTTCAATTTTCAGGATTTCTTCTATTGTATAAACAGAAGGGTACGGCTGCGGCCTCTTGAAAAGAGGAACGATGCCGCTGTAATCCCTGTCGGTATGTCTGGCCTGATATGCATATCTGAGGAATGTCCGGATGTGTGAAAGGTACCATTTGCTGCTGACCATTAAACACGCGGCTCCTACATTTTGGGCGTTCATTGCCTGCGGCGCTGCGCAGCCTGTATCAGCCAGGGCGGATAAAAAGTAGTGCCCAATCTTATCGTGAAGATGGATGCTGCTTTCCTGAAGCCCCTTGCGTTTCCCGTCTTCAAGGTACTCCGCTAAAAGAGCCTCCATTTCCGGATTCAATTCGTGGTATCCGCATGGCACTGTGTTGGTTTCCCTTGTATGGTAACCCATAGTTAAAACCTCCTGTTTGATAGCTTTAACTGTACTATGCCCATGTGGATAAATTTTATCCGAGATTTTTTGCATGAACCCCCGCATACAAAAGGTTTTTAAGAATTTCCTCGGATAATTAAAAATCTCGGATAATGCGCCCT
>CAJTVL010000196.1 GCA_910579425.1 uncultured Lachnospiraceae bacterium | reverse complement strand
TATAAATTTTTCAAAGTTCACAAATTTCTGCTTGACTTTTTATTTGCAGACTTCATCGTCTCTTTGTGTTCTCTATGTATCCCAATTATTTTAATTCAAAGTGCGTGGCAACCAGATTGGCCAGTTCATCCATTTCCATGGTTCCATCATTTACCACTGAAACATAGTTCTCTTCCTGGCATTGCCTCTGCACTTCCTGCGCAAACAGAACATCCCTATCCATCCAGTTACGGAAAGCCTTTTCCTTATCGTTGCACCCCTCCAATACCAAAGGAACAAAATCTCTTTCTCTATAATGCGTTATTTGAAATTCTTTTGTAGGTGTAATGGAGATATACCGGCTGTCCGGAATGCCAGACTGTTTCATCAGCTTCGGAAAATACGCCGCCCCTTCTGTGATAATGCCGCCTTTCCAATCAATCTGCTTCAGGTCTGTTGCCACAAATTCAAAGATTTCCCTGTAGATGTCAAATTCCTCTCTGCATTGGACTATCGGTTCCCGCATCCAGACCTGCTCCGCATTCATACTGGTGACTTTCCTGCAAACGGGATACCCTTTTCTTGCTCCTGTCTGCATATATCTGTCCAGAAAATCATCTGTTTTATCCGTATTCTTTCTTTGTCACTTCATCAATCCCTACTGTCTTGCTGCCGTCCAGTTCCCTGCAGCATTACATTAGCAGTTCTTTATTTATCAGATGGTACAAAGATGTGTGAAGCTATCCGACTGCCTGATATCCGTTTGGCATCCTCCGTTTCAGCGTTGTCTGCCATACTTGAAAAAACAAGAGACATCAGGCTCTCCCCAGTTGACTGGATAGTCACAATGTAAAACATGAAAAGCTCTCTGACCCCGCAGAGGCAGACAGCATCTCACCTGCTGGACTACCCGCCCTTCGTCTGGGCGCACAATTCCGATTTTCTTTATATTTCTTCAAAAATTTCTTTGTTGTAATCCTCCGCAAATTCTGTCATGCTCCCAAAATGCTTCGGACAAATTCCCACTTTTTCATATTCTGCAAGATACTTATTCAGAGCCTGATCGAAGACATCCACATTCTCTTCCAGATTTTTGGGGTTAAATTTATCCATAATTTCAAAGTCATCCACTGCGATATATTCTGCAATCTCATAGAACATCCACTGTAAAGACAATACATTCATAAAGGAAGAATATACATCGTCCCTGTCTGCCGCCTCTGCCATTTTGTTTTTCCAGTTAGAATACATTTCCTCATACGTTCCACGCAGATTTTCCGCAGAAGGGCGTTCCTTTTTCTTCGGAACCTGCAGATACTCGTCTGCCAAAATGAAAATTTCCGTCAGCTCTGCCCGTATCTTTTCCACTGTTTCTGCCTGAATGACGGCAAGAATCCTGGTTTCGAGATCAAATGGAAGTCCAAGCTGTTTCAGCTCATCCAAAGCCCTTTTCGTTCCTTTTCTGAAATACCGACCGTTATGCAGCATGACAGCATTTTCTATAAATTCAATAGCCGCTCCTGCACAGCTTCTGGCTTTTGACAAAGACTGTGCGAGATATACCTCTGCAAGCATCTTTTTTGCATCGCTATACGCCTTATCAGCCTTCTCATATCGTTGATCCGATGCAAGAAGCTCTGCCGCCTTTCTTCTAATCTCATCCAGCCTTTTCAATGCACTTTTATCTTTGCAGTAGACAATCACCGTGTCGAACAGTTTGGATAAATGTGCGTGGTCACACTGCGCATCTTTTTCAAGCATATCCCAGCTGGTACAGTAAAGGTCATATCCTATACCGACATCATCTATAATAAATCCGTCAGCCAGAACCTGTCCATTTTCGTCATTTATCAAAATCATCAAATCAAGATCGGATTTTTCGTACTCATCTCCGGTAATGACCGAACCATACACACCAATCAGTGCCAGGGAATCCGGGCACAGAGCATCTGCCTTTTTTATGATAATATCTATCATTTTTTCATTTCTGTCATTCATTCCATATCCCTCCAATACAAATCCCGATTCCGACTTTTCACTTTTGCTGTTTTAACTTCCTACAAAGAATCGGCTTTATGATAATGGCATACGCATAGCCGAGTTCCCGCATGGATTCCAGGGACTTTAACAGCAGGGCTTTTCCTATTCCCTTTTTTCTCTCACTTTCCGGCACAGCCATAGGGCCGAAGAAATTTCTGGCTGTCGCCTGATCAGGAGAATGATAGCCCTATCTAATTCGTGCCAGTTACCGCTTGCTGTAAAACTTAATTTTATCATTCTCAAAACACTGGAACAACCTGCATGCCGCAGACGGTTTTCTAAATGATGTGAAATGTCCGGGTATTTCAAAATCCACCTGAAAGAAGGTCGAATTTTTATCATACCCGGACATCCCCAAAATTTATGAAGGGTATTTAATTCAGCGCATGTCTGCAATAAGAGCGGACAGCCAGGAATGCAAACAAGAGTACACTTGCCTGAATGCTTGTTCCGCTGGCGGGCAGAATGCTGCAAAGCCATGTACCCAACGCCACCGGCGCCGTCATGGAAATGACCACCGGCGCGATACAGAATACCAGCGATGACGCCAGGGATGACACAGTGGTTCTGCATCTGGCAGAAAGAAACAGTGTAAAGCTCACGGAAGCAAGAACGGAAAGCAGTCCTGCAACGGCAAAAAGGAACTGAAGGCCTCCTATATTCATATCTGCCAGGGTCACTATGGAGTACATCATCTGAACGGATGTCCGGGTACATTCCCATCCGAACAGGCTGTCCGCCACCAGAATATGTGTGACAGCACAGAGTACAAATGCTGCTCCACTGATGAAAAAGGCGGCAAACAGTTTTGCAGCACCAAGGGAGACTCTGCCATGCCGAGTACATCGCAGATATGGGGTAATATTTATATTTTCTTTTTGCATTTTCATTAAACTTAATATTTTAACTTAGCATTTCTAAAAACTATTGACAAGCGAAAAAATTCCTTATAATATTTTCTTGTAAAATGTTGAGTGGACTTTTCCGGATTGATATGTCATCTTTTTGCCACACAGTTATCAGTTTGATAACTGTGTGGTTTTTTGTTGTTATGTCGTTACCGCCACTATTTTCCATGTTTCTTCAATATTCATACAATTTGTTAGACAGTGCTTTTGTCGCCCGGTTAAGCGAGAACGCATTAACAGCTG
>CAJTVL010000195.1 GCA_910579425.1 uncultured Lachnospiraceae bacterium | reverse complement strand
ACTCATGCGTCCACCCCCTTTCCTTTGCTCTCTGGAATAAAGGGTATAGGGTAAAAGTTCAAAAAAATTTTTGTGGCCTGATTATGCATATTGCTACCTCCGAAAATTTGAAAATGGGTTTCAGATTTTCGGGATGGCGGCGGTGCGCGTATCCGGCGGTCAAACCAGCAGCGCAGACAAAAAACGCCAGACAGCGGAAATGACTGTCTGGCGTTTTTTTGCGCAGTGGTATTCAATGTTTGATTGACATACTTAGATACGTCTGATAATGCGGTTAAAAGATGCTGGAGCGGCGAGAAATGAGCCTCGCTTTTTTTGACGATATTCCCACCGCATATCTAAAAACAAAACCATCCATAACCTGTCCCTTTCTACGGACAGACACAGATGGCATGAAAAGTAAGCCCTGATGTGAAAAGCCGTTTTTTTATTGGCTACACAGTCAGAACGATTTTTTGCAAAACGCATTATAAGTATATATTCGTGCGTTCTATTAGGGAATTTATAGAAACAGACACGCACGATAGAATATAGTAGAGGTGATTAAAAATGCGTAAAAATATCTTACAGCACATAGGGGCAATAGTCAGCGGCAGGCGGAATGAAGAACACCTGACACAACAGCAGCTTGCCCAGCAGACCGGCAGAGGACTCCGACATATCCAAAACATAGAAAAGGGGCGGGTCAATGCATCTATTGAAGTCCTTGCTGATGTAATCTACCGGCTTGGATTATCGGCCGATGTTTTGTTCTACCCGGATATGCCGCTATTGGAACAGCAGACAAAGCAGCTACTGTGCAAGTTCGCGGTCTGCACGGAAGATGAAAGGGTGTTTCTGCTGAAAACCTTAGATTGCATGGCAGAGCAGATGCTTAGCCGACATGAAAAAGAAGTCGAGCATAAAACAGCCGAATAAGGTTAAAGTTCTATCTGCCAGATTAGTTGTGCCTGATATACCTTTCTGTTCCTATAATTCCCAATGTGGCAGACTTGGCTTTATTGACTTCTATTCTAAACTGCAAATATCACAGAAACGTCACCGCATCACCATGTTTCGGCAAAATAACAAGCAGAAATGTCACAAAGCAGTGACATTTGAAAAGTCGGAGGAAAATTCCTTCGGCTTTTCAAATGCATAATATTTTTGCCAACTTGTTTTTGTGTACCCGCTACGATGTCATTTTGATTTATTAAATGGTGCAACAAATAGCACTATCATTATTTTGCCCTCAAATCGCTGGTTCATCTTACTAATTCCGCAGAGGACGTACTTCCTTCAAACTCTCTTGAGCGCCACATTCCCAAATATAGGGGGCAATTTCTTCGTAAGCCCTTTCTGGCGAACCTGCTTCCGAAGGAATATATGTCCACTGCGTCAGAAAGCTGTGAGCATAGTTGCAGTGAATATTCCCGGTATAAATCTGTACCAGAGGATCGGTGATCCAGCTTCCGTCAGCAGATGCACAGTCACTCCGATAAGTAAAGTACCGCTGTCCATCCTTTACAAATATTATATTTACAGTCAGTTGATCTTCTGTGATGTCCAGACGTTCTTCTCTACCGGCCATTTCATTGTAATTGTTCTCGGCTTCCACTTTTTCAAAATAAAAGTATTTCCTCCAGGCAGCCAATATCTCCTGTTCCATATCACGGTACTGGTTCGGCACTAACAGATTCAGTGTCAAATCATCCAGTACAAGCTGTTTTTCCAATTCCAAACCATCTTCTGTTTCAATAGGATTCCACTTGAAATATTCCCGGCTCACCTGTATAGACATTCCAGCGGGAGCGATTTCGATTGGGACTTCTGGCGTATTCATGGTATATAGGGGCGTACCCTCATCATCCACCGTCTGATAATTGTATGCGTCCATGACAAACGCACCTGTTTTTTCCTCCAGCAGAGACAATAGTTTCTGGCTGCGCTGTGCGATTTCCAAATATTTTGCATCGCTTTCATCTTCTCCGCTGTTATAAACCACTGTGCGGTAAAGGTGTTCTTCCCACTTAGGCTCCGCCGGTTCATTTCCAGCACAGCCTGCAAGTACCAGCAGCACAGCCAATAACGCCGCCTGTTCTAATGTTTTCTTCATTCTACATTGCTCCTTGTAGTTGAATGGCTCAATTCCCGGAATCATCTGATGGAGCAGAATAGTGATTCTGTACTGCTGCCGGAAGCTCGCCATACTGTACCTCGCTCCAATCCAGGACGCCCCGGACCGGCATGACGGTCAGACGGATAAAGGCCCCATCCCGCAGTTCTCTGGATGTTCCAAAAGTGATCTCCTTCTCGCTCCCATTTTCGTCATAGGACAGCAGCGTGTAGGAATAGGGCAGGTTGCCTTTGAAGTTAATGACGCCTCCGTTAGAATCCACCTGTTCCACCTTGGTGTTGTCGATCTGGGCGTAATACTCGGCGCTGCCGGAGCCGGAGAGGAACCATGCGCAAAAGCCGACCAGACCAATGAGCAGGACAGCAACGACGCCTATTATGATTTTCAATTTTTTCTTCATGTTGTTTGACCCCCTTACCAACCTTTTTTTGTGATGACCCGTTTGGGCTTTTTTGCCGTCTTTGGAGCTGCGCCTTTTTTCGCTGTCGCAACAAAAGCGGCGGCAATCAGCAGAGCGGCCAGCAAACTGAACATACAAAGCAGCGGATTCCAATGGACGGCCGCATCATAGCTGCGGTATCCAATCAGCCCCATGCTTGCGGTCACGGGATACAAATTCGCCAAGGTCATGCTCCCCGCCGCAAACATCCCGCCGTAGCCGTAGACAAAGGCTATCACCGCTCCAATCAAGTGCCCGTTTGGAATCCGGGCGGCGATGGCGATGATTGGCAGAACCGCGATATAGAGGAACAGACAGTTGAACGTGATCTGCAACCCGGCCTGCATGACTGCCGGAAAATCTCCGCCGGGGAAGCCCAAAAGGAAGGATGCCGTCACAGTGAACACGGTGCTGACGATCCCTAGGAACAAGGAGAGCAGCCCGCAGACAGCCAGCTTGCCCGCCAGCAGAGCGGGAAAGGACAGGGGGACCGTCAGAATGTTTTTCAGCGTGTCGTCCGTCCCTTCCCGACTGATGATATATCCGGTAATCAAGGCAATGCACATGGGGAAAATTGTTGTGATGTTGTTCTTCAGGACCTGCTCCACGAAAAAGGAGAAGGTCCATACAC
>CAJTVL010000194.1 GCA_910579425.1 uncultured Lachnospiraceae bacterium | reverse complement strand
AATCATCATCAAGCAGGCGAAAGCCTCTTAGCCTCTGTAAATCTTCCTGATGTTTTTGGTCTATCTGCTGCGTCACTGTCAACTTTCCCACCTGCTTTCCCTTCTGTTTTCGTATCTCCATACTACCATAGACCTCCTGATTTTACAAGCTGGGATCAGACGCATAGCGCCTCGCATTTCTGAATCCCGGCCTGTTTCCGTTATCGTTTTTTCACATCTGCCGTATCTCATTTTTCAGCATACGCTTGATTTGATGGAGCTAAGCCATGAATGGTAGCAAGAAATATTAGAATTTGAAGATAATTTTCTTATTGTATTGACAATTCCGGGGATATAGTAAATATTCTCTTAAGTTGTCCCGTATTATAATTGGATAATTGTGATCTTTTTGAAATATTATATCTCTGCCATAGTGAGGTAGCTTTTGGTTTCGGTAGCAATTCGAATATATATTTATCTTGCCCATCAGTGAGCATAACTCCGTTTTCTTTCAGGGCATAGTAAACTTCCATGGTAAGCATATAGTCACTTTTGCAGATAATGTATAAATCATCTACAGACTTTTGTTCAAAGTCACCTGCACAAAATATACTATTCTGAAAAAATATTTCATACAATGCATTAGGAAACCGGTATCCAATAAAAGCTTTTTTGATGGAGGATAGGGAATGTATTTGTATCCCATACTTTTGGCAAATATTATCAAGCTCTATCATAGTATGTTTGCCCATATTCCGCATCATTAATATTTTTTCTTGGGGGATGGAAGATAGCTGTGACAAATAAAGGATATTGCAATGTTTAAGAATATTTTGTAGACGCTTTGACATGGGAATATCACAAACGGATATTTTAGTTTCTGATGGATACAGATATTCTGACATATTTGCTTTTTTGAGCTTATTTTCCATATTACCCCCATGTTGCCGACAGGCAGCTTTTAAATCAGGTGGGAACTTTGTGTGGTAGCACAAATTACCGATTGAAAAAAGGCCGTAGACTTTTTCAATTTATAGCCTCCAAAGCCAATTAATGAGAATAAACTATGTATTTATAAACTTGGGTATCCCTTTTGGGGGATATATTCGGATATTGAAAAAACCAAGATTTTAGTATTTTTTATTAATTGGCTATAGTATAACATTTTTGGATCGTGAAATAAAGAAAATTAACTAAAATTCCCGGGTCTTTAACAGTTCCATAATAAAAAAGTACCTACAGGCCGCATAAAGCCTGTATTTTTTTGTCAAATATTTGGTTGTTATTTATAGCAATATATGGTAATATATAGTATGATATTATTTTGAGGGGAACAAGACATGAAAGTGACGACTTCCAAATCCAAAAATTCAGAGTCTTTTTATATAACCCAGTCCTACATAAACAGCAGCGGCAAAAGCACTTCCAAAAGGATCCGCAAGCTGGGCACTCTCAAGGAGCTTGCTGAAACCCTCGGCACCGACAGGGACGGCGTAATGGCATGGGCCAGGGAGCAGGCCAGGCTGGAGACGGAAAAATACAAAAAGGACAATGAGGCAAAGACGGTCCTGATCCCATTCCATGCCGACAGGCAGCTGGATTATAACTGCCAGAAGCTTTATAAGGGCGGCTACCTTTTTCTGCAGTCCATCTATTACGGACTTGGCTTTGACCGCGTCTGCAGGAAGATTCGGGAACGGCATAAGTTCCAGTATGACCTAAACGCCATCCTCTCCGACCTGTTATACACCAGGATATTGGAGCCGGGGAGCAAGCGCGCCTCCTACAAGGCCGCGATGGAATACCTGGAGAAGCCTTCCTATGAGGAGCACGACGTCTACCGTGCCCTGGATGTCCTTGCCGAGGAATGCGATTTCATACAGGCGGAAGCCTATAAGAACAGCAACTTCCTGACGGACAGAAATGACAGTATCCTTTATTATGACTGCACGAACTATTATTTCGAGATAGAGCAGGAAAGCGGAAGCAAAAAATATGGGAAAAGCAAGGAGCACCGCCCGAACCCCATCGTGCAGATGGGGATGTTCACAGATGGGGACGGGATCCCCCTTGCCTTCTCCCTCTTCCCGGGAAACCAGAACGAACAGCAGTCCCTTAAGCCCCTGGAAAAGACTGTCCTCCAGAAATTCGGCCACTCTAAATTCATCTACTGCTGTGATGCAGGCCTGGGTTCGGAGGCGAACCGGGAATTCAACCATATGGGGGGGAGAGCCTTCATCGTGACACAGTCCATCAAGAAGCTGCCTGCAGAAGACAGGGAGTGGGCGCTTAATGGCAGCGGCTTCAGGCGCCTGTCGGACGACAGACCCATGGAACTGTCCGAAGCCAGGGAAGAGAAAGACGGCCTCTTCTATAAGGACTGTCCCTATACGACCAAGAAGCTGTACCAGAGGCTGATCGTCACCTACTCCCCCAAATATGCCGCCTACCAGAAGGAGATACGCAGGAGGCAGGTGGAGCGTGCCGAGAAGATGGTGAAGGACGGAAAGAGGAAGACGGAAAGGAACAACCCCAACGATCCGGCCAGGTTCGTAGGGAAGATGGCCGTCACAAAGGACGGTGAGGCAGCCGGCATCCAGTATTATCTGAATGAAGAAAAGATTGCAGAAGAAGCCAGGTATGACGGGCTGTATGCCGTATGCACCGACCTTCTGGACGACGATGTGGCGCCTATCCTGAAAGTCAGTGAGGGGCGGTGGAGAATAGAGGAATGCTTCCGTATCATGAAAACTGATTTTGAGGCAAGACCGGCATTCGTGCGGCTGGAGGACAGGGTCAAGGCCCATTTCCTGACCTGCTTCCTCGCGCTCCTTGTCTACCGTATCCTGGAGAAAAAGCTGGGTGGCAGCTATACCTGTGAGGAGATATTAGAAACACTTAAGAAAATGGATTTTGCCGACATAGAAGACCAGGGGTACATGCCGCTCTACAGACGCTCTAAACTGACGGATGCCTTACACGAAGCCTGCGGCTTCCGTACCGACTATCAGTTCATCACCAGACAGAAGATGAGGGGGATACAGAAAAAAAGCAAAGGCAGGGAATAAAATTACTATATTTCATTTTTTCAGCTAAAACCGCTGCATACCGCATAAATACTGCGCTTGCAGCGGTTTATTGTTTGGTCAACTGTTAAAAACAGGAGTATAACATTTTTGGATCGTGAAATAAAGAAAATTAACTAAAATTCCCAGAATAATCGCCTAGCCTCCAAACTGTTGTGTTGGGGTGTAGATACTTTTAGTTGGTATATATGTTTACAAATCTTCTTACCAGTGAT
>CAJTVL010000193.1 GCA_910579425.1 uncultured Lachnospiraceae bacterium | reverse complement strand
GTCCGGTCTTGTATGCAAGGACTTTTTCATACTCCACATGGTCCGGGTCAAATGCCGGAACATCGGCCAGGTCTTCGGCAGTCAGAAGCTTCTCCTGTTTCAGAAGCTCCGGGCTGATAAGGAGCGGCTGACCGGCAAATACGGAAAAACTCTGGTACGGAGAGTCTCCGACCGTGGTAGGTCCCAGCGGCAGCACCTGCCACAGATGCTGTCCGGCGCTGGCCAGAAAATCAATAAAATCATAAGCTCCCTGTCCCATGTCCCCGATGCCGTATGGGGATGGAAAGGAAGTGGGGTGGGCAAGAACGCCGCTGTAGCGGTGGTTGGTCTTGTCTTCTTCTGCAATTTTAAAATGCACGGGGTTTATCCTCCTGATCCTGTGATAAGTTGAGCAGCCGGTGTCTGTTCCGTCTGCTTCCTGTGCAGACAGAACACAGCGAAACAGCAGCGGTCAAAATACCGGCCTCATTTTATTATATTATAATAGATAGGCAGGAAGAATACAAGAAATAAGACTGGTCTGAAAAGGGGATTTTCCACATAAGTATAGAATAAACGGGTTTTTAACACTTGTAAATGGAATAATATGGCCGAGACCGCAGAACTGCGGCTTTTTTTATGTCAAGTTTATAAAAATTTAATGTTGTATGGTGTTGTGTTTCACGTGAAACAATGGTATAATGGAGGGTATGAAACTTTGGTATGACAGAAAATCAAAAGACCCGACCTATTTCGTCCAGCTGGGAATCAGGAACGGCAAAAAGACAACTACAAAAAACATCGCAAGGATCGGCAGGCATTCAGAGCTTCTGGGAATAACCGACGACCCTCTCTCCTATGCAAGGGAGCAGGTCGCTAAATATAATGAGGAGGCTAAAAATAATAACCAGGTCTCTCTGGAACTCAAAATCAACTTTGCCGAAAAACTTAAGGCCGACAACGCCACAGCCTCTTCCAGCAGACAGCTTAACATTGGCTACTTTTTTCTCCAGCAGCTTTACCATGACCTGGAGATCAGCTCCTTTTTCAACGCTGCAACGGCCGGCTCAAAGATTACTTTTGACCCAAACCTGGTGAACAGGTTCCTTACCTGTGCCCGTATCCTCCATCCGGATTCCAAACTCGGTACATACCGGCATCTGGCAGACTTTTACGAACAGCCCCGGGTTGATTACATGCATATCATGCGGACCATGGATATCATGGAGGAACATTATGACGAATACATCACCCACCTGTTTGAAAAGAGCAGGAACATCGTAAGAAGGGACACTTCCGTCTGTTTCTATGACTGCAGCAACTATTATTTTGAAACAGAAACGGAAGATGACGATTATGTGGATGAGGTGACCGGGGAAACGGCCAGGGGCCTGCGCAAATATGGGCCGTCCAAAGAACACCGCCCCAACCCCATCGTGGAGATGGGGCTGTTCATGGACAGGGAAGGCATCCCTCTTTCCATGTGCGTCACTTCCGGTTCCGACAACGAACAGACTACCGCCATCCCGCTTGAGAAGAAGCTTACGCAGATGTTCAGGGGGAAAAAATTCATATACTGTGCGGATGCAGGGCTGGGATCCCTCAACATAAGGAATTTCAATTCCATGAGCGGGCGTGCCTTTATTGTTACCCAGTCCGTGAAAAAACTTTCCGGCACCTTAAAGGAAGCGGTATTTAATGATTACGGCTACAGGCTACTTTCCTCTGATCTGCCTGTAACCATTCAGGACATGAAGGCTTTTGACAGGTTTGATCAGGGGAATAAGGAATTATATAACGACAGGGCTTACAAAATCCTGCCGGCTGACAAAGCTTTCGACCTGGGGCTTTATGAGGAAAAAATACTGAAAAACGGTAAGGTAAAGATGGTAAAGTCAAAAGCCACCGTGAAGCAGAAAGTCATAATTACCTTTTCCAGAAAAATGATGGAATACCAGCGCCGTATCCGTAACCGCCAGGTAAAGCGGGCGGAAAAGATGCTTGCCACCCTTGACCCGGACACCTACAAAAAGGGCCCCCATGATGTCACCCGTTTTATTAAACGCACTTCTTCCACAAAATCCGGGGAAGAAGTGACAGACCTGTATGAACTGGACAGAAGCGTCATAGAGGAAGAGGAAAAATACGACGGCTATTATGCCGTGGCAACAAACCTTGATGACCCTGCAAAAACCATAATCGAAATCAGCTCCAACAGGTATAAGATCGAGGACTGCTTCCGGGTGATGAAGACAAACCTTTCCGCACGTCCGGTATACCATCAGAAGCCGCAACGTATTGTTGCCCACTTCATGATCTGTTACACTGCACTGCTGGTCTACCGGCTGCTGGAAGCAAAGCTGGACCGGTATGGGACACATTTTACAATTGAAAATATCATTGAAACACTGAATAACATGGAAGTAGCAAACATAGAGGATATGTGTTATATGTCAACTTACAATAACTCGCAGGTCTGTACAGCCCTGAATGCTGTTTTTGATCTTGGCCTTGACAAAAAATACTACCAGCCCAAAGAGCTGAATAAAAAAATTAAAAAAATTTCCAGGTAGGCTTTCCATACAACATCCATGAACATGAAAAAAATGGCGCAAACCCAGTAAAATCAAGGGGTAGCGCCATTTTGCATTTCTTTAAGTGTTAAAAATGGGATTATATCATCATGCATGTGTAAATTCAATCCCCGGGGTGATTTTCATATATCTTTTTGGCATTGCGGACGACGGTTTGCTTCTGTTTTGCCCCGGACGCCGGCAGACATTTGAACAGTAACATTATGGGGCTGTTCATACCTGCGCCGGCCCGGGTACAAAATATTTGAAATCCATACTTGACATCCCTGTGTAAATGAGGTAGGATAATAGCAGGAAATCGAACAAAAGTTCGTATTGTGGAATTTGTGTGATATGAAGGAGAAGCAGTATGGGAAGAGAAGATAAAGGTTCGGCAAACGAAGACAGGTTAAAAGCACTGGACGCGGCGCTCAGCCAGATTGAGAAGCAGTATGGAAAGGGCTCGGTCATGAAGCTCGGAGATAAGAGCCATATGCAGGTGGAGACGATTCCCACCGGTTCTTTGAGTCTGGATATTGCTCTGGGAGCAGGCGGTGTTCCGAAAGGGCGTGTGGTGGAGATCTATGGACCGGAGTCCAGCGGTAAGACGACGGTTGCATTACATATGGTGGCGGAAGTGCAGAAGAGAGGCGGAATTGCAGGATTTATTGATGCAGAACATGCACTGGATCCGGTCTATGCAAAGCACATCGGCGTGGATATCGACAACCTCT
>CAJTVL010000192.1 GCA_910579425.1 uncultured Lachnospiraceae bacterium | reverse complement strand
ATTCGACAAAAAGTCCACGTTTAACTTGTACTTTTTCTTGACATAGTACCACAGTATAAAATGTCCTTTCTTCTGACAGTGTTTGGGCAGTTTATTACGGCATTTACCGCCTGGTTCGGGTTGACTTTTGTGCTGCAGAGGGTGGAGGCCATAGAGAGCTTTACCAAAGGACAGGTGAGCATATGCTATGCGGTGATCATGCTCTCTTTCTCTATCGGAGAATTGATCGGGGCAGGATTTGCGGTTTTTTCCCGGATTTTGGGAGACGGGGAATTTGACCGGATCCTGTGCAGGCCGGGAGGGATTCTTTTGCAGGTGCTAACTCCTCATATGGATTTTACCCGGATTGGGCTGCTACTCCAGGCTGTGCTTGTTTTAGCGCTTGTGATTCCCGGGTGCGGCATATCCTGGACGGCAGGGAAGGCGGCGCTTCTTTTTCTTATGGTGTTAAGCGGAAGCGCAGTGTTTTTCAGCCTGTTTCTGTTAAATGCCTCTTTCTCCTTTTTTACGGTGGAAAGCCTGCAGTTTCTGGATATTTTTACCTATGGTGCAAGGGATTTTGGCCGTTATCCTTTCTCGATCTATGGGGAAAAGGTGCTGAAATTTCTGACCTGTGTGATTCCCCTGGCGTTGGTTCAATATTATCCGCTGTTATATCTCACGGATCGGGAGACAAACGGATTTTATGCCCTATGCCCGGTTCTGGCGCTGCTCTTTCTGGTTCCCTGCGTTGCTTTTTTCTATTACGGAGTCCGTAAGTATAAATCCACCGGCTCGTAAGCGGCACAGAAAAACTTTTTCTTTCCGGGAACCTTTTTGCCCCGTGGGCGATCTTATATAGTGAAAGCCGGCGAAAGAAAACGCTGCACCGTAAATCGGGGCAGCCTGCCAGGAGGTGATAAGCGGCTATTATGGATTATGAAAGATTTACCACATTGATCGGACAATATACACCGAATATGTACAGGCTTTCTTATGGGATACTCCGCAGCAGGGCGGACGCTGAGGACGCTGTCAGCGAGGCGGTGCTGAAAGCCTGGGAAAATCTGGATCGCCTGAAAAATCCGGAGAGCTTCAAGGCCTGGATCATGCAGATTACAGCCAACGAAGCCAGAAAGCTCTACCGTCATGCCCAAAGGGTAAGCTGTGCAGAGTCCCTGGAAGAAAGGGAGTCCGTATCCTTTGAGGACGAGAGACATGCGCTTTGGGACGCGGTGATGAAGCTGGATGAGGGATACCGTGCAGTGATTATTCTGTACTTCTATGAGCGCCTGTCCATAAAGGAGATCGGCAAAGCCCTCCATATTGCGGAGGGAACAGTGAAGTCAAGGCTTTCCAGGGGAAAGAGGCTGCTGAAGGAGATGCTTTCGTAGAGGGCAGTGTTTGACAGAAAGGGCAAAGGGATTCATATGAGCAATATGTGGGAAAGAAAATTGTTTGAGATGGCAGGGAAGGAGCAGATCATTGTGCCGGATTCCCTGAACCAAAAGCTGCACAGACAGCTTTTGAGCATAGAAAAGCAGGGGACTGGCAGGAAAAGGAAAAAGCGGGCCTTTGGGCTGAAAAGAGCCGTCATTTTAGCGGCGGCCCTGACCATGCTGTTTTCCGTCACAGTCACTGCGGCAGTGAGCGCATGGAAGCAGAGAATGGAGTCTATGAATGGGGAAAAGCTGGAGGAATATTTTGCCCAGATTTACACATCAAAGCTGCCTGCGGATAACTATAACCGTCCTTTTACAGAGTCGGAAAATATCCGGATGGAGGCGCTGGCTGCAGACTATGAGGCGAAGGGGCGTTTCCCGGAGGGAGAGCTTGTAATGCTGGATACGGCAGAAGATTATAAGGGAAAAAATGTAGGTTTTCTGAAAGGGACCAGCACCTTCTTTTTCCCGGAAAAGGAAATGAGCGATGAGGAGCTGTTGCAGGTTATCGATTTCAGGTACAAAAGAGATTACAGCCTGCAGAAGATGAATGAAATGATCGCCGCCGGGGAGGCGGAGCCTGTGCAGCCGGAGCCTGTGATGCCGGAGGAAACAACCCCTGTTTTGGGAGAGTCGGATCAGAAGCTTACCATAGCTTATACCGGGGAGCTTTCCATTTCGTCCATGGCGGCAGGGAATGACTGTATCTTTCTTTTCGGGCAGAATACCGTACACCGGATGGAGCTTGGCAGCGGCGATTCCACAGTGTTTTTTGATGATTTTGGTAAAAAAACCCGTGTGAGCGCCATGTGTCAGGACAAGGATGGGCAGGTCTATCTGGGGCTTGTAGAGCAGCAGGAGGACGGAAGCTGGGAAAACGGACTGTGGGTGCTGGATCAGGACGGAAATTTTCTTAAGAAAATCGATCTTGCACCGTTTCGCTCCGATACGGTTTTCCATGTTGGCAGTCCGGACGGGCCCGAAAGCACCGGTCAGATCTGGAATATGGCAGTGGATGAGGAAGGCTTTTTGTATCTGAGGGGGTCGGGATTTCAGGATGCGGCTATCATGCTGATCCTGGATCAGGACGGGAAGCTGGTTTCCCGTATCGATCAGGGGGATTATTACACCAGCCCGGTTTCCGGAATGGGGGTCGGCAGGGATAAAAAGGTATATACCGCCCTTTTTGACAGGGAGAACAGGCTGGGAATCGCCAGTATAAATCCCAGGGAAGGGACGCTGGAGGAAGTCTATATGGGAATTGTGCCGGAGGATACCATCAGCTTTGACGTGGTGACCAGGGGAAGTGATGCGGACTTTGTGATCTGGGGCTACAGCGGAATCTTTTCCTATAATATAGGGGAGGAGCAGGCAGAGCTTGTAATGCCCGCCTGGGAAACTCCCTGCAATGTGGAGGGTGCGCTGCGCTGCGGCCTTCCCGACGGAAGGATCCTGCTGGCGGCGTCCACGGAATACCGCCGGGTGACAGACGAGTACGGCATGGAACGGGGAGAGCGGATTCCGGAGAAGACATTCTTTTACTATTTGCCGGGGACTGCGGCAGGAGCGGGAAAATAAAATGGAAGAAAAATAAGGCGAAAATGCACAAAGGCAGGAAGAAAGCATATACAAACGGTTACAGAATTATCAAAGGGAAAATTTGAACCAACACGTGAAGCGAACTATCAAAAACAAAAACAGAGAGGCGAGATAATTATTCTCCCCTCTCTGGTAAAATTATAGGGCAAGACTTTATAAAGGGAGAATTTCCCTATCCTTCAAATACAGTATCAGAAAAGTTTGGATTTTATATAAGTTTGGATCCCTGGAAATGTGCATAACAGGCTATGGAATTATGGATAACTCTGTTCACAGGACATGGAAAAGCTAAATTGTTTCAATTTGTCGGATATAGTGCTAAATTATTATTTTAGGCAGACTTTTGT
>CAJTVL010000191.1 GCA_910579425.1 uncultured Lachnospiraceae bacterium | reverse complement strand
AAGGTACAGGTCGAATATCCTCCTGACCGTTTCCGCCTGTTCCTCATTGATGACATATTCCGGCCCCACATCCTTATCATCCTCTGTGATCATACGCCCTTCCCGCACCTCGATATTTCCGCCCTGCACATCCATGTCAAGGCGCATTTCCAGATTCCCGCGCAGGGAAACCCAATTCCCTTCTGCAAACTGCTCCACGTCCGGATCTTCTATGCGCATAAAATTTACAGCGTTTACAACAGTATTCACCGTAGTGATATTGTACTCCGCAATTCCATCCTGACCGGCAAGCGTTAAAATATCATCCATCTGCAAAGTTTCAAACGAGTTGTCATGCCATATCATCCAATCCCCAGATTCCAGTTGTTCCACATGCGTACCGTCTGCACTCCCATTTGTATTGTCCCCAATCTTCTTTATTGCTTCTGTTGAACGCACATGCCTGTTCGCCTCATTTTCCTCCAGACGGAAGGATGCCCCTATTGCACGCTTTCCTTCTGTCTGTGTCTGCACACTTGCTGACCTGCATGCCCACCCTGCATAAATAAAACCAAATGCCAAAAATACAATGCCAAAAAGCAGGATTGTCCTTACCCTTTTCCTGGCCAGACACCGGATGCTTAAACTAAAAATATTCATACTACCCCTCCATTTCTGACAGGACTTCCCTGACCTGCTTTTTCATATATGGGAAAACAGAAATACCCGTCAATATCATCACTCCTGCCAATCCCACATAAAGGCTGGCTATCATGCCGCCAGGGGAAAGCTGCAGCATGGAGATGTTTCCCTGCAGATACTCCATTTTGCCGCCCACTACAGGCAAAAGCAATGTATAAGTCTGCGTCCCGCCATCCTCATAGACCTTTTTGACCGGAATCAACAGCAGAATCACCGCTATTACTGCAAAAACAATAATGAGTTTCTTTTTCAAACCACGCCTCCAAAAAGTTAATCTGTAAAGCTCCCCGATTCCCCAATCTGCCGGAAACCGGGGATGCCTGCCCTGTCCGCCCACTGTGGCTTATCGGGGATATGCTTCAAAATTCTCTATCCCCGAAATCATATATTTATCTAACTAACACACTATTTCTTAGCAATCAAAATAGGTTGATAAAATCCTGTTTGCTCCGGCATTTTCCAAACTACTTCTTTACAGCCATTAGCTAAGAGCAAATCAGTCAGTTCTTTTCTTCGAGTAGCTCTATATTCACATTCAAACTTGCTGATTTGCGTCTCGTCCTCATCTTCAATAATATATTGGGTAAACTTATAATTATCGTCAAACCACTCCCATATCTGAAATGATACCCTTCTCCCTTTTTCCGTATTATGAATATAAGGGGCAGAATACACTGGCTTTTCTTCCAACAGGCTATCATAATCCCTTATGCTGGCACAAAACATTCCTCCGTGAACAATTTGATCTGTAATACTTTTAACCGCACTCTCCAATGCTACGCTTGAAAGCATATGCGGTAGGGCATTATCCATCGCAATAACAATGTCAAACTGTTCCGAGAAAGTTTCAGATAAAGCACAGAAGTTTGCCTGCCGGAAACAAATTTCTACATGGTTTTTTGCCGCACGTTTCCTCGCCTCTACAAGCGCTCCGCTACTTATATCAGATGCAGTCACACAGTACCCCAATGAAGCAAGCCCAACTGCCTGTGTTCCTATCCCGCAGGCACAGTCAAGGATTCTCGACTGTGGATCATATCCATTATTCTGAAAAATCTTATCCAAAAGTTTGGCCTGTTCATTTGTGGTCATCTTCCAGTCAAAAAAAAGTTTGTCATACTGTGAAGCCATGCTATTATAAAATGTCTGTATAATATTTGTAGTTGTATACTGCTCTGTCGCTGCTCTTTCTTCGTTCATATTACTGCCTCGTCATTCATTATTAATATCGTGTTACCTCTGACCATCAAAGCCCCATTTGCAAGAAGCCTGCCGCTTATAAACCTTGGTCACTCATCAATTCTTCCATTTCTCTCATGTCCAATAGCTCACTAAAGTTCAATTTCAAGTCCTGCAGATTAAAGCTAAAATAAGATAACAGCAAACCATTTTTAATCCGGCAGCTCCTTCTCCCGTTCAGAGCCACCCATGCCCCTTGCAGTCCGCAGAGGCAGAGTTTTATGCGCCTCTGCGGAATAGGGTGTAAGGATTATATCTGTATATCCAGCCCTTCCGCCGTGCCGGATTTCCCGGATACCATTGATGTGATGCTCTCATCTGCAAAAATCTCATCCAGTACATCTGACGGGATTGGCTGACCATGCGTCCATCCGGGTACTTTCTCCTTTACGGCACTGGCAACTTTGTTTCCTATATTTTTTTCCAACTGCCCTAAAGTCCATGCCGCAGCTACCCTGTCTTCCCTCTTTAATGTCTTATAATAATTGTTTTTTGCCTGAGCCATTTCTTCCCATTCAGCCTCATTATCACCGGACATTCCATTATATTTATAAAACGCATCCTTCACGCTGTTAAAAACGCGCTGCTTCATCTCATCAGATACCTTGATGATCTTCCTTGCATTGGGATTGTTGGTAACACACATCCCTTCCACGCCATAAGAATTTTTGCGATGGCCGGTAAGAAAATCTTCCAACGTGTTCCTGCCGCCTGCGCCGGAACGCTTTGCCCCGGCGAAAGGCATATTTGTGTTTACCTTTCCGCCATTCATCCTTGATAAGAGCTGCCAGATTCCCTGATTGTTATTTCCTATACGCATGATAAAATTCCTCCTTCTATATGGTCAAATCCAACTGTGCGCCTTTGCCTTCTTCCTGCAGTTTCACGGGCTGGCTTGTTCCCGCCTTTATCTGTTCCATCAGTTTTTCCACGGATTCAGCCTTTGCCAGCTTCTTCTCCTTTAAGGCTTCTTCCTCTTTCTTCTTCGCACGTTTTTCCGCTATCTGTTTCTGTACCTTTTCCTTATAGACCGTACCGGGGTTCTCCATTGTGTCCTTGCTCCTGCCGACCATCCAGTAAGACACTTTCCCATTCTTGTCAATAAGGGCTCACCTGGTATTTCTTCTGTTTCACTTTCCCCGTCTAAAAAGTAATCACAGAGCTGATTGACTAAATCATCCGCTGTTTTATCCTCAGTGCCGCTGTTATACTTTGATGACTTTTTACCCCGGGGTAAAAATATTTACCCCTTTTACCCCACCTGTGAGGAATTTACCCCACCCAATTTGCGGTTCGACAAATTGCGATTTTGCCGCTAAAACCCCCTTGTTTTTTTGCGGAATCCGGTATAGAATGATTTCAGCGGAACGCTCCGCAGCGTTTGACAATTCCGCATAAATCTGCTAAGATATACTTACATAAAGGTACTGCCGATAGACGGCTAGTCCGAATTTAGGTCAACAAAAATA
>CAJTVL010000190.1 GCA_910579425.1 uncultured Lachnospiraceae bacterium | reverse complement strand
GAAAAGTGGACATCTTCTCATTAAATCAGGACAGAGATGTCCCATGTTAGATTGATAAACAAAATTTTTTCAATGACAAAATCAGTCAAAAATTCAATTTTAAGATACTATAATGCTGTTTTTGTACAGTATTGCTATATGCGCATGGGAAATAGGATGCGGGAATATACAGTTATGATTTTCTACAGGAGCAGGCCGAAAGACTGACAATACTGGTTTGATGAAAGTCCGCCAAATAATTTCCAAGGATAATTGTTAATCCAGTCTTCAATCTTTTGAACCTGCTCGTTGGTGTATACACTAATTAAACAGCCAGTGAAAACCTGAAGATGAATCGTAAGCGTCAAATAAGATAGTGGATAGAAAAATAACCACCAGACCTTTATACTAAAAGGGCAGTGGTTATCGACACCGTTCCTGTGCTATAGGATTCCACGGCAGATAATCATCCAAATATTCAGGATGTTCGAGAAAGGCACTCCCCGGCATATCTGACAGGATATATTTCAGATACTTCATTGGCGCAAGACCATTTGCTTTGGCTGTCTCTACCAATGTATAGATTCCGGCACTTGCAGCGGCTCCTTTCGGACTGCCTGCAAACAGCCAGTTCTTTCTGCCGATCACAAATGGACGGATACAGTTTTCAGCAAGTGAATTGCTGATCGAACAGTGCCCATCTTCCAGATAATTGAAGAACTCCTGTCGGTGATTCAATGCGTATTGAAATGCTTTGGAAAGTTTTGATTTTGGCAGTTCTCCGGCAGCATTTTTCTCAGTCCATGACCAAAAAGCCTCGAGAAGCGGCTTCTCGCGGATGAGACGTTCTTTTTTCTTTTCATCATGCGGCAGACCCTCCAGGTCTGCTTCTATCTCAAACAGTTGGTTCAGCCGAAGGATTGCTTCTGCTGGCTTCGAGGCTTCGGGGGTATGGACATCCTTCGGCAGTGCATCCACAAAGGTGCGGCGCAGATGGGTATAACACAGACATCTTTTTACGCCCGGGATCCCATTGTATCCGGAGTAAGCATCCGTATGGATGTAACCGTTATAGTCTTTCAGAAATGCCTCCGGATATTTCCCGCCCCGTCCTGGCTGATACTCGAAATACCGGATGGGAGTTTCTGCATCTTTAATGCTGCAGTAAACCCACATGTATGAATCCGATGTATTCTTTCTTCCCGGTTCTTTGAGTACCTGTACATGCGTTTCATCAATATGCAGGTAATCCTGTTTCAGCAGTTCCTGCTTCAGGCGGCAGACCACATGGGAAAGCCAGTCCCGGAAGACAACCAGAAGCCAGTTTGACATGGTCGCCCTGCTCAGCTTCAGTCCCAGAACCTCCCATTCTTTTTCCTGGCGGTATAATGGAATGCCTAATTCAAACTTCTGGTGGATCAGCCATGCGATCGTGGATGCAGATGCAAGAGAATGTAAAACCGGCGGATATGGGACCGGCGCTTTTTCCATATATGGCGTTCCCTGTTTCCTGCAGGATCTGCACTCGTAAGTTTCCCGGTAATGGTCGATGACCTTTAGTCTGGCAGGAATAAACTGTACTTCCGTACGGACGAATTCTTCCCCGGCTTTTACCGTGGAACCTCCGCACTTTTCGCAGATCTGTTCGCTTTCATCAATGGTGTGAAGCACCTTGCTGTGAGGAATGTCTTTGATCAGTTCCTCGCGCTGACCCACATATTTTCTTTTGCGGAGGTGTTTTTCGACTTCAACCATTTCTGGTTCTGGTGCATTGGGATCTGCAAAACATTCCATCTCATTGAAAAGAGACATCTGTCCCTCTATCTCAAGGGCAGATGTCTTCTCAGACTTTGTTCCATAAAGTTTACGGGTCAGGAAATCAACCTGCTCCTTCAGGAGCCGGATCTGCTGTTCCAGTTCTTTGATCTGATTTTGGTACTGCTGTTCCCTGTCTGACAAATGCTCTGCCCCCCTGCGTTTTGGTGGTTTTATTATACCACTAAAACGCAGGATTTCCCAGTGTTTGTGCGAAATTTCAGAGATTCTCCGGATGTTTTGGATTCCATTTTTGAACCGCTTTTGGCTGTTCCGGATTCAATCCTTCCAGGAGCCAGCGGAGCTGTTGTTCGGATATCTGTTTTGCTTCTTCACCGGTCCTGGGCCATTGGAGGCGTCCGCTTTCGTATCGTTTGTACAAAAGGCAGAACCCATCTCCTTCATAGTGAACCGCCTTGATTCGGTCTGCCCGTCTTCCGCAGAACAGGAACAGAGAATTGCTGTATGGATCGAGTTTGAAGTTGTACTGGATGATATCCACCAATCCATTCAGCTGTTTCCTCATATCTGTGTACCCAGTACGGATATAGATGTTCTCCACATGGGAGAGATCTCCTAACATGACTGCACTGCTTTCAGAATCATTGTCAGTGATTCACAGGATGTATCTTCAAAAACTTCGATTCTTATGTCTTTGATATGCAGCACCGCTGTGGGAGAAGAATGAGAAGTGTGTCTGTCAGGCAGAGATACTTCTGTAAACTCAGAGGATGTTTCCGGTAAAAGGATCGTATTTGGACCAGGCTGTGAATGGATGCCGTTATTTTTTCTAGGAAGATCTTCAAGAGCTAACCTGCGTATTTTTGCGATCCAGTAATAATAACTTTTTAAAGAGACGTTATTCTGTTCGCACCATGCCTGATTTGTCAGGCCGGAGGCTCTGCATTGCTGGATCACATCCAGCCAGTACCGAAGTTTCACCTGCTTATCAGGAGTTAGTGATGAAATGTCCATGGAATCGCTCCCTTTTCTTGGATTTAGAGTTTTGGGAGTGGATACTAAAAACTCTAACCCCAAGTTTACAGGAAAATATCAGGTATTTCACTACACATTCTTATTTAACGCTTACCTTGTTTCTTTTATCGGAGAAAAACGGGAGCAAATCGGCGCATTGGAAAAAGAACGGCAGTCAATTTACAACCGAAACCGCCACAAAAAAGATGATGGATTGAACAAAGCGGCAAGAGAAATCTCCGCCAAGATAAAACCTCTGCGGGCGGAATTGTCCCTTGCAAAAGCAGTCCTTGAAAAAATACCGAAGCTGAAAGAGGTAATTGAAGCCGAACGGCAGGCGGAAACCGCTGTTATAACCAAAAATAAGGAAAGAAGGTATGCACGATGACAAATAGCAAAATTAAAACCAATACCCCGCCGAAGAAAAAGGCGGCGAATATCCAAGTAGATAAACTCCGTACTTTTGAGGGACACCCCTTTAAGGTGCAGGACGATGAGGATATGGACAATCTTACAGAAAGTATTAGGCAGCAAGGCATTATCTCCCCTCTGATAGTCCGGCCGATTGAAAATGCAGCCGAATATGAAGTGATAAGCGGACACAGGCGTTTACACGCCGCCGTCAAAGCAGGACTTTCCGAAGTTCCAGCCTTA
>CAJTVL010000189.1 GCA_910579425.1 uncultured Lachnospiraceae bacterium | reverse complement strand
GATGAAGATAACGTTCATTGTGCCGTTGCCGATATCCGCCACAATGTTAAATCCCCGGTAGCTGGATAAATCCGCCGCAACAGCCGCAAAGCCCTGTGCGTAGATTTCCACGTCCTCAATCTTCACATGGTAGCGGGTATCATTGCACCGGAATGTCACTTCCTTATTCTTCAAAAGATATTTCCGGAAAGCTTCTCCCTGCTCCCCAAGCCACTTGATGGGGAGCCCTGCCGCAAGGATGACAGAAGCGTTGCATAATCCCCTGCCTTTCAATTCCTTTGCCAGCGCCGCCAGCGTCAGTATATAATAATCCTCATCCCATACCTTATCCATCTGGTACTCTTTGTGGGTAGAGCCAATCTCGTAAAACTTTCCCTCAAACTCTACAGTCATTCCTGCCAGTTCTGATGCCCGTTCCCTTTCGATCACACCGGAT
Source organism: uncultured Lachnospiraceae bacterium (assembly GCA_910579425.1). Lineage (GTDB taxonomy): Bacteria > Bacillota > Clostridia > Lachnospirales > Lachnospiraceae > Suilimivivens. The sequence goes on along the minus strand of CAJTVL010000189.1, from coordinate 3,000 downwards.
TCAAAAATGTGGTGAGCGGTCTTGATGTTGCCATACCCGTGGTCAATGCCGATCCTGTAAACCTGTTCCATAATCTTCTCCTTCACCAATATAAATTTATTAAAAACTATCTTTATGTTCATGTGCCATACAAGTCATAATTGACCTCTGCCCGGTAACGGCTATCCGCTATTACCGGGCACAATATATAATTCTGTCATTCACCATGATACAATTAGCTAATTGTAATCTCTAAACAACCCTCCTTTTTTATGGCTTGTCCCTTATTAAAATCAGGAACATTTTGCAGAAGCGTCCTTCTGCCTGTTCGTAACATTACACAAAATCCGGGCGTTGAAAACCCGCTGAAATGAAAATGGACTAAGCAGAACCCCCTGTTTTACAGGTTTTCCTCTTAGTCCAATTATAACAGCATCATACAAAAACGGATCCTCCCCCCGCACAATCCCCCACTCCATCATAAGCGCCGCGCTTCCCGTCACAAAGGGCGTGGCGAAGGAGGTTCCGGAAACCTCCACGAACGAATTGTTGGGGCCTATGGTTCTGATATTTACCCCCGGCGCCGCCAGGTCAGGTTTTACTTCCCGCTGGGCAAGCCTTCCACCCAAAACGCTCACAAGAGGGTATCCCCGACCGGAAAAATCAGCATAGGACTCGTAAGAAGTGTCGTAAGCGCCTACAGTTATCACCTTGGAGGCCGTGGAGGGGATGGTCAACGTTTTGTCCGGTGTGGGGGTGACAAACCGGGTAGCCGCACTGAGCACTGCGTTGCTGGGTAAATACAGATCATAATTTCCCGTCACGGTTTTTATGGGAGATAAGCTGATTGTCCATACTCCCGCATCCACATATCCGTTCACCGGCAGGAAATCAAAATAAACCTCCTGATCAATACTGTAAGGAGAAGGCTCCCCCACATAGATCAAAATACGGGTCTTTTCCAGGATGACGCTTCTGCCTCCTGTGATCTGCATATCCACCACAGTGCTTCTGCCCCCGGGGGAGACCAGCTCTATTCCCAAAAGATCCACGTATTCTTTCCACAACTGGACGCTGAATGCGGTCTGATAATTTCCAACCCCAAACTCAATCCGCCGTTTCTCCAAAGCGCCGGTATTTGGACCAAAACTTCCCGCCACATGGCCGCCGGCGGCCCCTTCATTGCCGCTTCCCACACAAACCACATTCCTTCCGATTTCAGCAGCATTGTCCAAAAAGCGCTCCACCAGGGAAGTTCCCTCGTGGGAGCCATAGGTGTTCCCGAAGCTGAGATTAATGGCGAGAGGCTTTCCCATTTCCACCGCTTTCTTTATGACATAGGTCATAGCCCGCATCAGTTCTGTGGTCTTTGGAAAAGAATTCGGCATGGGTGTTCCCATCTTGACAATCAGCAACTCGCTCTCCGGCGCAACTCCCTGGTACTGTCCCTCCAAAAGCCTTCCTCCTGCCGCCGCTATGGCGGCAACTGCCGTTCCGTGTCCGGAGGTATCAACGCTGGGTACAATCTGCTTTGGAAATCGGCTTTTCAGCGCCGCGTCAATCCGGTATTTGGAAAATTCCACCCCAATGCCAAAACCATCGGGAGGCGCCGCTTTTTCCGCAAATTCTGCGGCCTCCTGCGGCAGCAATTCGTTTACCTGTCCGGCGTTCAAGGTCTGGTCCCACAAAAACTGGATCCGGGTATTTCCCTGTGCATCTCTGAATTCCGGGCTTTCATAATCAATCCCCTCTAATGTCAAGCACTTGCAAGCAATTTTTTTACCCTATTTTCAAAGATTATACCATTTTTTCCTACTAAAAAGCCACCTGCTGTTAAGCTATTGCTTCAAAATAATATATCCCTTGTAAAATTACTGCAAAACACCACGACAATACAAATACTATTAAAAAAATGTACATTACTCAGAAGAATCGCCCTGCGATTCTTCCAAGCGAAACTTAGAAATGATTTTCTTTTCGCCTTGTCCACTGGATTTCTATATGCTGCTCGTCATAAACTTCAATCTTCTCAATATAACTCTCTATCATCTCTTTCGACAGATTCCCTTCCTTCTCCAGCTTCTCCTGCATCATCCAAAGGATATACTGCTCCATAAACATTGCGTTTACTTTGCTGACACAGTTTTCCATTGTATTGGAATAACGCTGCCCACAGGTGAAATATGGGTTTAATCCCCTGCGGTAATGCAGGTTTTTCTTACAGCAGCCGCATACCAGCTTCCCCACAAGCAGATGTGGCGGGTTATGCTGTGGTGGTCTTTTCTGCCCCCTGCTCTCCTGCACCTTATCAAAATCTTCCTTATTTATAATAGGTTCATGATGCCCGTAAGAGACCAGCCACTCTTCACGGGGTTTTATGTGGTTCTTTCCGCCCACAAAATCCTTTACATACTTTTTCTGCACGATATTTCCGACATAAATCTCATTCCTTAATATCTGGCAGACCGTACTGCTGCTCCACAGGAACCTTTCCCCTTTTGGCTGTCTGCTGGTCCGCCCCTTTTCTATCTTAAATTCAACCGGTGTCTTAACCCCTTCCTTATTAAAAAGCTTTGCGACCTGCACTGACGTCCACCCATCCAGCGTAAGGGAGAAGATCCGCCTGACAACCTCCGCTTCATCTTCCGCAACCACCAGGGCATGCCTGTCCTCCGGGTCTTTCTCATAACCAAACGGGCTGTTTGCGCTCACATACTGCCCCTTTTCCTTCCTTATGGCAAGAGAAGAGCGCACCTTCTCTGACAAGTCCTTGCTGTACAGGTCATACAGCAGGTTCTTAAAATTCACGTCAATATCGGCAATGCTCCCCTGATAGTCCCTGCTGTCATAACCGTCATTTACAGAAATGAAACGGACTCCAAGGAATGGGAATATCTGTTCAAGATAAGAGCCAAGCTCAACGTAGTCCCTTGCAAACCTTGAAAAATCCTTTACAATGACACAGTCGATCTCACCGTCCCTTATCCTGCAGAGCATTTCCTGCATACCCGGACGTTCAAA
>CAJTVL010000188.1 GCA_910579425.1 uncultured Lachnospiraceae bacterium | reverse complement strand
GGGCTTGCCGTCCCCAAGTCCTATTACCGTATCCCGCCCACAATGACATTTGACTTTTTAGAGTCGAACAGCCCGGATTTCTACGAAATATCCTTTCGCGTTGTTCGTTTGCAGACCGACAGCGGCAATACGGAAACCCTTATCACCAATCTCGACCCGGACCGGTTCTCCCTCGCCGCCCTCAAAGCCCTCTACGCCAGACGCTGGGGCATTGAGACCTCCTTCCGCAGCCTGAAATACGCCGTGGGCCTCATCCATCTTCACGCAAAGAAGCCGGACCTTGTCCTCCAGGAGGTTTTCGCCAGTTTCCTCATCTTTAATTTCACCCAGGCCGCTGCCTGGGCTGTGGACGCGTCTCAGGGCACAGCCAAATACAAGCGTCATGTCAATTTCTCCGACGCTGTCTTTGCCTGCTGTGCTTTCCTGCGCCGCTCCGCCGCTGATCCGCTCCCGCTTCTCCGACGAAGACTGCTCCCGCTTCGCCCTGGGCGCACCGCCCCAAGGCCAAAAATCACAGGTAACCGCATTTCCGCCTGCTATGCCTCCGCCGCGTCCTTGCTGAACGTGATAAGGTCGGGGGGAAGTATGTCCATGTCATACCCGGCGCGGACGGCCTTTTTCTGCTCCTCCACTTTCATCTTGTCAATGTCCGAGATTTTCCCCTTGATGGTCTTTATCGCCTTTAACTGGTCAACGGTCTGGATGTGCATGGTTACGGTAATGGAAAATTAAAAACGCAGCTGACTTATTTTATTGGCGGCTGCCTTTGGCTGTATATTTTTTCGGCGAGGACTGTTAAATAAAAGAAATATATTTGCAGGCAGTAATATATAAGATGCCGTATTCCGTAATTATAAGTATGTTTACATACTGCTGGTATTTGGAGCAGTGTGCAAAAAATTTAGAAAGAAGGAATGATTATGAGCGAAACACAGACAACCGCCAATCCCCTGGGAACAGACCGGATTGGTAAACTGCTGAGAGGATTTGCAGTTCCCGGTATCATTTCTATGGTCATCAATTCCCTTTATAACATGGTAGACCAGATATTCATTGGACAGGGAGTAGGTATGCTTGGAAATGGAGCTACCAATATTATAGCCCCGATTTCTACTTTTGCGATTGCAGTGGCAGCCCTTTTTGGAGATGGACTTGCAACATATTTTAGTCTGCAGCTGGGAAAAGGGGAGCCGGAAAAAGCATCCCGGGCTGTCGGTAATTCCATAATCTCAGGAGTGGTTGTCAGTGCCCTGCTGACTCTCCTTGTGTTGGTATTTCTGAATCCGTTATGCAGGATTTTTGGCGCAACGGATAATATCATGCCCTATGCGCTGGAATATGGACGGATTATTGCCTGCGGATTTCCGTTTGTGATTGTGGCAGTCATTATCAATGGCGTTGTCCGGGCAGATGGAAGCCCTAAGTATTCCATGGTATCCATGATGATGGGTTCTGTCCTCAATGTGTTTCTTGACCCGCTGTTTATCTTTGTGTTTAAAATGGGAATTTCCGGAGCCGCTCTGGCAACGGTTCTCAGCCAGTTTATCAATATGGCGCTAAATATTGCCTATCTATTCCGGTTTAAGAATATAAAGCTGGACAAAGCATCCTTCAGATTTCGGATTTCTTTTGCAGGAATGCTGGCATCCCTTGGCATTGCAAGCGGTCTGAATACGACAACATCCACCGTTATTGCCATTGTATCCAATAATATGCTGACACGTTATGGCGCACTGTCTGTTTATGGCGAGGACATCCCCATTACTGTGTTTGGCCTGTGCATGAAGGTAAGTATGCTGTTCTTTTCTGTAGCAATGGGTATTTCCAGTGCCAGCCGCCCTATCCTTGGTTTTAATTATGGTGCAGAAAAATTTGACCGGGTAAAGAAAACATTCCATCTGACCTTTATTTCTGCAACAACGGTTATGGTTGTTGCATGGATTGTGTATATGGCTTTTCCGCTGCAGCTTATCCGTATTTTTGGAACGGAATCTGCATTGTATGAAGAATTTGCAGTAAAATGTTTCCGCATTTATCTTCTGACTAATTTCCTTGGGGGAATGCAGCTTTGTGCCGGAACGCTGTTTCAGGCAATCGGGCATCCGGCAAAGGCCGCCGTGGTATCGCTTGCAAAACAGGTGATTTTTTACATTCCTGCAATGCTGATTCTTGCGAAAGCTTTTGGATTGGTCGGAATCCTATGGGCAGGACCGGTAGCAGAGGTGCTGGCGTTTTTCCTGGCAGCAGTTTTAACAAGAAAGGAATTAAAAGGAATGGGGAACGCCAGATTGGATGAGAACGCATGAAAAAAGAGTGAACACAATAAGTTGCCAGTTTGGTAGCGGCGGACACAGCATAGGGAGAAGTGTGGCAGAACAGTTGGGGATACCTTATTATGACAAAGAAATTTTAGGGCGTATTGCATCCGAAACTGGGTTTACATGGAACTTTATTGAAAATGCATCTGAGTATGCAACGTCAAATAACAGCTTTTTATGGAATCTTGTTATGAAAAATTCTTCCCCCCATGTACCGGAGAAAAATCCGGCAGATGTCATTTATTTTACATAGGTGAAGATCATAAAGGAAATTGTAGGAAAAGAAAGTTTGTCAAGAAAAGATTACCTGAAAGAAGATGATCGATACACCATACTTATGACCCCGCGCGGCTACACCATCATGGAGTGGGACGCCTCCCAGCAGAATTGGGCGGGCGCGGAGCTCTGCGCCACTCCGGAGCAGATGCGAGACCTTCTGCTGGATGATCTTGCCTGCTATCTGGAATACAAAGTTACTCTGTGCAACAGATCCTTAGAGGACAATGAGCGACAAATGATTCAGCGGCAAGTGGCAAAAATGGAAAGTTTACTCCAATAAGATAACAGCAACACAATAAAATCTGGGCGGTTATTTGAGAGCCGGATGCCAGACGCAGAGCCGTAACCGCCAAAGTAAGGAGAGTTCTAATGAGGGACAGGAAAAACGGGCTGCACTGGATTCCCTGTCCGATTTGCGGCGGCAGGACACAGGCCAGGGTATACCCAGACACCGTGCTGGTCAATTTCCCGCTCTATTGCAGGAAATGCAAAAAGGAAACCCGCATCAATGTGGTCCAGCTAAAAATGGTCGTGAGCAGCGATCAAAACGTCTGACGAAGCGGCAGCTCCCCGAATCTGGGAAGCTGCCGCTTTTTTATGTATTATCCTCCAGGGTGATTGAGCCCTTCCTGCGAAGTGCCTCAAGGATTGCCCTGACGATGGGAGTCAGGGTAAGAGCCTCCTCCTCGGTACAGGTATCAACCAGAGCATGAAATTCTGACCGGGCAGGATCATCCAGTTCCCTCTCGTGGTAGAAGAACACCCTGGGATCAATTCCATAGAACCGGACGATGGTATACAAGCTGTACGAGAAAAGCGAATACGTCTCATCCCCGCCACCAAGGAGAAAACGCCAACCGGAGGCCCCTCCGGCAGGAAGCTGCGGGTGGCCGCTTACTGCCGGGTCTCCACCGACAGCGAGGAGCAGC
>CAJTVL010000187.1 GCA_910579425.1 uncultured Lachnospiraceae bacterium | reverse complement strand
CTAAAGAGGTTTTCCCCCAATCAAAAGGTTTTCCGTTATCTATATCTCTATCAGATATCTTCATACTATACCTCCATCAATTTCTTTTGCCCGCACAACTGGAAGTTAACCTTTTAAATAAGTATCAATATCCTTCCGCAATTGTGAACGTTTTCCAGTTCCAGTAAAAAGTTTTTTTAAAGGCTCAATAACTAAAAGACCACCATTTACCGTCTCATAAGAAAGCCTGATATGAAAATAATTTATTTGTTCTATTAAGGCCATAAAATACAGTAAAATTCCAACAATTATTCCGGATAGACCTTCTTTTTCAAGAAATGCCATAATAATAATCAGTAGATAGGCTGTTAATAAAATTACATTTATCCATCTTAATTTATTGTAAATCCTGCCAATTTCAAAATTACTTAACGCCTTTTTTCTTCTTACCATTCTCAGCTTATTGCGCCAATAGAAACTGCCCTCTATTACTATGATAGAAAATACCAACAATGGATAAAACGAAATCCAATTTAATTTGAACACGTTCTTTCCAAAGTCCATATCGATAATAAACTTTACTGCAAAATACATTCCTGCAAACATTAACACACCGTATAGTTCAAAGTCGGCTAAAATTTTCAGTTCTTTTTCAATTGGTCTTTTCTTTAACTGTTTTGCCATATAGTTTTGTCTCCTTTACAACTTTTAATTGAACAAAATCGCTGCGCGATAGCCTGCCAGGGCTGTGGCACAAATTAGAAGTTATATCCATATCCCCCAATCTCCATAGTCAAACTTACCGCTCAATTCTTTTTCTGTTAATTTTCTTTTATCGGCCTTTTGCGGGATTTCCTCCAGAGGGCGCATGTCCAGCACCGCATCCCAGTCGCCCCTTACCATTTTGTCCCGGTCAATCTTCTGTTCGGCCATGGCAAAAGCCCAGGCAAGTATTCCGGAAGTAAAGCATCCCCCTCTTCTTGGCAGATCCCCAAAGGCGCTTCCCGCACACACGCTGCTCAGCATCGCCTTCAAATGCGGATTTCCGCTGGCTGCCGCCGCCCTCTGCACAAAACGGTAATAAATCTCCACCCCCTTTTTCTTTCCGTAGGGTGTTCTTACCAGCACGGCCGGAATCTTTTTATCGGTCATTCCGCCCTCCTCTGGCAGATACACATCCGTGGAGAGCTTTTCCCATCTCGCGTATCCACATAAAATGTTCCTGCAAAGCTCACATTTGCCGGTTCTTCCCGATTCATTTCCTTCCATTTGGAAAGTATGGTTTTTTCCTCGAAGCCATCCCGCACAAGCACGGCGGTAGAGTCTCTGGCGCTCATAAGCACCGCGTAAATCTGATTGTCCTCATAAAATAAATCCTTGGCAGCCTTGCAGTTTCTCTGAATATAGGCTTCCATCCGCCGCTTCGTAAACTCCTCGCCCGAGGCGGTGGTATCATGCTGCGCCCCTCTTTCGATCATTTTCTCATATTCCGCTTTATTACGGAAAAACTTCCCCAAGCTTCTCTTGCAAAGCTGCGCAAAATACTCCTCCGTTTCCCCGCTCAAGCAATCCCTTTTTCATGATTCCGTCAGGATTTCTTCCAGTTCTATCCTGCCGCGAATGACCTCAATCCGTATCACGACCCTTTCCCCTTTTGGCAAAGCCACGGGCCCAATCTCCTGTCTGTCACTGCCCGCCGTGAGCACGAATTTCCCAAGGAGCTTTTCTCCGGCCCAAACCACCGTCTCCGCATCCTCGTCCGCAAATAAATGCATCCGCATTTTACTCCCCTGCTCCACATCGAACAGACTGTAGCAGGCAAATTCCTTCTCCCCAAGGACAAGCACAAAACGTTTCCAGCCACTGTCAAACCCGGATTCCTGTTTATAATCCGGAAATCTGTTTTTGATCTCCATACCCATCTCTGTCCGGTAGCCATAGCTGTTTTCTTCCGGGAAAATGCCGGAGCAGGAAATCCCTTTCCCCGGAAACTGGTCAAAATCCGTTCCCCGTATCACACACCCCGGCTGACGGAAAGCGGCTTTGGTCACCTCTGGGCGGCGCTCACAGTTGGCAAGCTTTATGTTCTCTAAATATTCCTCCAAAATTTCCCTGGCCTTCCCGTATCCCGGATGCTCTCCGCCGTTTGCGTAATCTATAAGCAGTTCCCAGCCCTCGGGCTTTTTTATGCTGCACGGTGAATTTGCAGTTTCCATTTTTTTGAAAGGCCAGAGATTATATCCTATGGAAAGCTCCGCCGCCAGCGGGTACATGGCCGTAAACCACTCCGTCACGTTCTCTCCTGTCTCCCCCAGCCACAGTGGGCAGTCAAGCTTTTGGGAAATTTCCATAAATTCCTGATAGCAGGAAATATCCGGCTGGCATCCGTACCGGTGGAAATGAATCACCATCTTTTCATCGTATTTTTTGTGAAAAATACTGGCATCCGACGCCCAGTGATGCCCTTCCAGCGTAAATAAGTGCCGTTTATCTATCTTCCTGACAGCCTCGATTGCCTTTTCATAAAATTCCTCCAGGCGCGGAAGCAGATCGTCCACATCCGTATCCGTGTCAAAGCGCTTCGGGCGAATTGGCTCATTCAAAAGGTCATACCCGCCTACGATCCATTCGTCTTTATAGCGCCTGGCAATTTCCTCCCAAAGTGCAATGCCCCTGTCAAAATATTTCTGTTCCATGAACAGCCTTGGCAAATCATCCCTGCTGTCGTCAATATTGGCTCCCGTCTGCCCTCCCGGCGCCCCATGTAAATCCAGGAAAACATACAGGCCATACTTTTTGCACCAGGCAATACAGTCATCCACCAGCCCAAAGCCCTCCTCAAGAAATTGGATTTCCTCTGCCTCCTCCGAGAGAAACAGCCTGCTGTTTAGGGGAATCCTTACGGAATTATATCCCAGCTCGGCCAGATAGCGGATATCCTCCTCCGTTATATAGGTACTTCGGAATTTCTCCCAGAAAGCCTCCGCAAACTCTTTCCCTGCAAACTCTTCAATCACGGCTTCTATGCGCCTTGGCCTGTCAAAATTCTCACTCCCCTTGGAGAGCCACATATAGCCCTCGCAGAGCAGCCAGTTGCCAAGTCCCCAGCCTGTCAGAAGAATTTCCTCCCCGTCGCCGTTTACAATCTTCTGCCCCTTTACATCCAAAAAGCCTTTTACCCTGTCCTGGCTCATTTCTTTTTTCATAAGCTTCCCTCCGAATCTTTTGCTTTCCGCTGCATACTACTCTTTTCTATCCTTTTATTTTCTATCTTTTTAACGAGATAATGAACCTTTTTGCCGATATGCTCACTGTCCGGATAAAAGAGAGCCGGAACCCAGCCGCCAATAATTCTAAGGTTGTCTGATAATTCACCCAGAAATTTCCTGTTCCAATTCTGAAATTGCTTCGATCGAATAGAATTCAAAAAAGCGGTTGTCCTTCTTATGATAACCCTTTGCCCAAGTATACAACATCTCCTTTATATTCTGCAATCGAAACTCCGGCACTCTTTCTTTTATCCAATCCCTGTCACGCAAAAAACTTTTCACATTAGATACCGTTCTCATACTTCGCATACTGATATATGCTAAAGAATTATAAAAATCAATTGCTCT
>CAJTVL010000186.1 GCA_910579425.1 uncultured Lachnospiraceae bacterium | reverse complement strand
TTCGGCTGGTAGACCGTAAGGGAATAATCCGCCCCGCACATTGAGCCGATTGCCTTTCCGTCCTTATCATTTGAAATATGCAGCTCAAATGTGCCGCCGGATGACTGTGTTGCCGGAACCACATTGCCCATCTGGTCAGCGTAATTCCTTCTTGCCCTACTCGTACCATACCCTGCTGCCGGGTATCCTGCTCCTATTCCATTTACATTCATTTTCTTAATCTCCTCCATTATTTTGTTTGTCAGCCCTTCTGTCGTTCAGAGCCGCTCCTGCTCCCTCGTAATAAGTCCGAGCAGTTCATTACTTTATACAAAACTATCCTCTTATGTTCCCCGACCAAATTCCATACCAGCCTTCACCTCCTCTCACTGTTCTGCCGGAAACAGAGGAAGCCTGCCCTGTATCTCCGTAGCTTTTGTCTATTCACACTTCATTTGAAATGCCGGATTCTTTATTCAAACTCACCAACAATACTACCTTTTTGAATGATATGCCTTTCAGCCTTTTTCAAAAAATTTCTTTTCATAGAGTTGGCACTCATATTTATTTCACAATCCAAGGAATAGACTGTAAAACGGTAAGTATGCTTTTTCCCTTTCGGCGGCTTCGGCCCCGCATAACGGTGCAATCCGTATCCTACCCCCTGGCGGGCATTCCCAAACATTGGTATAGATTTGCCAACAGGAATATTTTCCTTTATTCTGTCAGCGGCAGGAATGTTCCAAATAATCCAATGCGTAAAGTCCTTAATTGGATGCGATAAATCTTCCAATGTAACAGCGAGGGTTTTCGCATTCGATGATAGGTTCTTAATTATAAATTCCGGCGATATGTCCTGCCCCCGCCCGGTATATTCGATTGGGAATTTCCCGCCATTATCCATACCGACACATTCAAAATCCAAAACAGTATTATTCATAATCCCTCCAATTATCTTTAATCCACTTTTCAGAGCTGCCCCCATACCCTTCATTTTCTTTGTGTGGTTCATATATAAAAAAGTTGTTTACTTTAGCATTCTTTAATGTATAAAATATCTGATAACCGGGCAGCTTGCGGATTAAAATTCCCTAATAAGAAAAATCTGATCATTCCAAGCACATCTGTTTTATTAACCTTATAATTCTTCCATTAGTTTAATAGCCGTAAAAATCATATTTGCACGTACATTTTTTTGCTTATCCCAATTTCTATTGTCCCATTTTTCACCGCTTACATCATCACCTGCATAAAGCAACTGAGCCAAAGGAATATCATAATACTTAGACACAGCAAAAAATGCTGCCGTTTCCATTTCAACTGTTATGCAACCCTCTTTTCTCCGTAACTCAATCATTTCGGGGGTTTCTCGATACATGGCATCTGTTGTCCATGTTTTTCCGACCGTATACGGTATCCCTAATCTTTCTAAACCAGAAATAATAAAATCTGCGGTTGCTTTGTGGCATTCCACTTCTCGTGAAGGTTCTATGTAATGATAAGATGTTCCCTCATCCCTGACAGCAGCAACAGGAACAATAATTTCTCCTACTTTAGAATCCTTCTTAACGGAACCTGCACCGCCGCATATAATAAATTTATTACACCCCATAGCGTGTAATTCTTCGATTGTCCCTGCCGCACCAGGAGCCGTAGAAAATGGCATTGTAATGCAGATTTTTTCTTTTGATATGTTGTACTCATAAATAGGAATGTCTAAAATCTCGGAATGAAGATGCCCAATTACAGGAAGATTTTTATCCACAACAAACTGATTAAGTTCTTTCCTGAAAAATGTGATGACACATTTAGAGGGCAGCGTTTTTTCTAAAAAATCTGTAGGTTTAATAATAGGATTTCTGCTTGTATCATACTCACAAACAGGGTATTCACTCATAATAATCATTTCTTATCCCTCCGTAAACTAAAATTTGCATTACTGCTTTGCATTCAATAATCTCCGTTTTGGGGCGTCAATCCCTGCACTGCGATTGAAGAAAGATTATTCAAAGCTGTCATTTGGATATCATGGCACTATCTCCCAATAAACGCCTCTCCCTTCATGCCGCACTGCTTCTATTTCTCACTCGTATTTATGTATTCTTCTCACGCCCTCGCGTCAAAGCTGCCCTGCATTTCCACAGTATCCTGCCTTGCCGCCCGGAACGCATCATAGTAGGCCGCCTTCAAAGCCCCGTGTACCTGCGTCTCCGCCTTCGACTCCTTCTCATGCCAGCCCACGCCCGCCGTGTAGGTCAGTACCTCATCACCGTTCCCGTCATACACATGGACGGCGGAGCCCGTCCCCTCGGACTGGAACTTAGCTTCATACGGCTCCCCGAACAGGAGGCACAGCCACCGCCTGTCAGCCTCCCGTATCGTTTTCATGTCCGCCATTTCCTGACTGACCTTCCCCATCAGCGCCGCCCTGTCCGGCGCGACTTTGGCGACCTCGCTTTTGCGCAGGGCAAGGAACTTATTCCCCATATAGACGTTCTGCGCCGCATCTTCTCTGGCGTATTCCGTTATCTTCTCCCGGAGGGAATCGGACAGCTTCCATTCTTTCCCAGACGACGCCTTTCCTGTTGCGCTGCTATTTGCCTGATGGCTTTTTGCTATTCCTGTTATATCCATTTCAATCGCCCCTCTCTTCTGTGTTTTTTTCTGATCAGCATGGAAAGATCAGCATAGCCACTATCCCCAAGGCAAGATAAACTGCTGCATATAGGATAAATGCCGTTTCCCTTATTTCTCCAAAAATCCCAAGAACTTCTTCCACTCCATGCAGCATTTCAAATCCCCATATTGGTACTCGGACTGCATGATATCATTTACAATTTTTACCCAATCCGTCTTTTCCGAAAAGCTCCATGAACCCGCGCTTCTCTGCTCCGCATTCTTCACGGCTTTTGCAACTGCGGCTTTCAGCACTGTGTCCTCAAAGCTACCCTTCCCGCTTTCCTTCAGATGGGCAGTATAAGCATACATTTCTGCCGTATCGCAGTTCTCCGGGTCTACCTTGGACACGTCCACCATCTGCTCCGTCACATTCCCCGACTTATCCCACGTCTTGACCTTATACACGGGATTTGCCTCATCAAAGTCCTGCGTCTTATAGACGGAAATGGACGAACCGCTCACAACATCCGCCCATGAGCTGATCGCAATATCCCCTGACCCTTCCTCTGCGCCGTGAAGGGTGGCTGTTGCCTGTGACGCCTGCTCTGCAAAGTTCTTTCCCGCTACATTCCTTTCCGTCCTTCTTGTCTCATACCCTGCTGTCAGGTATCCTGCCCCTATTCCTTTTACATTCATTTTCTTAATTTCCTCCATTATTTTGTTATGTCAGTTCCTTTGTCGTTCAGAGCTGCTCCTGCTCCCGGAGGGAATCAGACAGTCCTGCCTTTTGAATTCCCGCATTGATGGCTTTTTGCTATCCCTCTATATCCATGTTCAATCTCCTTCTTTGCTTCCCGGAACGCCGGGGATGCCAGCCCTTTGTGGCTTAATCGGGAGATATGAAGCCGTAGAATTTATTTCCTGCTATGCTTTTATATCAAGGCCGCCCGACAGCGTTCCCCTGCCCGGAAGGCGCAATACTTCTTTCGTAAGAGGCACAACACGCCCATTACTGACTGCATAATCCAATAGCTGCTGCATCGCTTTCAGA
>CAJTVL010000185.1 GCA_910579425.1 uncultured Lachnospiraceae bacterium | reverse complement strand
GGTGACGAGTTCGTACAGGATTTGCACCTGTTTCCCTTTTCACCAAAACCAATGCCTATTTCACGCATTGCTTTGACACCTGTATGCTATTTATTCAATTGTAGAAAGTATAACACATTTTGTTTTAATGTCAATATTTGTAAAAGAAATGATTTGTAATCAATAAAATATTAGATCAATCCAAAAATCCGTCTATATCCGTAGGTCAGCGGCAAATCGGTCATCACTGACAACCGTTTTTGAATCAACCCACCATCTTCCATTCTATTTGAACAATTAAGATTATTACATCCAACGCAAATACCTCTACACTGAACTTTATCATCCTGTGTCAGTTCTGCAATAAATGCAACACTCTTTTTGGGCAACATACAAAAAGCAGAATTACAGGTAATCAGCGGAGTCAGTTCTCTTAACAGATCCGGCATCATCTCTAAAGGGTAATTTTCCTCACTTCCAAGAAAATGATATCTGGCAACATGCCAGTCCGTGTTTTCTTTGATATAATAATTATAAGCAACATATCCCTGCAATAAAAGTTCACTTGCCATTACCTCGATCATATAGCTTTGTGACAACAGCCCTCTTTCACTATATTTTTCCTGTAAACGATCTACACCATTACCCAAAGACATAACAACTTGTTCATGTATCATGTTACACTCTTCACTTTGATGTTTATTTTTCCCAAGAGATACTCTTCTCTCCCAAAAGGCTTCTTCTCGCATTAGCGGTAGCATTTCCTCCGCTACTGCTTGAAATTCCGATGCTTGTGTTTCTTCATAATGGTATTTTTTGCGTACTCCCTCTAAAAAAGCAGATGATAAAAATTTATCCAATACATTCGGAAAAAACGTTGCCATTTGATTTCCTCCCATAATTTGCAAAAGTCTATATCTTATAGCTTAAATGAAACTCAACAAATACAATTAACGTAATATTGGAATTATATCATAACTGCACAAATTTTGTATGCATTTTTTAAAACATATACGAAACCTTACGTTGACAGTTTTCTCCTGATTCACGGCAAGAAAAAAGGCTTTTCATACCACACTATACATGGGAGAAAAGCCTATTTTTGTTATATTCTATTTTCATAGTCTCTCAATGCCAAACATAATTCCACACAAAGCTCATACTCTCATAAATACAGAAGTTACTGGACAGATGCGGGATATCATCTGTCTGCCCTTTTCTACCTCGCCCCTTTATCTTTCTTCCTTGTCTGATGCACCCTGCCCGCTTCTCTTTGTTTTACCCTCTGCTCTTTCTGTCTGAGCTGTTCTCTAATACTCTTTGGATTCGTCGCTTTGCCTCCATAGGTTTTCTCCCACTCTGTACGAGCTGCCTTATAATCCAGATATTCTCTCTTGGCTGCATCGAATTCCTTATAAAACGCCTGCACAGAGTCAAATTTATATTCTTTCACGATAGATGAAAGCCGCTTTTTCATACTTGAAATTTGAATGTCAATCTCGTTGAGTTCCTGCTGTAATTCTTTTCGTCTGCTACCCTTAAAAATGCCCGTGCATTCGGATAATTCCTTTTTCAGCTTATCCCGCTTTTTCTCACGCTCAAAAATTGCCTCGTTCTGGTCTTTGAGTCTGCTGTCAATCTCTTTCAGGCGGGGATATTTACCTGCAAGCGCGGAAGGCTTTGGCTGCGATGGTCTTTCTGTTGCCACCTCTTTCCGGTGCAGATTTACAGGAAGTGGTATCTTCTTCCATTCCGGCTCCGGCTGGTCTGACTGCTCGTCTTTTACATGGATATCGCTTTCCGTTTTTTCCAGTGTTTCCTTTTCGGCATCAACAGCTTTGCCAACGATTTTTTCCGCAGCATTCATTACCTTCTGCATGACTTTTACAATCAGACGCTCTAACAGTGCAATCGCTGCCCTGACGATATCTCCAAACAGTTCCGACTTACTGCCATTCTGCTTCACGGATTCTTTTACCTTGTTCGTAATTTCCATCTTTTTAAGTTCCACAACCTCCGTCTCAGATACACCACTTACAATAGCACGGTCAACCGCCCTGTTCCATTCCATCCGGATCTCATTGTCTGCTTTTATCTTCTCCGCTTTCGGATTATTTTTGCCAACTTTTCTGGTTGCAAGATACGGGCCGTTTTTATCAAATATGCTGAGCCTGTCTTTATCGTAAAGCACCATCTGATTGATTAAATCCGTATAAAATACTTTTGCCACATCCAAAAAAGATTCCTGCTTAAATCGCCCGTCTTTTGTGGTAAAAATCTTGCGCTCATATACCTCGCCTTTTTTGATGATCTTACAGCCCTTTCGTATATTTCCACCATCATCAAGAATCTCTTTCTTTGTCCGCACATGATGCCCCTGCTCATCGTAGAACATATTTCTTGTGGCGGTCTTTTCTGTCGGCTGTTCTAACCGTTTCCTCTCCGCAAATATCATATGGATATGCAGGTTTGTTTTCCGTTTGTTATGATGAAGTGCAGCAAAACACTCCACGCCGTACCTATCCTTAAATCCGTCAACCATCCTTTTCAGCAGCTCATCATGGTCATGGTTGATGAAACTTTCCGGCAGGGCGATCATCAGCTCCCTTGCTTCGATGCACTTTCCATTCGTCCCGCTTTTTTCAAATTCTTCCTGATTACACTTGGCAAGTTCCCGCCAGAATGCCCTGTCCGGCTCCGTTGCATAGACTTCATACAGATGCTCCTGTTTGGCGTGGCTTGAAATATAAGTGATGCGCCCCGATAAGTCATGCAGTTTTGCCATTTCTATAAATGAATTTCTCCTCATATGCGATTTTCCTTTCTTTTGGCAGATACTCTGCCGCCGCAGATTTTTGTGAGCAGTCATTATCAGACGTCTGTCTGCGAACCGATATCCGGATACGGGCAGTTTACGGCTGTCGCTTTCTGACAGCCGCATAGGGGCTTCGTTTTATGAAGTCCCTATGACGATGCTGCACATCTGCCCTGAAATGTAGCCGTAAGCAGCATCGCCATTCATGCGCCCGTCCTCTGGGCGGTATGGATAAATACAGTCCGGCTCTTTCGGACTGTAAATTTGCGCAGGCGCAAATTTGCCCCCTGCAAGGGCGAAATCCCCGGAGTACAAAACGAAGTTTTGTGCGTAGGGTGTATTTCGCTCTCAAACGCCGAGGGCTTAGGGAAGGGCTTACGCCCTCCCCGGAAATTAGTTCCTGACACTCCTCGAACCACTCCAAAGCAGTTCGTAGAGCAGATGCTTTACAGACATCAAAAAACCGCCTGCCAGAAAACTGGTATTCCAGCTTCAAAACAGACGGCTACATTTACGCCTTTATTTGCAGCCTTCCGACTGCTCTTTGCCCTTATTTTGCGGGCTTAAATGCCCGCCCTTTATTATGCAGCCTTATATGGCTGCCCTTTGTCCTTATTTTGTAGCCTTTCGGCTACCCTTTGTCGGTCTTTTATGAAAATATGGATGCATTTATGCTCTGATGTGAAAAAATCCACAAAAATAAGGCTACAGTAAACCTGATTACCATAGCCCTACTCTGCAACTATATTAAAATGCATCAAAATCAATCAAGTCATTGTCCGGTGGGTCTGTGGCATTCTCTGATACAGCTTCTTCCTGCACATCCCCTGCATTCTGCATCGCTGCTTCCATATCTGCAGGATTAGAAACAATGGGAGAAACTGCCCCGCCCATTACTGCATTTCCGTTATTCGTACCGTTTGCTGATGCCTGACC
>CAJTVL010000184.1 GCA_910579425.1 uncultured Lachnospiraceae bacterium | reverse complement strand
CCGGCTGGCTCTCCCTCCTCATCAACGCGGGGGAAGGGATTGATATTGACTTCTACCTGCATAAGCAGCCGAAGGATAAGATCCAGCAGCGTCTGGGACAGCAGATCCGTATCAACCGCTCCAAGATCAAGGATGCCTCGGATACCAACTCTGACTTTGACGACCTGGACTCCGCGATCCGTTCCGGATATTTCTTAAAGGCCGGGCTCGCCAATAATGAGGATTTCTATTATATGAACCTGCTCATTACCATTACGGCGTCAGATCTGGAGGAACTGCAGTGGCGGATTCAAGAGATGAAGAAATTATTGATCTCTCAGGATATGGACTTACGTTCCTGCTATTTTCTGCAAGAGCAAGGCTTTCTTTCTTCCCTGCCACTGGCTTCCTTAGATAAAAAGCTCTATGAGCTGTCCAAACGGAATGTGCTGACCACCGGAGCTGCAAGCTGTTATCCATTTACCAGCTATAGTATCTGCGACGATAACGGCATCCTGTTCGGAGTCAATAAGCATAATAATTCGCTGGTCATTGCGGATATCTTCGATTCCAAGCAGTATAAGAACTCCAATATCTGCATCCTGGGATGTTCCGGAGCCGGAAAGACCTTTACCATGCAGACTATGGCTCTTCGGATGCGAAGGAAGAGCATTCAGGTATTCATCATCGCGCCTTTAAAAGGGCATGAGTTCTACCGTGCCTGCAAGAATGTGGGCGGGGAATTTATCCAGATTTCTCCGGCCAGCCGGAGCTGTATCAACATCATGGAGATCCGGAAGGTCGATAATTCCGTTAATGAACTGCTGGACGGTCCGATGCTGGATGCTTCGGCTCTTGCTTCCAAGATCCAGAAGCTACATATCTTTTTCAGCCTGTTGATCCCAGATATGAACCATGAGGAGAAACAGCTTTTAGATGAAGCTCTGATCAAAACCTATGCCAGAAAAGGGATCACGCATAAGAATGAATCCCTGCTCGATCCGGAACATCCTGACCAATACAAAGCTATGCCAATCCTGGAGGATGTCTATGATATCCTGATGGAAAGCCGGGATACGAAACGGCTGGCACACATCCTGAACCGCCTGGTGCATGGTTCTGCTTCCTCTTTCAACCAGCAGACCAACGTAGACCTGACCAATAAATATACGGTACTGGATATCTCGGAGCTGACCGGTTCCAGCGACCTCTTAACGGTCGGCATGTTCGTGGCGCTGGATTATGTTTGGGACAAGGCGAAGGAAAACCGGACGGAAGAAAAAGCAATCTTCGTGGATGAGGTATGGCAGTTAATCGGAGCGTCCAGCAACCGTCTGGCGGCGGAATTTGTGCTGGAGATTGCCAAGATCATCCGCGCCTACTCAGGAGCCGGGATCTTCGCCACCCAGGACTTAAATGACTTCTTTGCTTTAGATGACGGCAAATATGGAAAAGGGATCATCAATAACTGCAAGACCAAGATCATCCTGAACATGGAGGACGAGGAGGCCCAAAGGGTGAAGCATATCCTTCACTTATCAGAAACTGAGGTTATGAACATCACACATTTTCAAAGGGGGAATGGCTTAATCTCAACAAACAATAATAACATCACCGTAGAGTTTAAAGCCTCTGCACTGGAGAAGGAACTGATCACCACCGACCGCCAGGAACTTTTAGAGATTCTGGCACGCCAAAAACAGAAAGCAGGGTAAGCCTATGCAGACAGGTCTCAGTACAAATATATTTTTTAATATGCAGGGCTTATGGCTGCGGAGGAACCGCGGCCCGCCAAACCATTCGCATGTAACTGTGAAGGTACTGTACTGAGCAGTTATGAAAGCGGTATGTTTCTGATGTTAGAGTAATTCTAAAAGAACTAGCATCCGCCCAATACAATTAAATAATCCGCAGATGAAGCAGCTGATATGGCTGCTTTTTTCTTTGCCATCTTACGAAGGAAATCTGCCAGCTGTGGATTCTGTAGAGATGGCAAATTTTATTTTCAAGGAGGAAATCTATGTTACAAAAAGCAAAACACCTTACAAAGCGGCTGTCTGCATTTCTGCTGGCAGTCCTTGTTACCGCAGGCACCTGCCTCTCCGGCAGCGTCCCTGTCCATGCCGCAGACGGCACCATCCAGTACCAAGCTGGATCCCAGATTAATTACGGAAGCTATTCTACTTCCAGAATGACCTTTGACGGCAGTAATACTGCATACTGTGTAGAACCGTTACAGCCTACGCCCTCATCCGGAACCTATGCCTACACCTTTCTTGGCAATGACTCCCCCATCCGGAAAGCATTATATTACCTGAACGGCGGGTATGGGTATGACAAACATATCAAAAACCAGTATCTCGGCGGCTGGTCCGATGATAATTCTTATGTCATCGGGCATCTGGTCGTTGCCTACATTTATGCAGGCTATGCTTCAGACAGCGGCGCCTTTCATGGTGCACCACAGAATTATATTGATAAATCTGTAGAAATAGCAAATGCCATCAAGGGGCTTCCTGATCCTCCGGCAACCTTCAAGGCATTCATCGTTCCGGGCAATAATAACCAGACTTTAGTTGGAAGCTGGTATCAGGTTCCCTACGGCTACATTGAGCTTCACAAGGCTTCCGCAAATACTGCCGTCTCTAACGGGAATGGAAATTATTCCTTAAAGGGTGCGGAATACGGGATTTATAAAGGAGAAACGCTTGTTTCCAAGCTGACGACTGACCAAAATGGCTACGCTAAATCCGGCGAATTGGAATCTGGAAGCTATATGGTCAAGGAGCTGAAGGCTTCCAAGGGCTACATCGTTGATGTCACTGCCCATAATGTAACAGTAGAGCCGGAAAAGACGGCTTCCCTGAATGTAACGGAAGTGCCTCAGAACGATCCGATGGATCTGCTGCTCCAGAAGCTTGACAAAGAAATGAAGGCGGCACAGCCGCAGGGTAGGGCTTCTTTAGCGGAGGCTCAGTTCACAGTGAAATTTTATACCGAGCAATCTGATAAAGACCCGGCTGCTGGCGGTGCAAAGCCTGCACGTACCTGGATCTTTAAAACGGACTCCGAAGGGAAAATAAAGTTTTCCAAAAATTATCTGGTATCCGGGGATGAGTTCTATACCCAGAAGGACGGGAAAACTCCCTGTCTTCCCCTTGGCACCGTAACGGTACAGGAGACAAAGGCTCCGACCGGATATCTTGCCAATGATACCGTATTTGTACAGAAGATCACAGCAGGCGGCAAAGCGGAGACCGTGTCCTGCTATAACGCATCTTCTGTGGAAGAGCAGATCTGCCGGGGCGGTGTGAAGCTTCAGAAACGAGATTTTGAAACAAAGAAGTCAGAGCCCCAGGGCGGTGCTACCTTGGAAAATGCAGCATTTACCATCACGTCCTTAAATGAAAATCCTGTTGTGGTAGATGGCAAAACCTATACTAAGAATCAGGTGGTTATGAGCCTGACGACAGACAGCAACGGCTCTGTCTCCACAAAGAAAGATGCGCTTCCTTTCGGACATTACCGGGCAGACGAAACCAAAGCTCCGGAAGGCTATCTGACCGAAGGTAATCTCTCTGTAGAATTTGACATTACAAAAAACGGCGAGATTGTAGACCTGACTTCTGAAGAGGCTGCTATATCAAACCAAATCATCCGCGGAGACCTGGAACTCGTCAAGGTTGCTGATGGCGAGCAGAAACGGCTTTCTGACATCCCGTTCTCTATTACCTCCGTGACCACCGGGGAAAGCCATACGATTGTTACCGACAAGAACGGTTACGCCAGCACTGCTTCCAAATGGAATAAACACACCCACAACACCAACC
>CAJTVL010000183.1 GCA_910579425.1 uncultured Lachnospiraceae bacterium | reverse complement strand
TGAATTATAGCATAGAAATTTATTCCTGCATAAAAGATAGACTACAAATTTTGCAGACTATTTTACAAGCTTAACTCTTCGCTGCCCCATGATAACGGATGGCCCTCTCCCGCCGCAGCGGCTCCCGTCCAGAAGCACCGCCTCCCGGCCCTTCTTTTACCATCTTCTTGATCTCCTCATAGTCCTCCTTCCCCGGGCCGTTCATACTTTGTTCATACATATTTAAAAAAACCTTAATGCGTATTACATTCTTTAGATATTTCTCTCCTATATACTTCAATATAAGAAAAGTGCAAAGACAAATTTAAACAGATAAAATCTTTCATAACTTTTTCATAATAAATGCCAAGTAAACCTCAGTTTACTTGGCATCCTCCTTAGTAACACACCGTACTGTCTTTCTTGACTCTACGGGTGATTCCCCGTCTCATAACACCACCTGGCAATATCGGAAATCAGTTCCGCCGGAACCGGCCTGCCGTACGGAAGCTGTATAGCCCCCTTACTGGTCTTGTATTCTTTCAGGCGTCCGGAAAACGCTTCCACAGCCTCCGGCCCCGGATACAGGCCGACATGCTTTTTAAACCCGGCAAACTGAATGATATTATGCTCCCTCCAGAAGGTGGGCATACTCCATGAAATCCTCTCCTGAGCCTCCGGCAGCGCCGCAAGGAGCACTTCCCGTATTCTTTTCAGGTACTCCCGTATCTCTTCCGGCTGTGCCGCAATATATTCCTCCACCGTTTCCGGCGCTTTCCCGCAGTAATGACTTTGTTCCTGCCTTTTAAAAATCCGCCCGCACTTTGGACACGTCCACATGCTTCATTCCTCCTGCCTCATTCCCGTTCCCTGACTGTCACCAAAACCCTGTCCCCGGGCTGCTTCCCTATCCGGGAACGGATCTCTTTGCGCACGCCTATAATATAACACACACTCCCGTCAGCGTTCTTTACCCCCATATTTACAACACTGCCATCATACGGCTCCCCGTCAAACGTAGCATGTACCTTCACCCTTCCCCGTCCAAATTCTTTTCTGATATCATAGGGAAAAATGACATATGCGCCGCCCCTCTCCCCCGCTTCATAGAGCGGGGACTCATATTCATAAATTCTTCCGTTCACTGCCCGCACCCCCGATCTGTAATTGAATCGAATCCTGTCTCAATTAAGATTCTATAGCTGATATTAATTTGCGCTTGATCTTAATACGTCAACAACATTCTAAACTCGTACGTGCTTTTCCTCGTCAGAAAAAGAATAGCATCTTGTCCCTGCTTTGTCAAAAGCCTTACGCCCCGGATATAGTCCTGCATACTTTTATTTCTATCAGAGCTTTTTTAAGAATGAGTAAATCACGCAAAAATCTGCGTAATTTACTCATTCTTTTTTACAACCCCCAAATTACAATACTCTTATCAAAAAAGCGAAGGAGAATCAAAGAAATGGCTGCATTATTGGAAGCGAAAAATGTAACAAAAATTTATGCGAAATCACAGCACCCAAGCCTTAACAAAGTATCGTTCAGCGTAACGGACGGGGAATTTATTGCCATTATGGGGGCTTCCGGATCAGGAAAGACTACATTGCTTAATGTTCTTTCTACGATTGATACACCAACGAGCGGCAGCATTACAATAAACGGTATCAATCTAAAAAATCTGACTGATTCCAAAGCAGCGGATTTCCGCAGGGATAATCTGGGTTTTATTTTCCAGGAATATCTGCTGTTAGACAGCCTTACTATTTTTGAGAATATTGCTGTTCCACTGACTTTACAGAAACTTCCGCCTCAAAAAATAGAAAACATGATACGGAGCCTGGCGAAAAGCTTTGGTATTGACGCTCAGTTAGATAAATATCCAAGTGAGCTCTCAGGCGGGCAAAGGCAGCGTGCTTCTGCTCTAAGAGCCATTGTGAAACATCCAAGCATTTTATTTGCTGACGAACCGACCGGGGCATTGGATTCGAGTTCCGCAACAGATTTGCTGAACACTCTAAAAAAATCAAATGAAAGTCTCCATACTACGATACTAATGGTCACACATGATGCTTATGCTGCAAGTTTTGCTGACCGCATCCTGATTTTTAAAGACGGCTGCATCATTCAGGAATTATTGAAACAAAATGCTGACAGGCGTGCATTCTATGAATCCATTGCACAGACAATAGCAAAATTAGACACAGAAAGGTAGGGAAGTACCCATGAACCATTTATCTATGGCACTTAAGAACCTGAAAAATAATTTTTCCTTTTATGCCCTCTATTTATTATCCATTTCCTTTGTGATTACTATTTTTTTTGCATTCACTTCATTTTCCATGAATAAAGTTATGCTTGAAAAAATATCAGGTGACGGACGGGTAGAAACCATGTGCAGCACGATTTCTCTATTCCTTATGGCATTCGTTATTTTTTATATGTCAT
The DNA here is from genome assembly GCA_910579425.1 of uncultured Lachnospiraceae bacterium. Lineage (GTDB taxonomy): Bacteria > Bacillota > Clostridia > Lachnospirales > Lachnospiraceae > Suilimivivens. The sequence goes on along the minus strand of CAJTVL010000183.1, from coordinate 1,468 downwards.
ATTCTAACCGTTTCTTTCTGCGCCGGCGCACAAAGGAATTAGGTATTTATGCATTATTAGGATACCGGAAGTCCACGATACTGTCCCTGCTTACAGCAGAAAATCTGCTCTCCTGTTTCGGGGCTTTCGTAATCGGAATCCTTTTGGGCGGTCTGTTCCACAAAGGCATTGTGTTCGGCATTACAAAATTATTGAACTTGACAGTCAACAATTCAGAAATACCGTTTTTTAACCTGAATGCCATGATAAAGACAGCATGCTTTGTTTTTGCCATTATTATCATATTATCGCTGTCCAACAGCAGATTTCTTTTTAAATCTTCCCTTATGGATTTAGTGCGGTTTGAAAAAAGTGCGGAAAAGCAGACAAAGTTCCATGCCGTTCCTTCCATAATCGGGTTCGTATCTGTCATTTTGGGATACGGTATTGCCCTTGACATCCTACGGGGCGAAAAATCTGTCTGGTTTTCAGTCGGGTTTTATGCTGTTGGAATGCTTACATTTACACTCATTCTTTTTGGGACAGTGCTTTTTATTGCATCTTTTCTCCCTTATGCGGTACAGACTGGCAAGAAAAATAAGAAGAAATTTTATACGGAAACAAGAATCATTACTTCACCGGGTTTTATATACCGGATGCGCTCCAATTCAAAAACGCTGATCATGCTCACATTACTGTCAGCCGCAACTCTGACTGTTTCAAGCGTTATGGCTCTCACCCTGTATTATCCGATTGCAGCAATATCCCGCATTGCGCCGTCAGAAATCGAATGCCGTATTGAAAAGGAGAGCGATCTGCCCGCAATCATGGAGATCGTAAACAACTATTCATCCGGAGATGATATTACATTCCTGCAGACCGATATTTATAAAGTTACTTCTACTGCCGGGCAGCTTCCCATGGAATACAGTGTCGGAACTTCCAAGGGAGATGCTGACAACGAAAAAATCCTTCGGAATGCAGGTTTTGAATGTATCTCATATTCTGACTATACCGCCATTCTGAAGGCGCAGGGGCGGCAAAAGGCTTTGGCACAATTTACAGCACTAAACAACAATGAGTGTATTTTTGTAAGATACCAGCCTGCTTCCGGCAAGGACGAAACAGGCAGCACTTATCCACTGCTCATAAATAATACTGAAATGCCTGTCACTGTGACTATGACCACATTAGATAATCCTATTTCATTTGCGAACAGTGTTGGTACTTTAATTGTAAGTGACAGTTTATACAAAATGATATCTGAAAATGCTTCCCCCGAAACAAAAGTCTTAAGTATAAATGGAAGCTCCATAACAGGTAACGAGGAACTATTTCAGGCTTTGTCTGCATATTTGGATAAAAGCCCTTACCTGCAGGGCAATTCCCACAGAATACATGAAGTGGTTTCCCTGAGCAGCTCTACTTTCCTGTTGATAGGCTTTCTTGTGGTATTATTCTTTATAGCAACAGGAAGCATCCTGTATTT
>CAJTVL010000182.1 GCA_910579425.1 uncultured Lachnospiraceae bacterium | reverse complement strand
ATCGGCTTTATTTGGATACGCCAGATTCAACTATGGCTGGGCGCTGAATTGTAACCTCTTTTCGTCCATAATGTCGTGCTGCGGTACCTCATTGCATCGGACAAATTAAGTACAAAACCTTCCAGCAGTTCTGCAGCCCTTGCATTCTCCTCTATCCTTATCTGTGTTGGTGTTGTAATCATAGTATAATCTCTCTTACAGCTTCCTTTCATTAACTTCCACCTCCCACAAGTTATCCTCAAATGGCCCATACACTTTTTGAAGCCTTAGATAAACCTGATAAGGCAAGTTGCTTTTACCCTGCTCATATGCCTTATATATAGCGAGAGCAACACCTAATTCATCCGCAAGCATCTTCTGCGTTACGCCTTTCTTCCGCCTTATACTTTTAAGCGACTCCGCCACATCTGTCTGATCCATAAATTTATGATAATCATTACAAAAGTAAAAGGCATGGATTGAAAGTATCTCATACTCTTTACCCTGATTTTTATTATCAGCATATCATTAAAAATTTCCATGTATGCACCACCGGCAAATCCACCCTGCTCTCCATCATCGCAGGGCTCCTTCGTCCCCAGTCCGGTGAAATCCTGTTAAACGAGGAAGAGCAGGAGAAAATCCGTATCGGCTACATGCTCCAGCAGGATCATCTCCTGGAATGGCGCACCATCTGGAAGAACGTACTCCTTGGCCCGGAAATCAACAAATCCTTATCCCCGGAAAAAGAAGCCCTTGCGGAAAAGCTCCTTAAGGACTATGGGCTTTACAAGTTTAAGGACAAAAAACCGGGAGAGCTCTCCGGCGGTATGAAGCAGCGCGCCGCCCTGATTAGAACCATGGTGATGGAGCCGGGGCTTCTTCTTTTGGATGAACCATTCAGCGCCCTGGATTACCAGACACGGCTGATGGTTTCCGCCGACATTGGAAATATCATCCGCGCCAGCGGTATTACCGCTATCCTGATCACCCATGATTTGTCGGAAGCCATCTCTTTGGCTGACAGAATCCTTGTGCTCACCAGGCGCCCGGCCACTATCAAAAACAATATTCCGATTCATCTTACCCTGCCGGAAAATACCCCCCTTGCGGCAAGAAACGCCCCGGAATTTCAGGATTTATTCACTTTACTTTGGAAGGAGATTTCTGATGAATATAGCGGATAGACCAAGAGACAATTTCAGTTCCAAAGAAGGCTTGACAGCCCAGCAGCTTTATATTAAGAAACACCACAGGCATCATCACATGATTACCTTGCTTCGCATTCTTGTATTGGTACTCTTTCTCTCCCTGTGGGAGTGCTCCGGCAGGCTCGGATGGATTGACACCTTCTTTTTCAGCAGCCCCAGCATGGTGGTTTCCTTCTTTGTCAGTATGCTCAGGGACGGAACCTTCTTTACACATACGGGAATCACCCTGCTTGAAACTCTGCTGAGCTTTGTGCTGATCACCTTAATCTCCGTCCTGGCCGCCACGGTTTTGTGGTATTCCAGAACCCTGTCGGAAATTTCAGAGCCTTATCTGGTGGTTTTAAACAGCCTGCCCAAATCCGCCCTCGCCCCTCTTTTCATTGTCTGGCTTGGTACGGGAATGAATACGATCATCGTTGCCGGTATTTCCGTGGCAATTTTCGGTTCTGTGATCAGCCTTTACACCAGCTTTAAACAGGTGGATTCCGAAAAGCTCAAGCTCATCTATACCCTTGGCGGGAACCGCTGTGACGCTTTCCATAAGGTCGTGCTTCCCTCCTCCATTCCCGCCGTGCTCAGCAATATGAAGGTCAATATCGGCCTGGCTCTGGTAGGCGTCATTATCGGAGAATTCCTGGCGGCAAGACGGGGGCTGGGGTATCTGATTATCTATGGGTCGCAGGTGTTCCAGCTCAACATGGTTATCACCTCCATCATCATCCTGTGCGCAATCGCAATGGGTCTGTACCAGTGTATCCAATGGATAGAACACCTGTATAAAAAGAGGGCTTGATGCCCTCTTTTTATAATCGGCGTATCCCTTTCCCGGGAAGCGGCTCTGACCGGCCATTCCGACTTATACTCTGTCGCCTTTGCAGAGACAACTTTCTCATGGGCCTCATCAAATTTCACCACGATCCAGAAAAGTGGATCTGATCAAGCAGCTTTTTGTATCCCTCATAGCATCCATGTATATCTGAAATCAGATAGCGCATTTCTGTCTCCTCCTGGCAAAAACCTACTTTCTATAAGCAGCATCCAATAAATCTTTAATCTTAATTTCAGTATCCAATTTAACCTTATTTTTCTTCACCTTTTTATCCGCCCCTGCAAACCGAATCACTTCAACACCCCCATTGATATGATTCCCCGGCTCGTTTTCCTGTTCTAATATACCTTTGAACACGCTTACAAAAATTTCGTCCCACACCCTATTTTTTCTCTCTTCATATTCATTCCTTTCCTTCCCCTTCTTTTTTGCCCATGCCCCTCCTTCCGGCTGCTTCGGATAATGAACCCCCTTCTCCGCCTGCCCAAACAAAAAGCTCATGATACAATCTTGTATAAAATACTGCATCTTACAGGTTACCCCCGCAGCCGTGTACTCTCCTTCTTTAGACTCATATTTGCATTCTAGTCCTTTTACGTATGATTTTTCGTCCGTTTCTTTCTGTTTATACTTCACCAAAATATCCGGTGTGGCATTCATCATCATTCCTGCAATGTCAAGGCGAAGCTTCTTTTTTATTAATAGCTGATCTTCTTTGTTCACTATATTCTTTATTTCATGATCCTGTATCACCTGGGGCTGCCTTCCGGAAACAGTCTCCTCTTCCATTATTTCGTTTATCCCTTTTTTGGCCGCTCTGCCCCCAAGATTATAAGGAATACCGTCCTTCGTTTTTAATTGTTTAAGACATTTATCCTTTAATGTTTTTTCTCCTCCCAACACAAAATTCAGAAGCTTCCGATTGAAATCTTCTTTATTTCTTCTAATTTCTTCTTTATTTCTCTCAGATTCTTCTTTATATCGTTCAAAAAAGTCTCTCATCAAGGTTACCTCAAAATACACATCCTCAATTATGATGTCATTACTGCCCAGACATGCCTTTACAATCTCTTCTGTTTTTTGTTCGGCAGGCATTTTGCCCTTTTCTCTCTTTTTCAGAAACACACTGTACAAAAGTGTCGCAAACTGGCGTTCTTCCCTGCAATATGGCTTTCCCTCCTGTAAATAATCCTCCAGCCTGCTTTTTTCGTCAAAATATGCCTTCACCTTTGTATACCTCCTCTTTTTCCCTGTCCTGTTCACTTGGCAGCAACCCAATCTGTTTCAATATTTCATCCGAATAATAACCCTTACACCCCTTCCAAACATTTCTGGAAACTTGTCTTTCACAGGCTTTTCACTCCAGTATACCACAAAAGCCGCTTCTGGTGCGGTAAACTGATAATTTATTTCCCACAAATAACTCCTCACATCTCTGGAATTGATAAAATCATAAATTTCCGGCATAATAATCCTCCATGCTGCCAACACCTGCAAATTTGGGCGTCAGCACAAATTTGTCTGTGAAAAATTTATTTTTCAGAGTACTCTCCTTTGGTAAATTTTTGTTTGAAGTTACAGTATACCATTTTGTTTCCTGAAAAGAAGCCATCTGTCTGTCGCATACAATACGCCTTATGTTATTATGTTTTGCCGTCAACAAAAAAACATTAAAGTAAACCGCCATATCTCCCATTTTTGCGAATTTTATTGTTATTAAGAGGTGCTCCCGGATGCGGGAAATCCACCTGGATCGACCAGAACGGATTAAAGCCCTACACCTTATCGGCAGATTCGATCCGGCTGTTGTACCATACTACAGCGCTATCTTGCGGATAACGGCGGCCTTAAAGAGGATGATATGTATCTCTTTGTGGGTGATTATAATGACAGAGGAATCGAAGGTTCTATCGCGGGAATGATCATCGCCCTGAGACATAATAAGTATATCCAGGAAAAGAAATCCGGCAATATTTCCTCCTACTACAATATATTTATGGTTAATACCCCTTACAGCCAGTAAGGA
>CAJTVL010000181.1 GCA_910579425.1 uncultured Lachnospiraceae bacterium | reverse complement strand
TCTTCTTGAATTTTCAGGGTCGCATTGCTGTTTAGTTGTCAAGGTGCTTTGTTTTTCTGCTGTCATGTCCGCCATGCAGCTTATACATAATACCAAACCGTCCAAATATTGTCAACCTGTTTTTTTAAAAAAAATGATATTTTTTTTGGCAGCCAAAAGTAAACGGTTTGCAGATCGTCCTCTGCTTTCACCAGTTCCCTTTTAAAGTACATTTGTGAGAATAGAAAGCCCCCAGTTTTTGAGAAAATATACCAGAATCCCAACAATCAATCCGGCTTCTATGAAACCCAGCCCTGCCCCGAGCAGTTTATCCAGTCCCTTAATAACAGGAAGCTTTGAAATAAGCTCCAGGGAAGTAAAGAGAATATTCACCAGCCGGTATACCAGACATACTACAAAAAGCACCACTATCATTTGAATTACTTTGGCAATCTCCTGGTTCATATAACTCCCAACCGCTCCCAAAATCAATACGATACAAAATGTCGCAACAATTACGGCGATCAGGGAAACCAGCTCATGAACCATCCCTTTGCGAAACCCTGCTGTAATTCTCCATATAAAGATCAATATAATTATAACCAGCGCTATATAAAACATTTGTACCTTCCTGTTATTTTAATTCAATTGTATCGACAGAATCTGTTGTAACTGCAATATACCGGTAGACGGAAGACGTGGGAATCAGCAGGGAAATATTTTTTTCGAAGCTTCCCGCAAACTTGTCAGCTCCTTTTATATTACATATCTGGCACTCAGAATCATTATAAATAATAATCTGATCTTTGTTGAAAAAAATATCTGCATATTCTATATCAAAAAACAGAGAATGAACCTTGTCCCCTGAAGCATTATACACATCCAGATAATATGCAGATTCCCCGCTTTGATTATGAAACACCAGGCCTACATAATTTTCGTTATAATGAACGCTTTGCACTTCCTCCTCCAAAAAATTGGTTGCAATATTAGTGGGCTTTTCGGCCCCCGAGAAAAAAACAATTCTGTCGTCCGAAACCGCAAAAGAGGATTCGTTGTTCATAAACTGTACATAGGGCACAATTGTGTCCATATAATCATATCCCCCCACGAAATTATCTGTTTCATTTTGCCCCACTTCTCCAAAATTATAAAATGCCACAGAAGATTTCATACTGCCGCTGTCCGCGTATAAATAAGAAATCATCATCAGCCTTCCATTGGGGCTTAAGGAAATACTGACCGGATACCCGCTTCTGTCCATGGTCGCCTTTCCATAGATCAGCGGTTCTTCCGTATTTGTATTTCCGTCATATACATAAATTCTCGTCACGTCCGCGTCATCTAATATGGCTGCCACTACCCCGCTGCCTGCGACACAGAAATTCCGAATCGGGAGATTGGTATTTATCGTTCCCTTTTCCCCGTCTCTTTCCATCACATAGATCGTGCGCCCGTTGTAATCTCCAATCGCCGCCATCTGATTGCAGACAGAGATCAGCGGCGTCTGCATTTCATAGGCATGATTCCACACCGCATTTCCCCTCGCGTCAATACAGCTTGCGCCGTCCTTACTATATAAAAGCACATTACCGCCCAAATTTTTTACCGTCGCACCCTGTACAATCGTAACAGGGGCCGAGCTTGTTATCACGCTGTCAGTAAATATCTTATTCCGCCACTGTATGATAAAAAAAACAATAACGGCAATTGTCAATAGGACAAACAAAGCTCCCCGATAAAATATTGTCAGTTTATGACTGCGGATTTTTTCTCTATAGTCAATTTTATTTATGCTTTTCTGCCGTTTTTCTTTTTCCTTTAAATAATCCCGCACGTTTGCCATTTGTTTTTATCTCCAGATTTCACACAAAGCTCCTTCTAATTCGAACTCTCCAAAAGAGCAATTGCACTCTCGGCCGTTTCCACAAACCCGTACATCTTATCATAAGCATTTATGGATGTGGCCGCCACCGCCAAAACAATCATACATCCCCCATAAAAAAATCTCCTGATCGTATTTCCGATTCCTCCCCCTTTTGTTTCCTGCCTTCCAGGGGCTTTTCTGAAACACGAGGACGACTGGCGAAGCCTGTCATCCGTTGTTTTTCTCCCATAGCAGGACAGCAGATAATTTTGCATAGGCTCGTTTTTTTCATAGAAAATGTAGTACCCTTCCTTTCGGCCCGGCAGCTTTTGTCCGCCGCCATAAATATTTACATAGCCGATCAGTTCATATTCTCCGAAGTATTCCTCTCTGATCTGCTCCTCATTCTTTCCGTTTTCCAGTTCCTCAATCACACTGGCCGCGCCGTATATCAGATAAAATCTGCGTTCTCCCCTTCGGAAAGCATGTCCGAATAACGCTGCACGTATCGGAAATGTCCTCTGTTCTCCTACCGCTCTCCTCAGCTCCTCAGTTCCTGTTTCTTTTCCCAATCCGTGTAAATAGGTATAGACATAATCTTCTATGTATACTTGCTCTTTCTCCTCCGCTTTGCCTATCTGTCTTACAATATCCGGCAGCTGCATACTGTCATTCCCCCATTCCCTGAAATCTGTAGACTTCTTACAGCATTTGCTATAAGTGTACCACAACCGGAAACGGAATAGGTTTGTAAGGCGCCGCGTCTTCCTGTTATAAAAAGAGTTGGCCAGGCGGCCAACTCTGTAAAGGCACCGTCCACACTTATGCGACATGGCGCCGGCTTGTCAATGAATTACAAAAATTTGTATATGGTTCGGCTTTGGTATTTTCTGTCCGGGCCAAATACCGCAGATGGAAATTCCGGCTTGTTTGCCGTATCCGGGAAATACTGGGTTTCTAAACAAAACCCGCATCGCGGTCCATACTCGGCATTTTCTTTCCCGCTCTGCCTGGCAATACCGCCGCCGGCATAAAACTGTACTCCCGGCAAATCCGTATACGCTTTCATGATACGACCGGATACAGGTTCCGTCACAACCGCAAATTCCCTGAGAGTACCGTCAAAATCATCAATTACCCAATTATGGTCATAACCGCCGCCTGTCAGATTTAACTGTTCATGAGCTGCCCCGATTTCTTCTCCGATCCGCTTATCCCGGGTAAAATCAAAGGGCGTTCCTGCTACTGCCGCAATCTCCCCTGTAGGTATGGAACCCGGAAGTACCGGCGTATATGCAGCCGCATTCAGTCTCAGAATATGATCCTCTATCCTTCCCCTGTTATGGCCTGCCAGATTAAAATAGGTATGGTTGGTCATATTGATGATCGTATTTTTATCGCTTTCCGCTTCGTAGCTCAGTTCTAACTCATTTTCATCCGTCAGTGTGTAAGTCACCCTTACCTTTTTGTTCCCTGGAAAGCCCATGTTCCCATCCTCGTCCTCCAGAGAAAGAGTTATACTGTTTTCTCCCTCAGCCACATCAAAAATTCTTTTGTGATACCCAAGCTCCTTATGGCTGTGAAGGTTATTTTCCCCGTCATTTACTGCAAGCTGGTACCTTTTCCCTTCCAGGGTAAAAGAGGCTTTGCCGATACGGTTGGCATTAGGGCCAACCAACGCTCCAAAGAAACTCAGATTCCCGAAGTAGGGTTGCAGGGTATCATACCCCAAAACAACATCATCTGTCTTTCCGTTTTTATCCGGAACCATCAAATTTACTAAAATTCCGCCAAAATTAATTATTCCGGCCTTCATACCTCTGGAATTTTCAATCCAGTAGCGATAGACTTCCTCACCGCTCCCCGTTTTTCCAAAAAATTCTTTTCTCACGCTCATGACCCTATACCTCCTCACATTTCCGTTCTTCCCTCCAGCGCCCGCAGAAGCGTAACCTCATCAATATATTCCAGATCTCCGCCTACCGGCACGCCGCTGGCAATCCTGGTAACCCTGATCCCGATGGGCTTGATCAGTTTACTGATATACATTGCCGTTGTTTCCCCCTCAAGACTGGAATTTGTTGCAATGATCACCTCCGATACATTGCCTTCAAGACGTGTCACCAATTCCTTCAGCCGAATATCTCCGGGCCCGATTCCCAGCATGGGCGAAATCGCTCCATGGAGCACATGGTAAACTCCCTCATATTTGCCGGTTTTTTCATAGGCC
>CAJTVL010000180.1 GCA_910579425.1 uncultured Lachnospiraceae bacterium | reverse complement strand
GACCTCCTTTGAAATGTTAAATCCCCGGTAATCAAACGTCCCTTCATCACTCTGTACACAGGCATGGCTGTCACCCGGATTGAAAAGCACGATGCATCCTTCCTCTATGGCATATTCCCTGTCCCGGCAGGAAAGCACCCGCTCCCCGCTCTCCACAACCCCGATGACATAATGCTCATGGAAATGGCTTGGGAAAGGCTGCCGGATCCCCTCAAAGCGGTATGCCTCCATCCTCAATTCATCATCATACACCACTGTCCTTATTTCTTTCTTCATGTGGATTACCTCCGAATTGAATTTTTGAAATTTCAATTTGAAATTTGTCAAGAGCCATTTTACCTCTTACTTTTTCCTGCGTCTTGCAAAATATCTTCAATATCATTACCCAAATACCAGATAAGGAGCATAACCGATATGCAAGAGTTTATTACACCACCAAACCATAATCATACACATAGCGATAACCATATCTTTATCGTAGTTGACGGCGAAGGAAACGTCTATGCCGCCGATGTAAAAGAAGTCAAAGAGCTGATGAAAAAGGTGTGCCGCAGTGAAGTTTTAACCGGACATACTAACGGCTTCAGCCGCAACACTTCCACCCCTTACAATCTCAATCCTGTTTGCAAACTTTCTTTTCAGCAAAGCTATTAATTCATCATTCCTGTTTTCTGTCTGGGTACATTCCAAAAGAACAGCAGCGCCATCATAGTCAATAATTGAAACTCCGAATACTTTTGAGATCCGAAACAGTTCTGTTATATCTGCATCTGAGCAATGATTCACCTTAACAAATAAGATTTCTTTCATGTGGATAGGTATATCTGTATAATCCACCACTTTGATTACCTCAACACTTCTGCCGAGCTGCTTCTTTATCTGCTCAAAAGTCCTGTCATCACTTGTTAAACTGATCGTCATCCGTGATATGGTACTGTCCTCAGTGACTCCGACTGTCAAGCTGTCCAGATTATAAGACTTTCCGGAAAACAAACCTGAGATACGGGCAAGTACACCTACTTCATTTTCAACAAATAAACTAATCCATCTCTTTTTCATTCTCTGCTTTCCTCTCTTTCCAAAATCATGTCATTAAGGGAGTTCCCCGGTGGAACAATCGGCATGACATTGACTTCCCTGTCTATGATAAATTCAATAACCGTAGGTGTTTTTGTATTCTGTTTCGCACTGTTCAAAGCTGATTTTATATCCTCTGCCTTTGTGATACGGATTCCTTTTGCACCATAACTTTCTGCCAGTGCAATGAAATCCGGCGTATATTCCGGACAGGAATGATCGGGCTGGTTACAGCCAGTTTCACAGCTTCTCCGATAACGCATACAGGTACTCGAATACCGCCTGTCATAAAACATTTCCTGCCACTGCCGCACATTCCCTAAATATCCGTTATTCAGTATGCAGATGATGATTGGCAGTTCATAAACAACCGCAGTCGCCATTTCCTGAATATTCATCTGCATACCGCCATCACCGGATATGACAATGACATCCTTATGGGGATTGCCAAGTTTCGCTCCGATTGCAGCAGGAAAACCATACCCCATCGTTCCCAAGCCGCCCGATGTCAGCATTTGCTTATTCTCATCAATCTCAAGAAATTGTGTTGTCCATAATTGATTTTGACCTACATCAGCAGTAACAATAGCATCTTTGAACATTTCATTTATGGATTGAATGATCATTTGTGGCGTCAAACCGACTTCCCCCATATCAATCGGATATTCCTTTTTCCAACGGCCTATTTCATCTGTCCACTCTGAGATATGGAGCGGCTTTGCCTTTTCAAGCAAAGCGCATATCGCCTTTTTCGCATCAGCAACAATAGGAATATCTACATCAATATTCCGGGAAATAGATGCCGCATCCACATCAATATGGATCATCTTTGCATTTACTGCAAATTCTTCTGTTTTCCCCGTAATGCGGTCATTGAACCGTGTTCCTATTGAAAAAAGAACGTCACAGTTACTGATCGCTGAATTAGCGGCATAGCTCCCATGAATGCCTATATTGCCAACATATAAACTGTTCGTTGTAGGAATTGCCCCTTTCCCCATGATAGTTGTAATAACAGGCACGCCTGTCAGCTCTGCAAGCTGCGTCATTTCTCTATTTGCATGGGCAATATTAACTCCGCCGCCGATTAGAAAAACAGGCTTTACGGAATGGTTCAAGATGTCCAGCGCCTTATTTAACTGTCCCATATGTACGGAAGTATTCGGCTTATAACCTCTTACCATAATTTCCTGTGGGTAAAAATCATCGCCGTAAGCCCTCTGAATATCCTTTGGCAGATCAACAACAACTACCCCCGGTTTTCCTGTCTTTGCAACATAAAATGCCTTTTTTACAGTTTCTGCCAAATCTTCCCTCTTTCGTACCATTACAGCATATTTACAGATACTCCTTGTGATGCCCACAAAGTCCACTTCCTGAAAGGTATCATTCCCAATAAGGTGTGTCGGCACCTGTCCTGTAAAACATACTAACGGTACGCTGTCATAGTTTGCGGTAGCAATGCCTGTAACGAGATTCGTAGCCCCTGGTCCACTTGTCACAAGACAGACACCAACTTTTCCCGTAGAACGTGCATAACCGTCTGCCGCATGGATTAAACCCTGCTCATGACGTGGCAGGATCACATCTATTTCTCTTTGTCCATACAGTGCATTAAACAGATCTATCGCCTGTCCCCCCGGATAAGCGAACAATGTGTCAACTGCTTCTTCTTTTAGTGCTTTCACAAATAAATCTGCACCTGTAATCTGTTTCATAGCTTCCTCCTTTTTAATGCGTGTGCTTGCATGCACATTATTTATTTTTTTGGCACTGCCATCCGACAGCGCCAAACTTTACTGATAGATTCCTTTTACAAACATCTGCACACTTTCTTTAATGTATTCATCTTTTTCAATATCTGTAAGTTCTTTTCCGAACGATGCATTCAGAAATGTGTAGCCAAATGTTGCCGAAAATACTGTCAATGCCAGCGTCTTAAAGTCCTTCTCCGGTATTTTCCCCATCTCACACATCTTATTCAGGTAATCGGTAAATGTCATCAAAAAAGCCTGTGGAACTTTCATAATGAGCTGTTTGGTTTCCTCATAGAGCTGTGGTGCCCTCAGACCGATTGACAGATTGACGAAATCTGGTGTCATCCTGTCAATATATGCCCTCATGAACATTTCCAAATCTTTCCGCAAATCCCATGTTACATTTTCAAAAATCTCCGGTGTGACATTCGCCCGCCAGCCTGTCTGATTTGCCCCTTGCAAGACAATATCCTTTTTACTCTCAAACTTGCGGAACAGGGTACATTCATTTACACCAGCTATCCTTGCAATCTCTTTCGTAGTTGTTGCAACATATCCTTTGTCCCGGACTAATGTCATTGCTGCGTCAATTATTTTCTGGCTTGTTTCATCCACATTCTGTCCCCCCTCGAATTTGTCTTTATCAATATATTCTCATGCAAGTACGTGCTTTCACAATAGCAAACTAAATATCGAAAGTCAATAGGATAATTCAATTTCTTTTATATAATCAATCAACGGATGCAGCTTTCCGCTTTGCAGCATATCAAATAGAACATCTCTGTTTACCCACTGAGCACCGACAACTTCTGTTTCCTGCATTTTTATTTCAGATATATCTATATCAGCATGAAACAGCCATACATCATAAAACCCCTGAACCTCTTCCCTTCTGGTATGGCAGAGCATTCAGTCTGACATTATGGGCATATTCATACACTGCCATGCCGTTCCATTCCTTGACGATATTCTCTGTATCTTCAGACAGCCCGAATAAATCAATCGTGTACTGTGCCGCCTCCTCAAAACTGCGGGTGCATGCTTCAAAGTTCATTCACAGCCTCCTTTCCGAAAAACAGTGATTTTAAGTCGGCTGCCGACTTTTTTATATTAGGCTGGGCAATCACTGCGGAAACAACAGCCAGACCGTCAATCCCCATAGGCTGAAAAAGCATTGCATTTTCCTTACTGATGCCCCCGATCACAACAATCGGTATATCAACTGCTTTACGGATTCTTCCAAGTTCCTCCATAGATACAAA
>CAJTVL010000179.1 GCA_910579425.1 uncultured Lachnospiraceae bacterium | reverse complement strand
TCCATCAGAGCGGAAAATGGTATACGGATGAGAATATCGACCGCATGCTGATGGAACGGCATATCAGTAAGAAAATACGGCGCTCAAAATCAAAATATCATCTGAAAGGGCCTGCAAAGCGGACGGCAGAGGATGATGTAAGATTTGAAGAGTCGCTGGAACGGCTGATTTTGAAAATACTCTGACTCAGAAAAGTTACAGGGAAGATGAAAAGACACAAGGAATTGATGATTGATTAAATGGAGCGTGGAATATGAAGATTCAAACCGTACAGGGTGATATTACAAAGGTTGAAGATTTAGAGGCTATCGTAAATGCAGCGAATAGAAGTCTTCTGGGAGGCGGAGGCGTTGACGGAGCCATACACCGGGCGGCTGGAAAAGAGCTGCTGGAAGAATGCAGGACACTGAACGGGTGCAATACCGGAGAAGCAAAGATTACGGGCGCATATAAGCTGCCCTGTAAATATGTGATCCATACAGTGGGGCCGGTATGGCATGGCGGTAAAAACGGTGAGCCGGAGATGCTGGCAAATGCTTATCGGAATTCTTTGCAGACGGCTGTTGAAAATGGTATCCGGTCGATTGCATTTCCGTCCATATCCACAGGCGTTTACAGCTATCCCGTAGACCAGGCGGCAGCGATAGCGGTAAAGACGGTGAAAGAGTTCTGCATCCGGCATCCGGATGCTATTGATATTGTACGTTTCGTACTGTTTGACGCGGACACGCACCGTGCCTATGACCACGCAATTTACGAAGCTGAAGTAAATCAGGAATAAGGCCTTTTCTATATGGATGACAGCCTAAACTAAAGGAGAACAGTATGGAACACCTGCGGTGCGTAGTTGAAAGGATTACTTATACGAATATAGAAAATGGTTACACCGTATTAAAGGTGGCGGCTAAGAATTATAACGACCTGGTCACTGTTGTCGGAATCATGCCGGATACACATGTTGGCTCCGTTCTTTCTCTCGAGGGCTTCTGGAAGATGGATGCCAAATACGGCAGGCAGTTTTCGGTAGAGAAGTTTGAAGAGACTCTCCCTGCAACAGTCTACGGGATTGAGAAATACCTGGGTTCCGGCCTGATTAAAGGCGTAGGGCCGAAGTTTGCAAAGCGGATCGTCCAGAAATTCGGAAAGGATACGCTGGATGTGATCGAGGATATGCCGGATGAACTCATTACGGTGGAAGGGATCGGGAAGATCCGTGTAGAACGGATTAAGAAGAGCTGGCAGGAGCAGAAAGAGATCAAGAATATCATGCTCTTTCTGCAGAGCCATGAGGTGAATACTACCCATGCCACAAAGATCTTTAAAACCTACGGAAGCGACAGTATCAGCGTGGTACAGGAGAACCCTTACCGCCTGGCGGATGACATCTGGGGTATCGGATTTAAGACTGCGGATATGATCGCCGAAAAACTGGGGATTGAAAAGGGACGCTTTATCCGTTTGCGGAGCGGGCTGTTCTATACATTAAACAAGCTGGCAGAAGACGGGCACTGTTATGGGGACAGGGACCAACTGATCACAAAAGCGGTAGAGCTTTTGGAAGTGGATACCCCGGAGCTGGAGATTACATTGGATGAAATGCTCCGCACCGAAGATGTGATCAGGGATGAAGAAGCCATTTATCTGCCGCCCTTTTTCTTTTCTGAGACCGGATGCGCCAAAAGGCTGATCAGGCTGCTGATTTCCGAACGCAGGATGGAAATGGATGTGCAGGCAGTTTTATCCCAGGTTCGCAGGCAAGCGGATATTACATACGATGAGATCCAGCTGGGAGCGATCCGTACAGCGGTTTCATCGAAAGTGATGGTTCTGACCGGCGGGCCGGGGACCGGAAAGACGACTACAACTATGGGGATTATCTCCGCCTACCAGATGGCCGGATGCAGGATCATACTGGCGGCGCCTACCGGAAGAGCGGCGAAACGGATGTCTGAGACGACCGGGATGGAAGCGAAAACGATTCACCGGCTGCTGGAATACAAACCTCCGGAAGGATATCAGAAAAATGAAGAAAATCCTCTGGAGGGTGATGTCCTGATACTGGACGAGTGTTCTATGATTGATGTGATGCTTATGTACAATCTCCTGAAAGCGCTTCCGGAACATATGACATTGATCATGGTGGGCGATACGGACCAGCTTCCAAGCGTAGGAGCTGGAAATGTCCTGAAGGATATCATCGCCTCGGATCGGATTCCGGTTGTACGGCTGACCAGGATATTCAGGCAGGCGCAGGGAAGCCGGATCATCATGAACGCTCATCGGATCAACAAAGGCGAACCCATTGATCTGCGCGGCGGAAAGGAGTCTGATTTCTTTTTTGCCGGGAGAGAGACCAATGAGGAAGTGGTGGATACGCTGGTTAAGTTCTGTACGGAGAATCTGCCCCGCTATTATCATGTGGACGCCTTTCAGGATATCCAGGTGCTGACGCCGATGCAGAGGGGAATCTGTGGGGCGGCTAATTTAAACCAGGTACTGCAGGAAGCCATGAATCCGTCCCGGATCTTCCTTCGCAGGGGCGGCACGCAGTACCGGCTCCATGATAAGGTCATGCAGATCCGCAACAATTACGATAAAGAAGTCTTTAACGGCGATATCGGGACCATTTGTAAAGTTGACATGGAAGAACGGGAACTGACGGTAGATTATGAAGGCCGGGAGGTTCTCTATGATGTCAGCGAGCTGGAGGAACTGGTGCTGGCCTATGCCACCACAATCCATAAGGCGCAGGGAAGCGAATATCCGATTGTAGTGATGCCCTTTACCATGAGCCATTTTGTGATGCTGCAGAGAAATCTGCTGTACACAGGGGTCACCAGGGCAAAGAAAATCCTGGTGCTGATCGGGGAGAAAAAAGCGGTCAGTTATGCCATAAAGAATGAGACTACTGCCGCAAGAAATACAAAGCTTGCCAAACGTCTGATGGATGGCAGCATGGAGTCAAAGACTGCAGAGGCAGATATTTTGAAGCGGCGGTTAAACGGTGAAAACGAAGGACAAAAAGAAAAGAAGCCAAGGACGATTACATATAAGAATCATGTGCAGCCGATGAGGATTGCGGAGGAACCAGCCGGTTATGGGGGAGATCTATTTGAACGGCTGGCATGTTCCAGGTTTCGGAGCAGTTTTTCCTTAAACGCCAATGACAGGGCATATATTGCTGACAAGGGAATGGATACCATACGTCGCCATGCACACGATTTCGTAGAAAAGCGGCTGGCTCCTTCCGAACCACAGAATGATGGAAAGCAGACGCCGATGAGAGGACATCCGGTGTTTGTTGCCCAGCATGCGACAGCTACCTGCTGCAGAGGATGTCTGGAGAAATGGCATAATATCCCTAAAGGCAGGGAACTGACCATACAGGAGCAGGATTATGTAGTAAATGTTATTTTGCAGTGGATAGACAGGCAGAGGGCACAATAAAAATATTTGTTGAGCTGATGCCTTCAGTAAGAGTATAATGTCAATATATACGGCATCTATTTTGGCGAGGGGATGCAAAGGGGGACTTGAAATTTCCAAGTCCCCAGTGTATAATCAGAAAAAGAAGGTACTCAGATGCAAGATCTGATGCCCTCAGTCAAAATTATAAGTAAAATAGAAATAGCATCCCTGACTTTGGACGGTGTAGGATGCTATTTCTTATTATGCCGGTCTATGTAGCTCAAAGCCGCAAAAATCACCAATAGTAATGTCAAAATTTCCATTGTGTTCATGGGCATCACCCTCCTTCTATAACTAGAGGACAGAAACGAAATGCATCCGTTTTCTTCTTTTTCTGATTATAGAAAATAGTATATCATGAGAATAACCTGCAGGCAATAAGGTATGGGTCTTTGCGAAGAACTCTCCATATCAACATTAAAAATTCTGCCGGATAATCCGGGAAATTAGCCCCACTGCCACATTCCGATCTTCATCAATATGCGTCACTACAAAGGAAACTTCATCCTTTTTTCCCACCGTCCGGCTGTCATAGCAGGAATGAGCAATGGCGTTGACTCCAATAGAAAGCCGGACAAATACCGTCCCCTTGTGGATATCCTCCACAGTTCCGGCATATTTCCCCTGAATCTTGCATTTTTTCA
>CAJTVL010000178.1 GCA_910579425.1 uncultured Lachnospiraceae bacterium | reverse complement strand
GCCATCTTTCCCGCAGTAAGCCTTATGTTGTTGGTGCTAACTTAATGACATTGGTTTGTGATAAGTAACATTTCGGTAGTTATTTTCGGCGGCTATACCCTGAGTTTCGGTCAGGGATAATAGCCGCTTCTTTTTGTTCGAAAATAAGTGGAAGAGGCGGAGGTTTTTTGATAAAATAAGAGAAAAGTGCGACAGGAGGAAACAAGAGATGGAAGATAACGGACTTATTGCGCCGATCAGTAAAATTCATATGGAGCCCATGGATGTGATCAATGGCTTTGAAGTACGCCCGGGAATGTATGAAGTCAATGGCGCTACGGCCATTCCCTGCGGGGTGAATTTTACGGTGTATTCTTATGGGGCTACTTCCTGTGAGCTGCTTTTGTTTAAGCGTATGGAGGAAGAGCCCTATGCAGTGCTGAAATTCCCTGAGACTTATAAGATTGGAAAGGTATATTCCATGATTGTGTTTGGGCTTAACGTACACGATTTTGAATATGCCTACCGGATGGACGGGCCTAATGACCCTCGGGAAGGCCTTTTGTTTAACAAAAATCATACATTGCTGGACATCTATGCCAAGGCGGTGGCGGGCCAGAGAAACTGGGGGGTTCCCCAGATCGAGGGGGATTCCTACAGAGCCAGGGTGGTGAAGGATGATTTTGACTGGAAGGAATCCACTCAGCCGTTGATCCCCATGGAAGATCTGATTATCTATGAAATGCATGTAAGAGGGTTTACCAGACATTCTTCTTCCGGGGTGAAGTATCCGGGAACCTTTGCGGGGCTGAGGGAAAAGATCCCTTA
The DNA here is from genome assembly GCA_910579425.1 of uncultured Lachnospiraceae bacterium. Lineage (GTDB taxonomy): Bacteria > Bacillota > Clostridia > Lachnospirales > Lachnospiraceae > Suilimivivens. The sequence continues at coordinate 3,350 of CAJTVL010000178.1, read as the reverse complement.
TTTAAAGGAGCTTGGGATCAATGCCGTGGAGCTGATGCCCATCTTTGAGTTTGATGAAATGCGGGATTATCGTATTGTGAATGGAAAGCCGGTAATGGATTATTGGGGGTATAATACGGTCTGTTTCTTTGCACCCAATACCAGTTATACCGCAAAGGTAGAATATAATAAGGAAGGAACCGAGCTGAAAGAGCTGATCAGCGCTCTTCACGAGAACGGCATTGAATGTATTCTGGATGTGGTGTTCAACCACACGGCGGAGGGAGACGAGCGGGGACCCTGCTTCTCCTTTAAGGGCTTCGACAACAATATTTACTATATGCTGACGCCGGATGGCCATTATTATAATTTCAGCGGCTGCGGGAATACCTTAAACTGTAACCATCCCATTGTCCATCAGATGATTTTGGAGTGTCTGCGTTACTGGACCACAGCCTATCACGTGGACGGTTTCCGTTTCGATCTTGCAACTATCCTTGGAAGGAATGAGGACGGCTCCCCCATGAGTAAGCCCCCTCTTTTGCAGAGCCTTGCCTTTGATCCGATTCTGGGGAGTGTGAAGCTGATTGCCGAGGCCTGGGATGCGGGCGGGCTGTATCAGGTGGGAACCTTTCCGTCCTGGAATCGCTGGGCGGAGTGGAACGGCAGGTACCGGGATGATCTGCGCAATTTTCTGAAAGGGGATTACGGTATGTGGGGGATTGCTGCTCAGCGTATTACAGGCTCCAGGGACATTTACAACCCCAAGAACAGAGCCAACGCTTCGGTCAACTTCCTTACCTGCCATGATGGATTTACCCTCTGGGATTTGTATTCCTATAACCAAAAGCACAATGAGGCCAATGGCTGGAATAACACGGACGGAAGCGACGACAATCGAAGCTGGAACTGCGGTGTGGAGGGGGAAACCGACAATGAAGAGGTTCTTGCCCTGCGCAGGCGTCTTGCCATGAATGCCTTTGCGGTATTGATGTGCAGCCGGGGCACGCCCATGTATTTTTCCGGCGACGAATTTTTAAATACCCAGTATGGCAACAACAATTCCTATTGTCAGGATAACGAGATTTCCTGGCTGAACTGGGGAGATCTGGAGAAAAACAGAGAACATTTTGAATTCTGCAAATACATGATTGCTTTCAGAAAGGCCCATCCGGTATTGCGGAAGTTTTCGGGAAACAGTTGGTGCGGTTTCCCGGAAATCCAGGTGCTGGGACCGGATGATGCGACAAAGGTGCTGCGGGTGATCTATGCAGGAAGAGTGGAGGTGGACAGCCGGGGCAATGGGCATGACGATATTGTCTGCCTTGCGGTGAATGTGTTCTGGGAGGATCAGGAATTCTGGCTGCCCGAACTGCCGGGAGGAAAGGTCTGGTATGTGGCTGCGGATACCAGCGGAAGGTATTTAAAGGATCACATTCCGGGCCAGCAGGGAATGATGCGGCTGCCGGAAAACAGGGTCACGGTGGGAGCAAGGAGCGTATGTGTGTTTATTACCTGAGAATGGGTGAGAAAAGGGAAAGTTTATGGCAGATGGATACAGGGAAGGGCATGTTTATATCCAGAATATTTTTGCCGGTATCATAAAGGAAACGGACGAAGGATATGAGTTTGCCTATGACGGGGGATATTTGGGCAGAAAGGACGCGGCTGCGGTAAGCCTGACAATGCCCCTTACGGAAAAAGAGTATAAGTCTGCCATCCTTTTTCCCTTTTTTGACGGATTGATCCCCGAAGGCTGGCTGCTTGAGGTGGCAAAAAGAAATTGGAAAATAGATGCGGGTGACAGATTCGGTTTGCTGCTTACTGTGTGCAGAGACTGTATCGGTGACGTCAGCGTACGGAGTAAGGCAGGAGCGGATACTCCGGAAAGGAGAAGTCCATGAAATGTTTATGCTGCGGAAAGCCCATAGAGGATACGGCCGCTCCTGACGAGAAAAAAAGCCAATGGCATGGCGGGTGTGTGAGAGCTTTTTTCGGGACGGAGAAGATGCCTGATTTGGATTTATCGGAGGGCAAATTAGAGGAATTGGCGGACAGGACGGTGAGCCGGGGCCTGACCGTTCCGGGAGTACAAAAAAAGCTGTCCCTGCATCTGTCTGAGGATAAGGCAAGACTGACAATTGTAGATTATCCCACGGGATATATTTTGAAGCCTCAGGCGGCGGAATATGCGGAGCTGCCTCAGCAGGAGCATCTCGCGATGCACCTTGCGGAAACAGCGGGAATAGAGACGGTGCCCCACGCCCTGATAAAAATCCGGGATCAGTACGCCTACATTACAAAGCGGATTGACAGGGAGATAAAAGAGGAAGGCATCAGGCTATATGCAATGGAGGATTTCTGTCAGCTTTCCGGGCGGCTCACCCAGGATAAGTATAAAAGCTCCTATGAGCATTGCGGGAGAATTATCAAAAGATATTCGGTCTGCCCCCGGGAAGATCTTGCCAGGCTTTTTGTAAGGGTGGTTTTCTCCTTTGTGATCGGGAACTCGGATATGCATTTGAAGAATTTTTCTCTGAGGGAAAGGGAGCCCGGGGGAAGAGAGTTCTGCCTTTCGGAGGCATATGATATGCTTCCGGTTAACGTTGTGCTTCCCGAGGATAGGGAGCAATTTGCTTTAACGTTGAATGGGAAGAAGAGGAATATTAGAAAAAAAGATTTCTTTGCTCTTGCCCGGAGCCTGGAAATTCCGGAGGAGATGGCAGAAAGCGTGATAAGAGAAATTTGCCTGCTGAAAGATCAATTCGAAAGGCAGTGCGAAGAGGCCTGCCTTTCGGGTGTCTGGAAGGAGAGGGTGAGGGAATTGATTGGGGAGAGGGTTGGGGGGATCGTTTAACTGTATCGAAAAAGAAACTCAGGAAAAGATTGCGGAGGATTTAAATCTTGCGTTGTCCTCCCTGCGTTACCGCATCAAAAAGATGCGCGAATTTTTCCCGGATGCATCGAGGCAGATGATGATGGAAACAGTAGAGTATTATCTCCCGGTAAAGGCTTTGGAGAGAGCGGTGGCGCTGAAGCGTAATTTGATGTGCTGAAAATTTAAATTACGAACCTTAAGCAAAACATCTCAAAGGACACAAGGTATTTTCCTTTGAGATGTTTTTGACTAATGCTATATTTCAGTAGTTTAAGAGAGGGCGGAAAATAGAGAATAAAGGCCTAAAACCGATGCCCTCCCCCTCCTCCACTGCGTCCGCCGCTGCTATGTCCACCGCCACTGCTATGGCTTCTTCCGCCGCCGCTGTGACTGCCGCTGCTGCTTCCCGTGCTCCTGGGATGGTAGACCTTGCTTTGTTTGAGGCTTCTGGCATGATGGTGGGTACTTGACCATGCCCAATTAACAACTGCAT
>CAJTVL010000177.1 GCA_910579425.1 uncultured Lachnospiraceae bacterium | reverse complement strand
TCACAATGACAATGCAGAATTTATTTGACGGGTTGTGGAAGATCTTCCCGTCATAAGTTCCGATATAACTCATTCTCTCACCTCCATAAAAACCATAAGATCAACATGCTCACAATCACTGCCAGGACAGCGCCCAGCAGGGGAGACAGTACCAGAAACCAGCCCAGTCGTATGAGCCAGTATACATCTTTCAGCAGGAGAAATAAGAGAACTCCCCCTATGCTCCCCAGTATCAGTGTCTTTCTTTTCATTTTCCTGTTTCCTTTCTTTTTTCTATCATCCGTTCGTATGTTCCTGTCCGGTTTCAGGCAGCATCCACGGCGCTGACTTTCACATGGAATGTCCGAAACTCTGATACCGTTACAAACTGTTCATAGATTTCCGGATACTGCAGTTTCAGCCGTGCCAGGTTGTCCTTGTCAACGATCATCTTACGGACCGGATTGTATGTCACCGTATAGCGGCTCCCGCCCATATCGCAGACAGCCTTACAGCTCGTTCCCAGCTCCGCAGCCAGGATTGCTTTCAGCCTCTGGATATCGGCCTCCAGCTTTTTGGAAAATTTATCCGACTGTTTCTTCTGCTCCTGGAGCTGCATGTAACGCATCAGCGTGGACTGCATGGTGCCTTTCAGGATAATGGTTTCCGCATCCTTGTCTGCACGGCCGCAATACTGCCTGGCGCTTGCAAGGATCACATCTCCATCCTCCAGATAAGGCGGCGGAACCTGTTTCTGCACATAGCTGTTCCAGAATTCCTGTTCCAGGAATATCATTTCTTCCTCGTATGCTGTATCCCTGCGGATCTCCCGTATGATGACCTCATCCTCCGTGTTTCCATACAGACAGCAGAAAAATACCCGGTCTATATCCATCACGGCCATGTAATGCCTGCCCTGTGCCTCATAATAGACCGGCACAATCTCCCGGCCGTCTTTCCACCACAGGTCTTTTGCATTATAATTGGTGGTCTTGATCTCCAGGATTGCCTCTGTGCCGTCCGGCATGGTGATAAAATAATCCACATCCGCCAGCATGAACGGAAAAAGAGGATGCTGGAACATCTTCTTGATCTGATAGAGCTTAAGTCCTGTCTTGCGTCCAAATATCTTTGCCACAAGGTCTTCCAGAAGATGACCCATTTCCAGAGCCACCCAGTTGGACTCATTTTCCTCCACCGCCGCGATACCAAGCTTGTCATAATAGATATCCCTTGCGGTACGGAAAGGGGATATTCCCATGATGGCTGCTGCGTCACTGCCGCCGATCCCTTTACGTCTCCAGTCCAGCCATTCCTCACGGGTAAGGTTTTCTGTTTCCACCAATACCAGCGGACTGTTCCTTCCCTTTTCAAATACCATGCCGGGCATATTTACGCCCCCCTTCTTGCTCTGTGTGTGAAGTTTACTGTCCGTATGATGGTACAGTTCTTCTGATACCGGGCATTTGCTTTCTGGGCAGCAGTATCCTGAAACGGACAGCCTGCCGCCTGTTTCTTCCAGTTTTTACTGGCTTTTTTGTTTCTTGCACTCATTCTTTTTACCTGCCTTTCTAAAAATGTTTTATCCTCAAAGCCTGAAACGGCGTTTGGGCGGTGAAATAATTAAAAAGCGGAAATGACTGCCAAATCTTTGGCGTCCATGGATTTCCATGAACCATTGTCATTTCCGCTCTATAAGGGAATATCATCCCGTAACATAAAAAAGGCCAGTAAACCACTGCCCGGAAGGCATAGTGGTACTACTGGCACAAAATACAAACTTAACAGCGTGTGCAATGCGGAGCATATTCCGCATACAGCCTGAACAGACTATATCTCCCATACGGGATGCGCACAAAAATCAATTACAAGGACAGTTTAGCACAAGATATTGATTAAGTCAAGCTGTCAATACTATATATAGTATTGTCGGATGCGTAAGCACCAGATCTGGTACAATGAGAGATTTTCTTCTCAGGAAGCTTCCATGTCAAACAGAGAAAGCTGTACCGGCTGTTCTTTTTTCTCTTTCTCTTTTTTAAGGCGCATCTCTTCCAGCTCTGCAATCCGTTCCCGGCCCAGCCATTTATCCGCATGGCGCCGGTCTGCGCTGAACTCCTCCAGGCTCTCATATCCATGCTCTATCAGTTTCTTTTCCAGGCGCTTAACTGCAGATTCCCTCAGCTGCCGCCGCCTTTCCCTTTTGTTTTCTGAATTTTGTTTTTCCATATCGGAGGCATGTACGATCTGGATTCCGTTACGGATATCCTCCAGGTCCTGCATCAGATCCCGGCTCTCCCTCTGTTCAGCACGGACATTCAGAATCTCAAAGGAAAAGTGCCTGCCGTGGTATTCAGAGAAAAACAGTTCCGTAAAATAGTGGTTCCGCATTTTGTCCCTTATCCTGTCCTGGCAGAGTCTGGCGCATATTTTGGCGATATCCATGCTCACCGGATGGTCAAACAGCTTTTTTCCCTTAATGATCTGGGTATCCATCTGCCCCTCAAACAGTGTGCCGTTTAAGTCGCACCTAAGATATGTGATCTTAACATCATAAAACACATTCCCCCGTTTTTTATCCAGCTCATGCCCCAGAACCGGACACAGCCCTGCGCACCTCCTTAATCCGCAGTAATAAGGATCATAATTCATTTCCCATTCCAGCGTATCCCTGTTAAACCTCGTATGCTCCCGGCAGACGCGCCCCTTCTTTTGAAGCTCGAAACTGACCTCCTGCCTTCGTATCTCTTCATCATGGAGTTTTAAGATATGCTCCACACTTCCTTCATAACAGTATTCTTCATCTGTCATATGGACTTCACAATCATACCGGAGTACGCCGTGATCCTGAAGGTACTCATGTTTCAGCGTGCATTCCTTTTTTTCATAAGGACAGTGGATCGTTGCCATATCGTTTTCAAACGTCCACTCAATACCCATGTAACTCATGTTGCTGTGACACTGGAGGCCTTTACACTGCAGGCCGCAGGGAGTCTTAAAGGTCTGCTCATAGATCCACCAGCGTTCATAGGTAAAGCCTCCATAAAAATTATCAAGGGTCTTTTTCTCCCATGTGGAGACGTCCACCCTTACATGGTCCGGATGGCGGTCTGCGGTATAGCCTTCCGCCAGCAGCCGTTTTGTCAAAGCGTTGTATTCCTTATACTCATTCTCTTTCATTTTCTTCCTCCTTACAGGCCCTGGCAGGGGCGCATCCCAAAATAGTCTTCCATGCGGTCCCTCAGCCTCTCCGCTGACATGCCGTATTCTCCGGCAATACAGGATTCACAGCATGGATATTTGTATGCCAGGGTTTTTGATAACCGGGCATCCCAGCTGTTTAACTGCCGTCCGCATTTGTTACAGTCCTGATCCAGCCATCTTACTTTCTGCAATCGTTCTCCTCCTTCCTGATATATAAATTTCTATCCTCAGCCTTCCCGGCATCTGGGCAGCAAAAAAGCAGGAATGACTTCCCTGATATATCTGGCGTCCATAATTTCTATGAACCGGCGTCATTCCTGCTCTGATAAGAGATTATTAAATTCTAAACTAAAAAGCCAGCGGTAGATCACTTGCTGGGCATAGTGATACTGCTGGCACATTCATACAAACTTAACAGCGTGTGCAATGCGGGAAATATTCCGCCTACAGGTGTTTCTGACTGTAGCTCCATAAAAGGATTCGCACAAAAATCAATTACAAGGGAAGTGTAGCACAAGATATGGAATCCGTCAATGATTTGCAACTATATATAGTAGGAACATACTTATGGAGCGTAATTTCCTCCGGTGGTGGACGGGCTTTTTTTAATGTGTCAATGACCGTCGGATTTTGTTGATACGCTTTGCGATTCATGGCGGCTACCTCCTTTAGCCGTCGCTTTAACAAAAACCGCATATTACTTTAGAGGATAAAAGAAACGGCGGCTTTGATCTCTCAAAAGCCGCCGTGTAAGAATAGGCGCATGAAAACCTCTGCTGTACGACGGCTTTTTTCTTTTGCCCTATGCAAAATTCTATTTCTAAAGATATGACAAAGAGTATAAGAAATTCCTTAAATAAAATCCCTATTTTTTCAGTTGGTAGAAATTATAAAATGCTGCGTTTTTTGCAATAAGTGTTTCAAAGGTGCCATGCTCAATGATTTTTCCGTCTGCCATAAAGATAATTTCATCATAGAGTTCAAGAATATCTTTGCTCATATTGTGGGTAATAGTGAGTAGCGTTAAATCAGATATTGCTAACAATCTGCTTTCAATATCATACGCAGTTTGCATATCAATAGCAGACGTACCCTCGTCTAAAATTAACAGCGGCTTTTTACGAA
>CAJTVL010000176.1 GCA_910579425.1 uncultured Lachnospiraceae bacterium | reverse complement strand
TAAGGCAACGGACTCTGACTCCGTCATTTCAAGGTTCGAATCCTTGTAGCCCAGCGAAAAATGACCCGGTGGAGATGATTCACCGGGTTTTCTTATGCCCGGAAATGCAGTGTTTATGCAGGCTCTTGGGGATATGGCTTCTTTTGGTATCAAATTTCCCTTTTTGAGATGAAAAAGCTGTTTTACTGAAAAATTCTGGATTTTGGGGTGTTTTTCGGATGGATAGGTCAATCTAAGAGTGCTTGTAGATGGCGTAAACAGTGGGGTTAGAGAGTTATTGCAATGCCGTATGGCAGACAAAATACAATTTAAAGATATGTGAGAACGTTGAAAGGGCTGGAAAAAACCTCAGCCTTTTTGCGTACGTGAATGGACGATATGGATAGGTAATGTGTCTGTTCCCGTTTATGGAAAGGAGGCTTGGCCCCTGTCTGATTATAAGGACAGGGGCCTTTTTTTAAGTATGGCGAAAACAAACAGGATTGTTGAAGAGGGAGTACAGACTGATTATATCAGTGTGATTGTAAGTTACAGTAATGGCATAGACAGTACCGGGGCTTTATACTGGGCGCTGCAGGAGTTCCCGAAGGAGAAGGTATTCCTATTATATTGTGATACCGGATTCGAGTATCCGGAGAATATCAGGATGTTTTACAAGACGGCGGCATTAATCGGGTGTCAGGCCTGTGCTGTTACAATTAGCAAGTTGATTTGTTATTTAAAGGATAATATAATGTAGATAAAGACGGAGGAAAAAGTTATGGACGACATGAATGTTAAAGATAAAAATTATGACGTATGGGAAGAATTAAGCATATCCAATGATTTTCTGTTTGGGAAGGTAATGCAGGATGCACAGCTGTGCAGGGAGCTGCTCCAGAGAATTCTCCCGGAACTTGACATTGACCACATAGAATATCCGGAACTGCAAAAAGGGATAAAACCAGATGCCGATGCCAAGAGTGTGAGGCTGGATGTGTATGTCCGGGATGGAAGAGGCACAGTTTACGACATTGAAATGCAGGTGGCAAATACGAAGGAGCTTCCCAAAAGAACAAGGTATTATCAGAGCATGATCGACCTGCAGATGATTGACAAAGGGCAGTTCTATAAGAAGCTGAATCCAAGCTATGTCATCTTTATATGCCAGTTTGATATATTTGATACGGGGAGGCATATTTACACCTTTGAAAATATCTGCAAAGAAGATAAAAATATCCCGTTAGGAGACGGTGCGGCAAAGATATTTTTAAATGCGGATGGGAAGATGGATGATGTCAGCAGAGAACTGAAAGCATTTCTGGACTATGTGGCAGGGAAGAAGTCAGAAGATTCATTCGTGAAGAGATTGGAAGAGGCCGTAAAGGCGGCAAAGAAAAACAGGGAATGGAGGCATGAATATATGACGCTGTTGATGAGAGACCAGGAGAATATGGAAAAAGGGAAGAAAGTCGGGGAAGAGTTGATGCTGATGTTGATTCAAAAACTGGTGGATGATAATCGGTTTGATGATATATCCAAAATCAGGGACGATCAGGAATACCGCCAGAGTCTGTATAAAGAATATGGAATATTTATTTAGCACAAAGGCAGTTTATGGAGTGTGTTGGACGTTGCAGGAAATATCCGCAGTGGCAGGGGGATGCCTGTCCTGCGGATATTTTTACGTAAGGAAAAACGATGCAGTAAATGCATATAGTTTAATGTGCGGGTCTGTGACAGGGAACAGAAAATGGAAGAGGATGGCCGGGCTGGAAAAATTCCAGCCCTTATTTTTACGGAGGTGAAAGAGATCGTGGAATTAAAAAGTTTTGACAACTTACAGCAGGCAAAGGATCTTGTAAAAGGGCTGCGCGACATTATGTTTTACATGGAGACCGCAGAGCAGGACAGGCTGATACCGGTCACGATCCTTGCTCCTTCCGAGGCGGTATTGGAAAAGGTGTATTCCCTGCTTGAAGGGATGGAAGAAGAAAAATAGCCAGGCGGCGGGGATTCCCCGCCGTTTTTCAGTGGGAATTTTCAGCCAGATAGTTCTCAATGGAAGCCTTTGTGATCTTCCATTTTTTTCCGATCCTGAATGCCCTGATTTTCTTTTCGGCCAGTAAACGGTCAAGGTTGTATCTCCTCCTTTTACTGTAAATGTTAGGTAATTTGTAGAGAAATAACAGAAAATAATGAAAAGGGTGAGAAAAAGGCAGCAGAAAATTTAAAATAAAAAATTATACAACATAAAGGTAAAAGATAATCAATACAAAGAACAGATGCATGACGGGCAGGAAAAAGATAAATGTAATACAAACTGTGTGTTTACTATTACAAGAATTGTATCGTAAGAGATAATTCTTGTAATAGAAAGTATAACAGAATATCAGTATTTCTTTTTTATTTAGATATAGAAAAGTATTATGTATTTACCTATTCCTGTATCCACAGTCAGAGAGCAGTGTTTGTATGGAAGCATGGGAATGTGGAAGGAGGAAGCCATGAGAAAAACCGATACCGGAAGAGACCAGACAATATCCATAAGGGTGAGCGCAGAGGAGAAATGGAGGATCAAAGAAAAAGCCAGAAAAGAAAACAAGACAACCAGCGGATATGTGGTGGATGCCGCAATGGCAGGACTGGAGAGGAAAAGCAGCAGGGACAGGAAGAGGATCGCGAGGATGGTTAAAAACCAGGAGATACTCAATGATATTTTCAGGATGGCAAAGGAAAAGGAACTGGACGGCGAGGTTTTGGAGAAGCTTGAAGAGATGATGAAAGGGGAAAATGAGTTATGGCAATGCTTACAATGATGGGACGGAGAAAAGGGAACTATATGAATGAGGATGCTGTTGAGAAGGTAATACGCTACATAACCAGAATCCGTCCAAATGAGGACAGGGCAGATGAGCTGATTGCCTGGAGCGGAATGGGAGTCGGGTGCTACGCCTCCCCGGAGCTGGTGATAGAGCAGTTTTGTGCCGTGCAGGAAGTATACGGGATAAAGGCAAAGGGCGGAAGAAGAATTTACCATGAAGTCCTGGGGATCCGGGAGGAGGAGTTTGAACGGATGTGGAGGGATTACGGGCTGGTATACCAGATTGCAGCAGAGTGCGCCCAAAGGTACTATTCCATGGGGCATCAGGTAGTGTTCGCAATCCACCATGCACCAAAAGACAGCCAAACCGGAAACAGCGGGGTGCATATCCATTTTGCGGTCAATACAGTAAATTTTATGACAGGCAGAAGATGGCATTCTTATTTCCGGGAGAGCTATAACCGGGAACAGGATTTCAATCGGAATATGCGGTATAAGGTAGTTGAAAGGATAATAGAGCCGCTGTATTTTGCAGATCCACTTTTGGATCCCATTACAGATCCATTTATGTATCCTATTTAGCTTTGTGCTGCAGTCCCTTTGCCACGGCCAGGACAGTGTCCAGCTGGATGTTGTCCAGTTTTTTAAGTTCTGTTATGATCTGGTCTATTTTTATCGGGGCTGGATTATTCTCGTCAAAAAATTTCTGTGGGGAGATTTGGAAATACTCGCAGATATAAAAAAAGGCCTGCATGGAGGGGAGGGCCTGCCTGTTTTCGATCCGGTTGATATAGCTTCCGTTCTGGCCTAAAGCAAGGCTCATTTCCCTGGCGGACACGTTTTTCTGGTTCCGCAGGGAAGTGATCCTTTCCGCAAAAAAATCCTCATACATGTTTCTTGCCCTCCTATTGATAAGATTATATAGTATGGAGGATATGAAAAATGGACTTGAAATATCTCAAAAATATTGACATGAGATATTAAATAACCTAAAATAAATTTTGCAGGATGACAAAATGCGACAAGGTAAAGAGTTATAGTTATTTTGTAAAAAGAATGTGTTTTGCAAAATAAGGAATTTCAGGAAACTAAAGGAGAGAAAAGAAATGAAAAAGAAAATTAAAATGGTGGTTGTAATTATTGCATTATTATTTGTTGGATTTATTGTTATCGGCTCTATCGGTTCAGATTCAGATAATAATTCTACTCCAACAAAAAAAGAGGAGACAGTAAAGGAAGGAAACATAACAGAAGCAACGGCTGAGCATTCTGTAAAATCCAGCAAAGAAGTCATTGCAGATGAATATAATATTGATGCAATTCCGGATGGAAGCAAAGATTATGACGAATATCTTCATCTTGGAGGATCTTATACAAATGTGGATGGAGATATTAATATAGAGGTTATTGATGTTGACTACAAGACGGACGGAAACATAATGGGCGAGTATAGCTATGCATCTACTGAAGCAATGTCATTAAGTTAGCACCAACAACATAAGGCTTACTGCGGGAAAGAT
>CAJTVL010000175.1 GCA_910579425.1 uncultured Lachnospiraceae bacterium | reverse complement strand
CTGATCAATTAACTTCCTGTATTCAGATAAATCATTATCATTTCCTATTCCAAACGTCTCTTTCTCCTGCAATAACAATTGATTTCCCTTCGTCTGTTTCTCAAAAGCATACTGACTCGGATGCTTATAACAGCCTATCCTCCTGCCATACTCCCTGGCATACTCTATCGTGTGCCAGGTTCCTCCCCTTACATCCGTCTCTACAATAATAAGCCCCTCGCTAAGTCCGCTCTGCAGCCTGTCCCGCTCAACAAAACAATTCTTATACATCGGACTTTTCACTGGATACTCACTAATCAGACACCCCCCTGACTCCACAATCTCCTGTGCCAGCTCCTTATGCTCTGCAGGGTACACCTTATCAAGCCCGCCCGCCATAACAGCAGCTGTTTTCCCTTTCGCCCGCAGACAGCCCATGTGTCCAAACTTATCGCACCCATAAGCCAATCCGGACACCACCGTATATCCCTCACGCCCAAGCACAAAACCAATCTTCTCAGCAATATCCGCACCATGCTTGATCGGCTCCCTTGTTCCTATAACAGCAACAGCCTTTTCATTTAAACATTCTGTATTCCCTAACACATATACTACAGCTGGAGGATCTGCAATCTTTCGCAGCTTAGTTGGAAAACCCTGATCCAAATAACTAAATATTCTGATCCCTAACTCATTACTCCGCTCTATAACCGATTGATACTTCTCATAAGCCACTTCCAATTCCTGCATATCAGGAACACTGATTTTCTTTGTATTCAATGCCGCCTGCTTAATAATATCCCGAATATCACCCATCGAATATTCCCCGGATTCCAATTGAAAATTTTTATAGATTGTTTTTCTGCTTATTCCTTTTACCTGCATCAAAAACAATACAATATTATCAACCATCATGCACCTCATACAACTCTTCTTTTCCCTTAGATCACTACATGCCCTCTCCCCGGCACATCCAGCGAGTTAAGTTTTTCATTTATAGTATAAACATTTTTCCCCTCATTTACAAGAACCGCTTCCTTCAGCTAATACCATATCCAATACAAGCCTCCCTCCTTACACCAGTATCCTTGCTCCACAACCACCACTTTTTCGGCTGGATGCATCATGCCGCTCCGGCTCTGCTCTCCGCGACATCATGCACCTGATTTCCGTTTTCTCTTCCACCACACAGGGCAAGCATACCTCCTTGTGTCGGTATCCTTCCTTTGCTGCCACCACGCATTCTCTACACAGTCGCTTACGGAATGTGCTCCGTTCCTCCGCACATACCGTATCCCTCCGCTTCGCTCCGGGAGTGCTCTTACGCAAGCGTTGCTTTGCAACCCTTGCCCGCTGCCTCCACGTTCCCCCCTGCTCTTCCAATTTACTTTTTCTTAAAATTTTCTTTTCCATGCGGTAACATACTTTCTCTCAAATCGGCTTTTATTATAGAGGGGCTTTCAGTTCTCGAAGAGCAAGTTTCGCCTGCGTAACTCAAAACCCACTTCGTGGATTTTGAGCCACTCCGGCTTACTTGATGGGGCTTCCGCGCCCCATACCCTCGGTTGGCATATCCTCCGGATATGCAGAACTGGCTCCCGTTACACTCTCGCAGCGTGATAAAGCACGATGGCAGAGCCATCCAGCTTTATCACGGGAAAGGATATAATATGGCAAGACCCAAAAAAGAAAAGGAACTGAAACGCAATCACCCCATCATGCTCCGCTTCAATGACACGGAATACGAAATTATCACGGAGAATGCCAACGGTGCAGGACTGCCTCTTGCAGAATTTCTACGCAGGCAGATAATGGATAAACGTGTCACAGTGAAATATGAAATCGTGGCAGAAGTGCCGGAACTGAAAAAACTGATTGCAGAGTTTGGCAAGATCGGAAGCAACTTAAACCAGATTGCCCGCCACTTTAACCAGGGCGGAATCCATTCACAGGAAATGCGTCAGGCAATAAACAAGTGCATTGCAGAAATTTACGAAATGAAATATGAAGTGATTAAGATGGCAGGGGATTTTCATGGCGATACTGAAACACATAGCAAGTAAAAATGCAGACTATGGTGAGGCACAAAGATATCTCATTTTCCAGCATAATGAATACACCGGAAAACCGATCCTTGATGAAAATGGGAAAATGCAGCTCCGGGAAGAATATTATCTTGACGGTGTAGAGTGCGATCCGTTCAGTTTCGATATGGAATGCAGGGAACTGAATGCCCGTTTCCACAAAAACCAAAAGTATGATGAAATCAAATCCCACCACTACATCATCAGCTTCGACCCGAAAGACAGGGACGAATGCGGGCTGACCGGGGAGCAGGCGCAGCAGCTTGGGCTTGAATACTGCAAAAAGAATTTCCCCGGACATCAGGCTCTTGTCTGCACCCACACGGACGGGCATAACGGGAGCGGCAATATCCATGTACATATCGTTATCAACAGCCTGCGCAAAAATGATGTGGAGCGTCAGGAGTTTATGGAGCGTAATTGTGATTCCCGTGCAGGGAATAAGCACCATTTAACTAACGATTATCTGGTTTATCTAAAACAGTCCCTTATGGATTTATGCCTGCGGGAAAATCTGCATCAGGTAGACTTGCTCACTAAAGCAGAACGGAAAGTGACAGAAAAAGAATACCATGCAAAACGCAGCGGCCAGAAAAAATTGGAAGAACGTAACCGGCAGATGATTTCAGAGGGTATTACTCCGCGCACTACCGTATTCCAGACACAGAAAGAATATCTGCGCACTTCCATTGATCAGGCTGCGGCCTCCGCACATGACCTCAAAGAATTTGAACAGATACTTTCAGAAAAATTCAACATTAAATTCAAAATCAGCCGGGGCAGATTCAGCTATCTCCACCCCGACCGTGATAAAACGATCACTGGAAGAAACCTTGGGACACACTATGAAAAAGATTACCTAATGGAAGTGATTGAAAATAATTCCCGTCTTGAAAATACAGAAAAAGATACCCCCACTGGCCCGTTTGAGAAATCCGGTCTTCGTCTGGTAACAGACTTACAGCACTGTATCAAAGCCCAGCAGAGCAAAGCCTACGCAGGGAAAGTAAAACTTTCCAACCTCCAGACCATGGCAAAGACACTTTCCTATGTACAGGAGCATGGATATAACACTGTGGAAGATGCAGAGGGCAAACTTGCCGAAATAAAAGAACTTGCTTCTTCTTCCAGAAAGGAACTGAAAGATATTGAAGGCAGGCTCCGGCAGGTCAATGAACAGATCCACTATACCGGACAATACCTTGCCAACAAATCCATCTATTCGCAGTTCCTTAGGTCAAAGAACAAAGGACAATTCCGTCAGGAGCATTCTTCAGAGCTTGCCATCTATGAAACTGCTGTAAAATTCCTGAAGGAAAAAGCCGGTGATGGACAACTCCCTACCTTGCAGACACTGAAAGCAGAAAAGGAAAAACTGCTGGTACAGAAAAAAGAAGCAAAGGAGAAATATTATTACTATCGGGATTATCAGAAAGAATTGGATACCGTCTGTGGCAATATTCATGCTGCCCTGGGGCAGCAACAAAGTGGACCGGTACGGAAACAGGAACGGGATGATATATCCTAATTGCTATCCCTAATCTTGCAATAGGTTAATTGACATGATAGGATGAATAAATAGAACAACAGACATCATTTAGATATAAGGTGAATTGCAAGATGAAAAAGATGTTTCATAATTTTGAAATAATAGAACAATCTGAAATAAGTGAATATAAGTATCCCGGTGTCTGGGCAATGTTTGGCATAAAAAAAGGGGATAATTCCTCAAAATACATATGCTTGAATGTAGGGAAAAATAAATGCATTGGTGATGAACTGAAAATAGATTTTGAGCGATTAGAATGTTTTATGCCATTTAGGAAAAAAATATATAAAAATCAATTTAATGAAGAAAAGTTCACATATAAAGAGTATGCAACAAGACAAGATTGGTTGTATAAAGAAATATCTGAGAAATATGAATCAATTATAATTATTTTAGTGACTAACGAAACCGAAAAACTATATACAATTGAAAAATACTTTGCTTATTCTACAAAAGCGGCCTATTGGGTGTCAAATGGAAGATATTCTCCCAATCGAGTAATTGATAGTTTAGAAATCAGCAAAATACGAAACGATATCAATATTTCGGAAATTGACAAATCATTAATAAAAAAAATAGATGAATTTAAGAAATGGTATGACAATCAATAAATTCTTTATGCAATTTTAAAACTGAACTCAAAAGAGGAAATACATATGCGCCCATTACATCAATTAGGTAAAAAAATAAAAGCAATTTTCTTATATTTAC
>CAJTVL010000174.1 GCA_910579425.1 uncultured Lachnospiraceae bacterium | reverse complement strand
TTCTGAATCTAATAGAAATAGTAAATAGGGAAAGTATTTCACTTACAGCAAGGCGGGCCAGTTTCCTGTCAACATGAGCCAGTCTGCCTTGTGTGGATTGATCCGTTATGAAAGGCTTGCTTTTTCCCATTAAGTTCAGTACACTGTCAATCTGACACAAAGCATTTCATACTGTTTCCATATTGCTTTGGTATAATAATGTGAGGAGGTGTAAAAATGGCTGTTTTATTGATTGTGGAAGATGATACTGCCACCAACGAGGCAATCTGTGAATATATGAGATCCGCAGGGCATATTACCTTGTCGGCCCTTGATGGTGAACAGGGTTTGCAGATTGCAAGGGAGAAATCGGTTGATTTAGTGGTTCTGGATATTATGCTGCCGAAGCGAACCGGTTTGGAGGTATTAAAAGAATTGCGCCAAACAAGCAACATTCCTATCTTAATGCTTACCGCCCTTGACGATGAGCCTACTCAGGCGGCCAGCTTTGATGAACAGGCGGACGACTATATCACAAAGCCCTTTTCCATGCTTTTGCTGGGAAAACGGGTGACGGCCCTGCTGCGGCGGTGTGGGAAAAGTCCGGAACTGAAACAAATTCAGATGGGCGATATTACGGTGGATTTTGGCGGCTATACTGCTTCCGGGCCGGGCGGCCCTATTGACCTGACACCAAAGGAGATCGACCTGCTGAAATTGCTGATAGAGCATAAAGGTCTGGTGCTTACACGGTCGCAGATCTTGGACGAGTTGTGGGGATATGATTACCCCATCATTGACCGCACGATTGATACCTACATTAAAAATTTACGGAAAAAGCTGAGTCTTAACCGGATTGTAACGGTAAAAGGCGTTGGCTACAAGTATGAGGAACACCCATGAGAAATTTAAAGCTCTTTACTAAAATCTTCTTATACACCTTTCTGGTAATGCTGTTTGTCACCGTGATGGCTCATGTTTTTCTCTATGTGCTTGCGCCGCAAATGACCGTAAGCACCAACCGTTTTGTGGAAGGAGCCATTATTGAGAGTGATGTGAATACTGGTATTTTGATAAAATCCGCTATCGGAAAAGCACTGCCGGTATCCCTGCTTTGCTGCGCCATCATTTCCGCTGGGTGTTCCCTGTTGTTTTCCAGAGCCATGACGAGGCCGATCAAGCAGATTGCGGTTACAACGGAAAAGATGGAAAAGCTGGATAAGGCTGCAGCCTGCGTGGTGCATACGAAGGACGAGATTGGCGAGCTGGCCGCCCGCGTCAATAAGCTGTATGCCAGCCTGCTTTCCACCATTGAAAATCTGGAGGAAGAAAAGCAAAACGTCCGTGAGGCGGAACGGTTGAAAATTGATTTCCTGCGGGCCGCCTCCCATGAGCTGAAAACGCCGGTGACTGCCCTGAACGCGATTTTGGAAAACATGATCTTAGGCATTGGAAAATACAAAGACCGGGATCGCTGTCTGTTGGAATGTAAGGAGATTACCGGGCAGCTATCCTTTATGATTAAAGAAATTTTGGATACCTCCCGGCTGGATTTTACACAGGAGAAACAGGACGCGGAAACCTTTGACCTGTCTGAGCGTCTTCCGGCAATCTGCGAGCCCTATCAGTTGATTGCGAAGGCAAAGGGACTCGACTTTTCTTTCAGCATACAGGGAAAGTGCCCTGTCCACACGTCAAAGAAAAGCCTTGAAAAGATCCTGTCTAACCTGCTCTCCAATGCGGTCGCTTACACAAAGCCGGGATGCAAGATCACCGTTATATTGAACGCCCGACAGATAAAAATAGAAAATGAGTGTACGCCCATCCCGCCGGATAAGCTGGCCCATGTATTTGAGCCGTTCTACCGCCCAGACTTTGCCAGAGATCGCAAAGATGGAGGGAATGGGCTGGGATTATATATTGTAGATACGCTTTCAAAGGCCCTTGGGATGCCCTATCAATTTGAGGCGACCAAAAACCCGCCGGGAATGTGCTTTACCCTTTATCTCCCATAAAGCGATGGCTTTTTTTATCCGTTTCATACTGGTTCCATATTGGGGTGCTATGCTGTCAGCGTTGCAACACTTATCCTATATGAAATGGAGGTCATTCTATGAACTTTATGAATCGAGCGTGGCTGTATATCGTCCGCAAGAGGGGCAAGAGTATCCTTCTTTTTGTCATCTTGCTGGTGATGGCAACCTTTGTATTGACCGCTCTGGCACTGGGGAACGCTTCGAAAGCCGCCCAGCAGGAGCTGCGGCAAAGCCTTGGCGGGAGTTTTCTCATTGGCTTTGACTACACGGAAAACAACCCCTATTTGAAGGTGGAAAGCGTGGAGGGCGGAACCCTGATGTATTCCACCCAGCAGATCAGCCCGGAGCTGGTAGAGCAAATCCGGGAAATTGAGGGGATCAAGGAGTGCAGCGCCACCGTGGAGGGGCTGGCGGCGTTCCCCTCTCTGGAACTATTTACCGGCAATATCCCCATTGAGGAAGAATTTCGCGCATCCTCAAAGATTTTAAGCACATGGAAAAGCGAGGAGCTTACCCGGTTTACTTCCGGGCAGCTTACGCTGACGCAGGGGCGGCATATCCTGCCGGACGACAAAAACAAGGGGCTGATCAGCAAGGATTTGGCTGAGAAAAACGGCCTGAAAATTGGTGACAAAATCCAGACGGACAAAGGCGTGGAGATTGAGATTGTGGGCCTGTTCTCTCCAAAAGAAATCGAAGGCATCAACGATCAGGTGACAACCTACGATAAAATACAAAACCTTATCATCACCGACCTTGCCACTTTGGTGGCTTACGAAAACGGCCCCGCAATACAGGGCTTTAACGAGCTGACGGTATCGGTGAACGACCCGCAGAACATGGAGGAAATCATTTCTAAAGTAAAGGAAATCAGCGGCGTGGACTGGAAAGGCTTTTCTTTTCTGGTTGACAACGAGGACTATGAAAACGCCGCGTCCTCTTTGGAACAGTTATCGGAGCTGGTATCCACCATTTTGATGATCGCGCTGATTGTAAGCATCGCCATCCTCTCGCTCATTCTAACCATGTGGGCCAGAACCCGCATCCATGAAACCGGCGTCCTGCTCTCGGTTGGGATCAGCAAGCTGTCCATCTTAGGGCAGTATATTGCCGAGGTTTTGCTGATTGCGATATTAGCATTTTCCCTCTCTTATTTCTCCGCCAGCGCCATTGCGGGCCAGATGGGAAACGTATTGCAATCCGGGCAGGCGGTAACGGAGGCGCAGCAGGAAGACGGCTTATCTGCCGGAACCCGTGGGGAGGCCGGAACAGATACCGGTGAGCCGGAAATCGAAACCCCGGAATTACAGGTTCGTGTACAGCTTGAGGAAATGGGCCTCCTATTCCTGCTGGGGATCGGGATTGTAACGGTATCCGCTGGAATATCCTCAATTTCCGTCATGCGGCTGAAACCGCGGGAAATTCTATCGAAAATGAGCTGAGAAAGGCGGTAACGATATGAAAAAAGTATGGAAAATGTTTTCTGTCCTCCTTTTTGTGGGATTGCTGTTCACAGGGTGTACCCCCAAGGAGAATAAATCAGACGAAACGCAGGAGCAATCCGGCTCGCCCATCATAGATTACGAGGTGCCGGATAAAGTAAAGGACTATGATTTTGACTATGAATTTGTGCCCGAAGGTGAATAGGAGGTGCCTCTATGGGAATTTTGGAACTGCAAAATCTAACATACTCTTATGACAAAAAGAGGAAGGTGCTGAGAGGGATCAATGCGCAGATGGAGGCGGGAAAAATGTATGCCATTCTCGGCCCGTCCGGGTGCGGCAAGACAACCCTTCTATCCCTGCTGGGCGGTCTGGACAGCCCCACAAGCGGGAATATCCTGTTTGAAGGGAAAGACATTGCACAGGCCGGATTGGCAGGCCATCGGAAAAAGAATGTTTCTTTTATCTTTCAGAGCTACAACCTGATTGACTATATGACCCCGCAGGAGAATGTCCGGCTGACTTCAAAGAAACCGGCACTCCCGTTTCTGGAACGGCTGGGGCTGACGAGGGAGGAATCCAAACGGAACGTGCTGAAACTCTCCGGCGGCCAGCAGCAGCGGGTAGCCATTGCAAGGGCGCTCGCAAGCGAAGCTCCGGTGATTCTGGCGGACGAGCCTACCGGCAATCTGGACGAGGATACGGCTGGGGATATTACGGAAATCTTGAAAGAAAGCGCCCATCAGATGAAGAAATGCGTGATAGTTGTTACCCACTCAGGTGAGCTGGCAAAACAGGCGGATGTGGTGTTCCGGCTGAAAAAGGGTGAATTACAGATAGAGCAAAGCGAGAAATCTTCATAACTATAAAT
>CAJTVL010000173.1 GCA_910579425.1 uncultured Lachnospiraceae bacterium | reverse complement strand
TAAAAAGGGGAATTAAATCAAACTATTTTTTTATTAAACTGCTTGATATGGGATATAATAATTTCCCTCACCATTGATAATGGGACACAGATAAAGCATGAAATATCTTCGCCCATCCTCATCATAAAATTTCTGCTCTCTGTCTCCATTATCATACCGGAATATGCATGACAAGAAAGCATACTGCCATAGGAGCATGATGCGGATTCGTCGTGATCTTTTCTATTTTTCCGCCATTTTACAATGCGGCGCATTTTTAAGTTGACGATGAAGTTATACCTGCGTATAATGTATTATACGCAGGTATAATACGTTTAAACCGGAAAAAGGATTTGTCTATGCAAAAGCCATGTGCAGAGGGTTCACAGGCCGGGGAAAGGAAAGACTGATATGTGTCAAACCATAAAAAAGCTGGGGGAGGCAGAACTGGAGATCATGCAGGTGATCTGGGGAAGAGAGAGTCCCGTCACTTCGAACTATATTTTAAAGGAAATGAAAGAGCTGAGAAAATGGCAGTTGTCTACTCTGATGACGTCCCTGTCGAGATTGGAGGACAAAGGTTTTTTGATCTGCGACCGCGCCAGCGGAACCAATCTCTACAGTCCTGTTATCACGGAAAACGACTATAAGGCCAGGGAGAGCAGGCATTTCCTGGATAGGCTCTACCACAATTCCGTGCAGAATCTGGTAGCCACTCTCTATGGCAATAAAATTATCAAGGATTCCGACATTGCAGAGCTGAGGGATTTTCTGGATCAGATGGAGGAAGAAAATTCTCATAAGGAGGGTGAGATATGATGGCAGGCCTGTTTCTTACCGTTCTGGAGACATCGATCACTACCTCCTTGGCGGCGCTTCTTTTTATTTTGTGTTCCGCTGTGATAAACAGACGCTATGGGGCAAAGTGGAAATGCAGGATATGGCTGCTTTTGGCACTTCGGCTGCTTGTCCCCTTTGGCACAGAGGATGTGCGTTCGGCGGCTGACTTTCTGTCAGGCATAGTGGCAGGAGAAGCCGGGAGCGGGGAGACAGGGGCGGACTTATCCGGGGCAGATGATATTGCACCCCGCCGGGTGGTCATCGAGCTTCCCTCTCAGGTGAGAGGAAATGTGGGAGTCCAGGCCGGGAGAGACGGCGCGGGCATCACGTGGCTGGAGCTGGCCGCTTTACTATGGGCGATGGGCGGGGCGACTTTCATCCTTTTCCATCTGTCAGTTTATCTCCATTACAGGAGGCAGATCGAAAAGAAGGGAAAATATGTGAGGGATGGGACGGTTTTATGGCAAATGTCCCGGCTGCGAAAGGAGCTGGGGATCAAGTGCGGCGTACCGGTGAAGGAGTATGCCGGGACTGCCAGTCCCATGATCGCAGGCTTTGTGAAGCCGGTTTTGGTTTTGCCACCGGAGCAGTACGGGGAAGTAGAGCTGTATTTTATCTTAAAGCACGAGCTGATCCACTTAAAAAGGCGTGATGTGTGGTTTAAGCTGCTGCTTATGCTGGCAAATGCCGTTCACTGGTTTAACCCGCTGATCTGGCTGATGCAGAGAGAAGCGGTTATTGATATGGAGCTGGCCTGTGATGAACAGGTGGTTCAGGGAGAGGAGTATCCCGTCCGAAGGGCCTACACGGAAACCTTACTTTCTACGCTCCACGGACAGAAAGACAGAAAGACAACCTTATCCACACAATTTTATGGAGGAAAAGCAATTATGAAAAAACGATTCCGCAATATTCTCAGAATGACGAAAAAGAAAAACGGTATTCTGATCATGGCAGGCGCAGTGCTTCTGGCAGCGGGAATGGGAGCCATGGTGGGGTGCTCGGTGGCGGAGGATGAGCCAAAGCAGAACAATATGGCTGTGGGAATCATGGAGGAAGGGAGCAAGGCTCCGGATGTCGTGAAAGAAAAGGCCAGGGAGTTGGTCAACGTGTGGTATCTGGCAGCCCGGGAAGAGTTTACAGACTATCATTACATAAACTGGCGGATCAGCTCTTTGGAGAACTGTTACACCTACGGGGATTTCGAGGCTATGACGCTGGAAATCTACCGTATGGATTATCAGTTTTTGTCGGATACGCCTGAAAACGTACTTCTGGCAGGCGGCATGGAAATGACGCAGGAGGGATGGGTAACACCGGGGTATGCGGACAGCACCTTTCTTGTTTTCCGGCAGGAGGGCGCAGAACTATCCTTTTTGACCGATCTGTTTGAAAATGACTGCGCTCCGGGAGATGAAATCTTCACTGATGATTTGAGGGGAGCATTGGAGAGAGAAGGGCTTGTGCCCGGTTCCGGAAATGAGGCGGAGAATGTGACAGGCGATATGACGGCTGATGTGGAAGCTGATATGATAGAGAGCGGCAATGACATGGCAGCGGATACGGCAATTCTGATGGTTCCCAGGGAAGGGGAGATGGAAGAAGAACCGGCAACGCTTTTTAGGGGAGAGGGCTACTCCATTTACCTGACAGACCATGAGTGGCAGCAGAATGGGGAGGATGTCTGGCAGGCGGTATTGGAAGGGCAGGCGGTACTGAACGGACAAGTGACGTTTCGGGTCGAACACCCAGATGAAAGGAGCCTGGAGCAAGTTGAAACTGAGCTGGCCGGCCAGGGATATGAGAGAATGGACGAACCAGGCGATGAAGCTGGCTTTGAAGCAGACTTTGTTTCCGGCCGCCAGTCTGAGAGCTCTGAATGGTTCAGGGTGGAAGAAGATATGCTGTATAAGGTCACGCTGAAGACGGCAGGAGAGGATGTATGGAAAATATTCTGCAGCCTCCCATTAGAGGCGGAAGAAGGCTGGGGACAGACCATGCGGGTGATGGCGGCAAGCTTTGCGGCGGATGCTATTTGATGATTTTTTGCACAGTGAAACATAGCGTTATTTTTTGACGGTAAAATAATGAAATATCATTGAAAAATATTTTCCTTTGTGCTATGCTGTGGTTATCGAATTAAGCATATAGAGATCTAATCTGTGAATCAGTTCTTAATCTTTGTGGGAAAAGCTTCCCGTCTGATTAAAATCTTATATTATCGGATTTTGCCGATGATCGTATGCTTATTTTCCCAAAATTATTCTGCCGGACCCGCTGGCAGACAAACAGAAAATGGCAGAAGATTTTAAACAGGCAGTAACGAAGACAGACGGATTCTAATTGTCCTTTATTCAATAGTTGTCCGTGGAGCGTAGTTCCTGTTGTCTTCTGCGGATAGGAGGAAGGACAATGAATAAAACGGAAGAGAAAAGGGACTGTGTCCAAAAGGAGTTCCTGGCATTTCCGGATATTGCGGCGGATACCATCAATGCGCTGCTGTACCGGGGATGTGGGCTGGCGGAGGCAGAGAAGCTGTGGCCGGGCCCTACGGAGACGATCTACCAGGGAAGGGAGCGGCTCAGAGATC
The DNA here is from genome assembly GCA_910579425.1 of uncultured Lachnospiraceae bacterium. Classification (GTDB taxonomy): domain Bacteria; phylum Bacillota; class Clostridia; order Lachnospirales; family Lachnospiraceae; genus Suilimivivens. The sequence goes on along the minus strand of CAJTVL010000173.1, from coordinate 939 downwards.
AGTACGAGGATCTATCCAAGTACGAGCTGGCTGACGGGCGGGTCAGGGTGATGTACCTGATCGCGAACCAGACAAGGACGGACGGCAAAATGCTGCTTCGCAAGGCCGGATACACGGGAGGGATTTACAGGGAGCAGTATGAGGGAAAGCTACAGGACACCTTTCCCGTGATCGAGTTTGTATTATACTGGGGAAATCCCAGATGGAGGAGCAGCCTCGAGCTCCGCCGGCTGTTTGGAAAGCGGAGGCTTCCCGGGGAAATGTGGGAGTACATAGACGGGGTGAAGCTTCATGTATATGAAATGAGGCACTTACCGGAAGAGACAAGGAAGCGGTTCCAAAGCGATATGCGGATTGTGGTGGATTATCTGGCAGAGGGAGCGGGCTACCGCTCAGAGAGAAAGATCAGGCACAAGGCGGCATTGATCAGGATGATCCGGGTGCTTTCGGGAGAAACGCAGACAGATGACATAGAGGAATGGCTTAAGAAACAGGGAATCAGGGAGGAGGACGAGATAAGCGTGTGTGAATTATTTGACCAGTATGAGAGAAAAGGACGGGAGGAAGGAAAACGGGAGGGTATTGCAGCGGGAAGAAGGGAAGGAAGAAGAGAAGGAAGAAGCGAGGGGAGAAAGGAAGGACTGATCGAAGGAATAAAATGCGGCGAGGCCAGACGTCTTGTGGAAGATATAGAGAATGCCATGCGCTTTTTTCAGGTAACCCTGGAGAAAGCCTGTGAGGGTCTGGGAACCACCGTGAGCAGGTATGAGGAAGCGAAAAAGCTTCTGTGAAGCCCTTCAAAACAGATTCGGTTTTTGGCGTATATTTTTCCCCTATTCACGCAAGCTATAGGAAACGACAAAATAATTTGTCATTCACTATACCCTGAATCAGTGAAACTCAATTGCTTTGAACGCTGACAACTGCATATTTAATCAA
>CAJTVL010000172.1:485-4354 GCA_910579425.1 uncultured Lachnospiraceae bacterium | reverse complement strand
TATTATCACACACTTTTTCCCTATGGTCGAGGTACGCATTATCTACCGTTTACCTTGAAATATACCGGATGAAGGATACAATAGAAAAGCATTTCGATGACCTGAAAAATGACCTTGATATGAAAAGGTTACGTATCCATTCCTCAGCAGCAATGGACGGGCGTCTGTTTATCCAGTATATCGCCCTGATACTTTCTTCCCAGATTAAAAACATCATGAATGAGGCCGGATGGTTCAAGAGCCATAATATGCAGGAAGTGATAGATGAGATGAAATCCCTGCGGGTAGTTTCTGTTGAAGGGAAGCGTAAGCCGATCTACACAACGACAACAGCTTTTCAGAGAGAGATTATTGAACTCTTTGGGCTAAACATCGGCTGACATATGTATAATTGATACGGGATTTTAGGGTGCCAGAGAAAAGCCTGTCTGGCGGGCAAGCTTCTCCAGATTGATTTTTTCCTGTACGCGGGTCTCCACAAATGTGCAGACAGACCATATGAGAATGTATTGATTCATTGCAGCACGGTTCACCCCCGGATTTCGATTGCTTATAAGCAGGTAGAGTATAACACAGCCAGGAGGGCGGCGCACGATAATTTTAAGGATGTTTTAGGACGGATGCTTTAGAGACAATAGCCTGTCTGACAAAGTCGGCGGTTCCGGCCCCGCCGGCCTTGTCAATGTTGTTCTTAAAGCGTTCATCACAGACGTACATTTCACCCAGCCCGCGAAGGATTTCATCGGTACATACATAGTAGTGATCGGTTATAAATTGCTGTAATGCAGAGATTTTTTCCTGCACTTCATGGGCGTCGGGAGATAAATGCTTTAATTTTCCCAATTCGGAAAACATTGTCATCATTTCGTCTGCAAGTTTGCCATAACCTTCTTTATCTCGGGCAATATCCTTTTGCATGTACTCCTGATACGCTTTGGTATTGCTCCATTTTGCTTTGACTTCCTCCTCATACTTTTCAATTTCACTCTTGTCGAAAACATCAAAATTCATTGCTGCTGCTCCTTTCTTTTGAATTTCACGGGTAAAGGCAATCAGTTCCCCCAGGTGTTTGTATTGCAATTCCAACAGCCTGATCTGCTGGGCAATCGCTTCTGACGGGTCAAAATCAGGGCTGTCGAGAATTGCCTTGATTTCCTTTAAGGGAAACTCTAATTCACGAAATAATAAAATATTCTGCAGACGGCCAAGCGCCGCATCGTCGTACATCCGGTAGCCTGCTTCGGTTACCTTTGCAGGTTTCAAAAGCCCGATCTCGTCATAATAGTGAAGTGTGCGGGCAGTGATGCCGGTCAATGTAGCAACTTCATGGACAGACATAAGTTTTTCAGTCATTCCAAAAGTCCTCCCCGGCGTCTAAAATTTCTTTTGCAGGTAAAAGCGTCGCTTCAACTATACTTTTGCCGGTTTTCTTCAGGTAATGCTTTACGAAATGATACCCGCAGGCATATCCGGCGCAATAAGGTAAACCGGCCTGGGGAAAGTTTTGCAATTTTGCCAGCTCATCCCCATAAAGATAAGCGTTGAGGTTTTCAAAGCCCTGAATATCTAATCTGTCCCGGATAAGGGGTTTGACAGATTCGTTCAAAGTTGTCAGATCCGTTTTTGTCACCCAGGGGCCTGCCAGCTCCTCGCCGTATAAGAAAGTGGCAAAGTTTTCTGCCAGCCCCTCGCTGATCATCATCTCTCCCAGAGTGATGTCATTTTTCCACTCAATAAACTGAAAGCGGACATTATGATTGGTTTCGTGGGCCAAAGCGACGGGAAGACGTCCTAATGTATATTCGTCTGGAATCAGCCAGGAAAAAATATACCCCGGTATACCGCCGTCCCCACAGTAACCCTCGTTTAATATAATGTAAGGGCTTTCGGCATTTGCAAGCAGTATGGTAAACAGATACTCCTGAACGGGTAAATCAATTCCATGCCGGGTGAAGCAGTTTAAGGATTCCCGGATTGCCATCTCACATTTTTTCCAAAGTGCGTCGTCTGAAATCAACTGAATATTTTGTTTTTGAGTGTCGTCCACTTTCGTTGGCGCAATGTGTCCCAACAATCCGCTGGCCCTGACCACATCATAGCCGCCCGGCGTTTTCGCTTTTATGGGAACGTTATAACAGGCCCATTTCCTTTCAAATGGCATCATCAGTTCATACCGGTAAATGTCATTCGTCCTGTCGGGAGGCGCGCTCATAATTTTTGAATAAACCTCGTCTGAACGTATGGCAGATACTTTCATATCTCTTTTTGCTCCTTTCCTTAACAACGGATGTCTGGCGGAACCTGGCATCTATTGTTAACATAAGGGCAGTTCGCGGAGCGTGCTGCCCGTTGTTTTTTCTATATCATAGACTATGACGTAACGTGAAAGTCAAGAGGTAAAACAAAAAAATCAGGAAATCACCTGCCAAATTCAGTTTGTATTGACCGTTATAATTGAAACCCTATAAAATAGGATTTGTAAAGAATGGTAGCAGGAATGTAAGGCAGTGTTGCTTTCTTTTTTTACCCATCTGTCAATATAATTGGGGCACGGAAGGAGAATAATACGAAATGGAATTAGGAAAGAAGATCAAACAATTAAGAAAGTTTTCCGGTATGACGCAGGAACAGCTTGCAGAGAAATTAAATATATCTCGTCAGGCGTTATCAAAATGGGAGAATGGCACCAGTATGCCGGATGTTGAAAGTGTAGTCAGAATTTCCATGCTGTTTCAGATTTCTCTGGAGGAACTATTGCTTAAGGAGGAGAAATATGTGGAAGAGAGTAAAACACAGATTACATTGGAGGATTTAACGCAGATCAATCTGCATAACCGGAGGATGAACCTGCTGCTGTCAAGCGGAATCCTGTTTTTGACCATAGGGATTATGGGGGCATCTTTTGTGAAAGCATTGGAAACTACGACTGAAAGCATGGGGTATATCATGTATCGGTATATGGTTACGGGAAATTATGTATCGGCTCCGGTAGACTATATTGTATTGTATATTCCGGTATTACTGATCGGAATGCTTGGAATCATTTTATGTGTATATTATTTTGTAAAATATCGGAAAAATTAGCGGAGGATAAGAAATGAAGAGAAGTAAAATCTTAGTAATTATTATAAGTATATTCGTGTTGACGTTAACAGGCTGCGGAAAGGCCGGAGGTGAAAAAAATCAGGAATATGGAGGAGTGATCGCCGGGCTGGGGGATGATGAGCAGTTTGCGTTGGAGGATATCGGGGAAAAGGAGGATGTTCTGTTTACAACCGATTTGACATATGATGATGGGTTGGGACATAGTGCGGCACTTTATAGTGATGTTTACTATATCATGGATGGTGAAGTATATAATCTGGGCAGAATTGAGAGTATGGGTACTGCGTATCCGATCTCATATGGAAAGAAATGTATTTATACGGCATCTGAGCATAGTCTGGAAATATATGTTATAGATTTTTCCGGGCATCAGCTGGTGTTGAAGGAACGTTATGAGGCGGTATTTGACGAGACGGATCAGATTTCTTACCATTTGAGAAAGGACGGCGAAGAGAGGATAATACCGGAGAAGGACTATTTGAAAGTTTATGAGGAATATCAACAGGGGACGGTTGTCAATTTTGGATATGGCGCGAGTGACAGATCTTGATCATGGTAGTCTTAAGGATGTATTTGGAGAATTTTAATTTGACCTTGGTGGCGGTAGATTCCAATAATGTTCCCAGGAAGGTGCCAGCCTTCGACGGCTTTTTTTTCTTTGCCGTCGAAGGCAGATTGCATTTTTATTCGTCTAAATGGTGTGGTTATTGAAGTAGTCCGTCACTTACGGTGATAACACGGTTGCTGCTTTTCGCCGCTTCCGG
>CAJTVL010000172.1:0-420 GCA_910579425.1 uncultured Lachnospiraceae bacterium | reverse complement strand
AATTAGTGCGCGGGCGATTGCCACACGTTGCTGTTGTCCCCCGGACAATTCGCGGGGGGTATGCCCTCGTTTGTCCGATAAGCCGACTACCTCTAAAATATCTTTCAGCGGTTTTTTGTAGTCCCGCATTTTCTTTCCGTCCAGCAAAAGCGGAAGCATGATATTTTCTGCCGCATTCAAGTTGGGGATAAGGTTGTAAAACTGAAAAACAAATCCTATATTCTGCCGCCTGATCCGGCTCATTTTTTCATCATTGAATTTTGAAATATCCATGCCGTTCATAAAGACAGAGCCGCTTGTGGGTACATCAAGCCCTCCTTACTCAAATTTTATTTCTTCCACCAGTTTCATTTTTCGGCTTTTAATAATTGGTACTATGGAGCCAAGCAGGGTGACGATAATTCCTAATGTCCCCGCAAC
>CAJTVL010000171.1 GCA_910579425.1 uncultured Lachnospiraceae bacterium | reverse complement strand
ATTTTCACTTTCCTTCTTTCTCTTAGATTTCATCCTATCTCTTTCCTGTCGGTTTTCCCTGAATCTGGTAAATCAGATAATCCAGGCAGGAAATCCTTTTTTCATCCTTGTGTACCCTGCCAAGCAGATATTCCCTCTGGTGTTCCAGCAGTTCCAACTGCTTCGCCTGTTGCCCCTTATCAAACCATCCCATAAAATCCTGGATCATTTCGCTTTCACATCCCGCATCCTCCAGATTCTGTATTACAGATTCCCTGCTTCCTGTGGCTATCATACCTGCACCCCCTGACGTTTTTGATAATTTTACTATAAGGTTATCTATAGCAAATAGCAAATATTTAGATATGATCCGTTTGTATAGTTGAAAGCTATGGAAAGCTATGGAAAGTTATGATAAAATTTTAAAGTCAATCTGTTCTGCCGATTGTTTCCTATCCTCTTAAATACATAGGACATTCTTTCAACGTGGGGCAGACAATAAACAGACAACAAGGAGCTGATATATGGAAATACGGGTACTTCAATACTTTCTTGCCATTGCAAGAGAACAAAGCATTATACGGGCCGCCGAGTCCCTTCATCTCTCTCAGCCTACTCTTTCCACGCAGATTAAAAATATGGAGGAGGAGCTGGGAAAGCAGCTGCTGATCCGCGGCACAAAGGGTTCCCGCAAGGTTACGCTGACAGAAGAGGGAATGATTCTCCGAAAAAGGGCGGAAGAAATTCTGGATCTGGTAAAGAAAACGGAAAACGAAATTATACTTTCTGACAATGTGATTATCGGAGATGTATACATTGGAGCCGGAGAAACAGATGGCGTCCGCCTGCTGGCAAAGGCTGCCGGAAAACTGAAAAAGCTGTATCCCGGAATCCATTACCACATTTCCAGCGGAAATGCTGTATTTGTCAGGGAGCAGCTGGATAAAGGACTGATTGATTTCGGAATTATATTTGTAACACCTGATCTGACGAAATACGAAGCATTAAAACTTCCGGCAAAGGATGTCTGGGGCGTTCTGATGCCAAAGGATTCTCCCCTGGCCGAAAAAGAATTCATTTTCCCTGAAGACCTGTGGGGGCAGCCACTGCTGATATCCCAACAGGAAGCTGCTGGAGGAGAACTTGTCCAGTGGATGAAACGCAGTATATCGGAACTGGATATTGTTATGACTTACAATCTGCTGTTCAATGCCTCGCTTCTTGTGGAAGAGGGACTGGGGTACGCAATCTGCTTTGACCGAATCATCAATACTTCCGGTGACAGCAGACTCTGTTTCCGCCCCCTGTACCCTACCATCGAGATTGAAATGTATATGATCTGGAAGAAGTATCAGGTTTTTTCCAAACCTGCTGAAAAATTTTTGTTAATGATGCAGGAGAATATAAACACGGTTCTGAAGTAACAAAATTTGTTCATGTTTCGTCTGAAATAATGGTTCATTCCGCTTTTTGTCTCCCGGCAGAACGGGCCGGGATCAGCTGCCGCTATCTCATTGCCCGCCAGAGCCATGCTTCAGGAACAATGGCCTTCGTCCGCATATTTGCCTGCACCCGGAACGCCGACAGGCGGGAACAAAGCCCGCAATGCAAACTTTCTATTATCGGCCGTCAGCCGGATCACTGTCCCATGATCTTCATCCACCCTGCGGTATAGAAATCATTTAACTGCTGCAAAAACACTTTTGCGTCTTCAAAGGGCATCCTATGAAGAACCATTTCAAAAAAGGCGCCTATCATTCCTGTTGCCATGATATGTTCCAGCCTTTCATCAATTTTGGGGGAAGGAGTCCCAAGCTGCTCCAAAACCTTATAATAATTATGGGTGGCTTCCACCTCGATCTCCACCATGTCATCAATCATGGATGCGTATTTCGTACCCTCGGAGCATTTCAGGATCAGATAGAATTCATCCAAATGTTCACAGGAATATGCCAGCAGCTCATTCATACACTCTGATGACATCTTTCCCATCTGCTCCGGCTGCTTTTCCATGGGCAGGCTTTCAAAATATTCATGGGTCTGCTTATACCGCCCCATCATATATTCATAGGCCGGGTCCACCAAGGCTGCAAACAGTTCTTCCTTGCTGTCATAATACCCATAAAATGCCCCTGTGGTTACGCCTGCCGTTTTGACAATATTCCGCAGGGAGGCAGCCTGGAACCCCTTTTCCATAAATTCCGCTTTGGCCGCCGCATGGATCAGCTCCAGTGTGCTCTTTTCCGGCTCACTCATTCTGCCGCACGCCCCTTTCTTTATAACGCCGTTATATATCACTGTTACGCAGTATAGTTCAAGCCGGAGTTTTTGTCAAGAGGATAAAATAAATTTCATCTGAATGTCCAAATTATGATTGCATTTTTCTGTTTTTCCGTCATATCAATCACCTCCTACGGCATATACAAACGGAAAAAGCGGCCTGGAAAACCAGACCGCTGCTTACTTACTGCCTGCCCATCCGCCTGATATAGCCGCAGATCATGTCGGCTGTTTCCTCCTCACCCACAGATGAGTCAATGCACAATTCATAGCCGTGGGGGTTCCCCCACTCCTGCCCGGAAACGCTTTTATAATATGCGCCCCTTGCGGCATCCGACCTTGCAATGCTCTTTTTCGCAGCCTCCGGACTGTCCCCGTACATCTCCATTACCTTTTTCTCACGGTAGCTTTCCGGGGCATAGATAAAGATACGGACCACATCCGGATAACCCCGCAGCACATAATCCGCCGAACGCCCTATGATGACGCAGGAACCGGCATCCGCAATATGGCGGATGGCTTTTTCCTGTGCCGCGACAGCACGCTTTACCGGGTCGGCTGTGAGGTACAATTCCCTCATAACGGCATTTTCATCGGAATTGATACCGGAAATAAATTCCTGCGCCAGTCCGCTTTCCTGGGCGGCAACTGCCACCAGTTCTTTGTAATAGCAGGGGATATCCAGTTTTTCTGCAACTATCTGTCCAATCCGTTTCCCTGCAGAACCATGTTCCCTGGCAATCGTAATAACCGCTCCCTGGCGGGAAGGCCGGATTGCTGCTGCAGCGGGCTCCTGCTCTCTCTTCTCCTGACCTAACTCTTTCCATACCTGAACCATAACTGCCACTGTAACTAAAATGGCAAGCACATCCGCAACCGGAGCTGCCCAGAAAATACCGGTTACACCCATGAAAACAGGGATTAAAAGGGAAAAAACAATCAGCAGCACATCCCGCAGGACGGACAACGGCGCAGCTGCCTTCGCCTTGCCGATGGACTGCAGGAAGATGGCACAGACCTTCTGGGCACAGGTCACAAGGATCAGAGAAAGGTAAATCCGCAGGCAGAGCACGGCAAAATCAAAATAAACAGGGTCATCCGCCGAACCGAACATCCGAATGAACACGCCGGGGACAGCCTCAAACAGAACGGTGCAGACCAGCCCCACAATAACCGTCCACTGAATCATCAGTTTCAGCAGTTCCCGTACCCGTCCATAGTTCTTCGCGCCATAGTTATACCCCACAATCGGCTGTGCGCCCGCAGCGATACCTATGGCAATATTCAGCACGATTTGAAAGAGCTTCATAATGACCACGAATGCCGCCAGCGGGATATCCGCGCCGTAAACGGAGCCTGCGCCATACTTCACCAGTAGGATATTGTTGACAACCGTAATGATTACGATGGAAAGCTGTGTCAGGAGGCTGGAAGTCCCCAGAGCCATTACCGGCTTTAAAAGCGCCATACTCGGTCTGAAACTGCCGGCACCCACCCGGAAAGTCTTAGGACGTCTTAAATAAGCCGCACAGATCAGAAAACTGACAAACTGCCCTAAAATGGTAGCCCATGCCGCACCTTTAATCCCCATATTGAGTACAAAGATGGCAACCGGATCACCGATAATATTGATGACTGCGCCGGTAAGCATGGCCATCATAGCGTATCTGGGGCTGCCGTCCGCCCTGATGACGGATGCAAGCGTATTCTGCGTCATGGCGAGGGGCATCATGGCAAAGATGATCACGCCATAGTCGTGCGCCATCTGTATGTTTGCCTCCGTCGCGCCGATCATGCGCAGCAGACCGTCTCCCCACAGGTAAGCAATGACAATTACCACCACGCCGGACAAAAACGATCCAAGGACGGCGCTGCCAACGCTCCTGTGAATGTCCTTTGTTTCTCCGCGCCCCAAAGAAACGCTCAGTGCAGCGGCCGCTCCGTCACCAAAAAACAGGCTTAACCCCCACCCTACTACTGTGATTGGAAAGATCACACCGGTAGCGGCATTACCCAGATAGCCCACGCCGTTGCCTACAAATATCTGGTCTACAATGTTGTAGAGGCATGAAATGATAAGGGAACAGATGCAGGGAATTGCAAACTTTTGCAGCAGCTTCCCCACTTTTTCCGTACCAAGATAATTACTGTTTTCCATAATAGTCCTCCTTTTTTGCACAAAAAAAGACACCTGCAGCACCCGTACCGTAATCAGATTTACGCGCGGTGCGCCACATGTGTCGTTGATTTTGCAT
>CAJTVL010000170.1 GCA_910579425.1 uncultured Lachnospiraceae bacterium | reverse complement strand
GCATGGCTTTTAAAGTCCGGAAAGATTTTGTTATGACAGTTATAATCTTCTCCCGCCATACATTTTTCCAATTCGGTCATAATGCCACCTCCGTGTTTCATGGTAGAAAAAAACCTGTTACAAAGCAAGTAACAGGCTGTTTCCTTATATTCTTTTTGCAAGTGTTTCAATAACAAAAATGACTGGGGCTTGTGTCGTTCCGTTATATCCACCGTTAATCCGTTTCGTATTTAAGTTATAAGAGAAATTCCAGTCTGATAATTTTGCCAAAGTTGAGAGTGGGGAATTAGTAATGCTTAACACGCAGCATTTCTTTTTCTTAAACTGGTTAATTGCTTCAATCAGTCTTTCGGTTTCACCGCTTTCTGAAAAAGCAATAACGACTGTGTTCTTCCAGCGAAAAGAATCTATCGGGTAAAGCGCATCTTCAAGCCCTACGGCAAATGCCCCATATTGGAAAAATATCTTGCTGCGTATTTTGCTAATGTTCCTGATGAACCCATTCCGATAAAGATTATCAAATCAGCTTTTCTAAGAACGTCAATCGCAAACAATAATTTTTCCTCAAATAAGGTCAGTTCCTTATTTCGTAAATGGTGATTGCTCATAACGGTATAGCCCTTGTTGGGTTCCAGGGGGATGCAATTACTTTTTTGCATTAAACAATTATTTTTGCTTGCATTCTCCTCTCGTACATTGTATAAATAGGCATTGTACGATGGCGATTTGGAGGCTGGTATGTGTGCATTAAAGCGGGATAGTGCTTCCGCCAGCATCGCTTACGCTTAGGAGCTGTTAAAATAACTATTGAACAGCTCCTTGGGCCCGGATAGCGCGAAGCAGGAAAAAGGAGGATTTACCATGAAGATTGACTGGACAAAAGGAGAACTTCGGGACGCCGCCATGCTAAAGGCCGGTGAGGATGAATGTGTGATACGGCTCGGATGTGCCGGAGGCGGGATCAGCATTCCGCAGCTTACGGAAACAAAGGACAGGTACTTGGTAGGGGATATGGAGATCTTGGAGGAGCATTCGGCGGCCATGATGCTGCGGTGCTTTGAGAAAGGGGCGGACAAGGAGAAGCTGTGCCTGCGCTTTGGGCTTTTGCCAGCGTTTCCCACACGCGTGTGCCTGGATTTGAAATTATTGGACAACAGTACAATTTACACCAACAGGACGCCGGGGCTGTTAAAGCTGGTGTGCCATGGACAGCGCATGGAACGGGGGGAAGTCGCGAGCTTTGAGCTGGGGATTGAAAAAGTATTCCATGAGGTAAAGGTGCGTCTTTCCCGTTTTTATACCACGGATACCATGCCGGAGGAATTTCCCGTACCGGACAAAAAGGTGGTGGATATGTTCGGCCAGTGGAAGGAGAAGGAATGGCCGGGAAAGATTCATTCCCTAAGGGAACTGGCGGAGAGCATGAAAGCTCAGGAGGGGCCGGCCGGCTATCCTTTCCCCTCATGGAACCGCTGGGGCGGAGACGGGCAAAGGAAGTTAAAAGAGGGAACCGGCTTTTTCTCCACCCTAAAGACGGCGGACGGGCGGTGGCATCTACTTGACCCGGAGGGCTGCGATTACTTTTCCATGGGCCCCTGCGGCACCCGCGCCGGGGACGGCTGCCGGATTGACGGCTTTGAAAGGGTATGCGACGAGCTGCCGGATGAAAGGGATCCGGCCTGGCAGGAGTTTTACACGGAGGGCACCCGGCACAGGACAGCCTATATGGAGCCGGAGCACTTTAAGATCCTGAACTTTGCGGGTGTAAATTTGAAACGGGTTTATGGGGATGGCTGGAAGGAAAAGTGGGAGGAGATTGCCATGCGCTGTCTGAAAGGAAGCGGAATTAACTCCCAGGGCAACTTTCCGGGCCTGCATGTAAACGATGGCCAGGACAGCCTGCCCTATGTGCGGGAGCTTCCCGGCTTCCCCATGACAAAGACGCTGATATTCCGGGACTTTCCGGATGTATTGTCAAAGGAATACAGGGAGAATGCAAGAATCTATGCCGAAAGGCTGAGGCAGTGGCGGGACGACCCGTGGCTGATCGGGTATTTCCTGCGCAATGAGCCGGAGTTTAATTTCGTGGAAAATCTGGTGATTGCAGAGGAAGTGCTCTACAATCCCGCCCCTACCTGCTGCAGAGAAGGGCTGATAGGGTTCCTGAAAAAGCGCTACAAAGCCGTAGAGGCATTGAATGAGGCATGGGAAGCCGATTTCGGAGATTTTAGGGATCTGGAAAAGCCCATTGAGGGATGCCTTAAGCGTTTCCCAAAATCGGAAAATGATCTGCGCGAGTACTCGGTTTTTTTAATTCGGGAGTACAGCCGGGTGCCGGCCATGGCCTGCCGGGAGGTGGATCCTAACCACCTGAATCTGGGGCTTCGCTGGTCGAAGGCAAATAACCGGGATATGATGGCGGGATGGGAGTATTTTGATGTGTTTTCCATCAACTGCTATGACTTTGACCCCACCAGGGATATGGATTTTGTGAAAAATGCCGGAGTGGATCTTCCTATTTTAATGGGCGAGTTCCACAGCGGCGCGTTAGACCGGGGGCTTACAGCCACTGGCCTGAAGGGCGTGCCTGACCAAAAGCAGCGGGCGGTGATGTACCGCTATTATGTGGAAAAGGCAGCCAGTCATCCTTATGGGGTGGGCGCCCATTGGTTTCAGTATAATGACCAGTTCTGCCTGGGGCGTTTCGACGGTGAAAACTACCAGATCGGTATGGTGGACATCTGCATGCAGCCAAACCCGGAGTTGATGGAGGCGGCGAGGGAAACTGCCGCCGTGCTTTATGAAGTGAAAAACGGGGAGAGGGAAGCCTTTGGACGGGCGCCCTTGTCGATTCCCATGATTGGGTATTAAGGAATTCCATCGGATCTAATATTCTGTCTTTTCTGTTTCATCTCTATATCTATATTTCCGAGGCATAAAAGAAGTACTTTTATGCCTCTTTCCAATAAAAATCCTTTTCGTTTTGAGTGGACAATTCTGCAAAAAAGGGAGGACGATTCTGACCTGGGAAATTGGTCATAGCAGAATAATCCCCCTTTTGGTGGCTGTGGAACTGGTGGCCAGGGATATTGCTCCGGGCGGAGAGGATTGCTTTTTTCAGAATATCCTCCCGGTTCCGCACCCTGGCAATCGGCACGGATGTGTGGAAAGAATTTGGCTTTAATGCGGTGGTCTATCTGGCGGCTTTGACAGGAATCAGCCCTTCCCTGTATGAGGTGGCGGCCATTGACGGCTCCAGCCGCTGGCAGCGGATGTGGCATATTACGCTGCCGGGATTAAAGCCCATTATCGTCCTGATGACGATTCTTGCCCTTGGCAATATCCTGAACGCAGGATTTGACCAGATTTACAATATTTATAACCAGGCGGTCTATTCCATAGGGGATATTATCGACACATGGGTATACCGGGTAGGCTTAAATGATTTGCAGTATTCGCTGGCAACGGCAGTGGGGCTTTTGAAATCAGTGGTGGGATTTTTGCTGATCTCCTTGTCCTATGCGATTGCATATAAGAAAGCAAATTACAGGATTTTTTAACCAGGAAAACGAGGTGAATAAAATTATGGTAGAGAAAAAAACAGTCGGACATATAGCGGTGCAGGCGATTTTTGCAATGATTCTTGTCCTGTTGGCCCTGAGCCGTCTGCTTCCTCTTTTATATAATCTGGCAGTCTCTTTCAGCTCAAAGGAGGAGGCGGGGCTGGTATCCTTCTGGCCCATAGGATTTACGCGGGATACCTGCTATCCGGCAAGCAAAGTCAATTATGAGCAGAGCATTGTTGCGCCTGCGGCGGATATTCTGTTATCCGTGTATGCGCTGACAAAGGAAGAGAGGTATTTAACAGCGGCAGAACGCCAGATACAGATACTGGAACTTTTTAACGGAATGCAGCCGGATTATCATCTTTATGAAGTGGCAATCCGGCATTGGGATGGATACTGGTTTGGCAAAAGGAGATATTTCGGGGATACTTTCCCCCATTACTGGAGTGCGCTTACCGGAAATGTGTTTGAACTGTACGGAAGGCCTACCTGAAACAGTTGCTATCTGGAAAGGGCGGAGAATGCGAGAAGGGCGGTGCTTCCGATGATCTTTGTGGACGGAAGGGCGTCCTGCGCTTATATTTACCCGTTTAAAATCAATGGAAGGGAGGGAGAATTTTACGATCCCTATGCCAATGACCAGGATTGGGATTGTATTTTTACCTGAAAACAGGGAGGATACAGTTGCGCTCACAGGCAGATATGTGTAAAAAATGAAGGATAACCTTGTAAATAACGTTCTTTTTTCATATAATTATATTGTAGAAAGAAAACCGTAAAGGTAGAAACAACTAAAAAGCAAAAGAGGAAAAATGAGAAGAGAGACGGAAATTGCAATAGAGTCCGCAGAAGCGATCGGAAGCAAATATGACAACGCATGCAAAAAGCTGTTCCAGAACAGGGACAGAATAAACGCATGAACGGAATAAAGGAACATATCCTCCATTTATTTTACCAGT
>CAJTVL010000169.1 GCA_910579425.1 uncultured Lachnospiraceae bacterium | reverse complement strand
ACAGGTGGAGATGTTCATCAATGCGATTGAAGAATCTGCCAAGAACCGTCCTGTGCGTACTCCGGTAAATGTAGAGTTCATTGAAACTGAGGATGAACTGCGAGAATTTATGAGGTTCAGGGAAAAGAAAGCAAAGGAGAAATTAAATGCCAGCAACGGATAAATTTTTTGCAATCAATATCCGCAAGTATTTGGCATTAGGAGATGACCAAGAAGCCGGGGAGCCTGCGCTTGTTAAGCTGCTCTCCGGGTTTTCCTGTCCAAAGAATCCGGATTTGGAACGGTTTTTGAAAAAAAGTGCAATAGAGTTCACAAAAAAGAACCAGTCAGTTACATATCTTGTTTTTTCCAAAGATAATGGAGAAATGCTGGGTTATTTTACCCTTGCATTAAAACCTTTAACAGTAAGGGGAGAAACAGTAAGCAATACTGTAAAGAGAAAGTTGTTGCGCATCAGTGAATGGGATGAATTATACTCAGCATTCCATAATGCTAATCATTTATAGGAATGCTGAGTAATTCAACGTTTTAACTCAAAAAGATGAGCATTATCAGTTACCTTAACCCACAGCGGCGGGCTATCTCATCTTCATTGCCCACCCACAAAGGCTCTTCTTTTTCTGTTGGTATTGGTACTGATTCGAGGACATCCCGAAGCTGCTCAACGGAGGCTTTGGCATAGTAGTTTTTTGTTGTATCTGTACGGGCATGGCCGAGTACTGTCGAAACCAGCTCTATTGCTACGCCGTCCTGATAAAGGTTTGTCGCCCTTGTCCTGCGGAACATATGGCAGTGCACAGATTCAGGAAGCACAACCCCTTCGGCCCTGACCTGCGCAGCATATTTTTTTATAATGCGCTGGGCATTGCCAACAGACATACGGTCAGTCACACCTTTTATGGTTGTTGAAAACAGATAAGCCTCTTTGGGAGAAGCCCCATGGTAAACACGCAGGTATTCTTTTAAATGGCCGGCTGCTTTATCTGTAAGCTGAATGGTGCGTTCCTTATTCCCTTTTCCAGTAATAAAAACATATGGATATCTTTTATCCAGCACGATATCGCACAGCTTGATGTTAAGCAGTTCGCTTATCCTCACTGCAGTATCATAAAGCAGAACCAGTATCGCACGGTCCCTGATGCCGGTCCGGGTATGGGGAGGGGCCGCAAGCAGCGCCGTAAGCGCATCTTCGGTAAGGATGGGGTTTTCCTTTGCTATGGTCTTGCATGGCGATATCCGGCTTATGGCAAGGGCTATTGACTGTACCGATACATCCATGTCTGCTGCATAGTTTAAATAAGAACGTATGGCGGCTACCCTGACATTGACAGTGGAGGGCTTGACTCCCTTGTTGAGAAGATATTCCCGGTAACCATAAATGCACTCTTTTGTACAGTCAGAAAACTTAAAAATACTGATAGGGTTGCCAAGCTCGCCCGTAAGGTAGTTTTTGAACACAGTCAGGGAATCCCGGTAAGATTCGGCTGTTGCAGGGCTTCTCCCTGCCTGGCTGACCAGGTAAATATTCAGAAAATTCCAGGTCTTTGAAAAAAAGAGCTGATCCGTAGGTGTTTTAGCATTTTTATTCTTCATACAGCTTCACCTCCGGGATCACTTTTCCTGAAACTGAGTCCTTCTGCCGTACAGTATCAAAGGCATTGTCAACCAAATGATAGTAGTAATAAGTTTCTCCAGGACTTTTATGCCCGAGGTACCTGCTGAGGTAGGGGAGCATCTTATTGGTATCTATCCCCTGCGCCATCCATTCATTAAATCTCTCAACTACAAACGCATGGCGCAGGCAATGGGGTGTCGGGTGTTTTTCCGGTGTCTGCCCTGTCACTGTCATTGTCCAGTGCCTCCTGAAGCAGGATTCTACCCCTGAGCATGAAACAGGTTTTTCAGGGCTGGCACCCGGGAATGCCCACTCAACACCTTTAAATTCCGATTCCATTTTTTCTTTATAAATCTTCAGGATCGGAATGCTGTCTTCCGGAAGATATACAAGGCGGTCTTTCCTGCCTTTTGAACCAAGTATAGTAAGCGTCCCGCTTTCCAGATCTATATGCTGCCATTTCAGGAGCCTTCCTTCTGACAGGCGCAGCCCGCAGCAGAAATAAAGGAGGAACAGCACCTTGCATTCCCTGTCAAGACGCAGCTGTTTCGGGTTATGTGATGTGGGGGTATCCATGTTCCGTAGCAGCTTTTTCACTTCCTCTTTTGAAGGGATATAAAGAACCGGTTTGTGTTCCCTGCAGAAGAAGCCGGGGATATATGCGTCTTCTCCGAGCGAAAGTATGTATTCGGCCAGTACTTTTACGATTGATATCCGGCGGTTATGGTATCCGGCGCCCTCGCCCGGCCTGGCTTCTGACCATCTGGCAGCCAGTTCATAGGTGACTGTTGATTCGTTGGGGAAATACCGGGCGCAGAAAGCATCGAATCGTTTTAAAAGCTTTTCATTGGAAGTGTAAATAAAGCCATCTGCATGTTTTTGGGCAATAAGCCCTCTGATGTGCTCTGCCAGGCCGCTTTCAAATGTATATGTCATGACAGGACACCTCCAAACTCCAGGGGGCACATACGCATTCGTCCCTCATCACGTTCCAGGTACACTTCGGCTGTTTCCCGGCTGGCATGTCCGAGGACATTTGAGATATCGTCCAGCCTGTTGTCAGCCCTGAGCAGCCTGGTGGCAAATGTCTTTCTTGTCATGTGGAACCCCTGGCCCGGTGACAATTCAAAACCATAAGTGGACAGGA
The DNA here is from genome assembly GCA_910579425.1 of uncultured Lachnospiraceae bacterium. Lineage (GTDB taxonomy): Bacteria > Bacillota > Clostridia > Lachnospirales > Lachnospiraceae > Suilimivivens. The sequence goes on along the minus strand of CAJTVL010000169.1, from coordinate 1,766 downwards.
TCCTTTTCAAAGCATTGCGGCAGGCAGCCGTAACCTTTAAAGGGGTATAAGGGGCCTGATGACGGATGAATATATATCCGTTCCCGGCATCAGCAGACAGGGGCCTCCCATTAAGGATGTACTTATACACAGAGTTCCCGGCATCTGTCGGTACTGGCAGTGTCATGGCTTTTCCCGTTTTCTGCTGGATAAAGGAAACTGTTTTACCATTCCAGTCAAAATCGCTTACCCGGAGATTCAGGATGTCAACGCCCCTGATGCCCATACGGAGTCCGAGCATGACAATGGCAGTATCACGGAGTTCGATAGGGCTGGAGGCTTCCTCCCGGTAATCATAGATCTTCTCCACCATATCTTCGCTGAGGACATCAACAATACTGCGGCGCGGCGCACAGCTGGCCGGTATGGCAAAAGCAAGGTTCGGCGGCACAAGACCCTTGTCCGCCATGTAGCGGAGAAGCTGGCGGAGCTTGGTGCCATAACCATTTTTGCTTTCCGGGGTCGAGTGGGTATCCTGGTTATGGAATGCAGCAACTGCCTGGGGGGTTATGCCTTCCGGGGAATCAATGCCGACGGTCCCAAGATATTGGAAGAAGCTGCTTCCTGCCGCACTGCACATGGCAAGCGTTGTCCTGGCCATGCCATCGCGTTTCCGGCTTTCAACAAAACCAGTGAGGATTTCCCGGCTCCAGGAAGGGAGCATGTCAGATGCCCGCTGGTACTGATGGACTACATTAGTTGCCATATCACCACGCAGGAACTTCTCAAACATCCTGACGGTGTGCGAGCGCCGGGCAGTTATGGAACAGTTATCCTTTTTCTGGTTCGGATATTCGGGAAGCATGGACAGCCATGCGGACACTGTTTCTGACGAATGGCATACATGGTTCAGCTCCAAAAACATGAAATACCATGTAAGGTCATTGCGGTAAAGATCCTTGGAAGTCTCCATATACTTCCATTCATCCAAAGCATCCAGATACTCATCCGCTTTTCCGTCAAGCGCAGCGCTTGGGTGGAAAGCTGTTCCGGTTTCCGGCATCTTCATAGACAAAAGCCTGCCGACATTTTCCCCATACAGGACAAGCTGGTAGCAGATTGGGATGCCATCCCTGCCGTGCAGGTATTTCATGAGGGCAGTTATAGCACATACAGCATTGCGGCGCCTGGCCAAGGATTCCAGGGAACAGCAATAGTCGTTCCAATACTTGATAATGAGATCAATTGTTACCGCTTCCGGCTCTGTTACTCCGGATGATGTCGCAAGCCTGAAAAATTCCTTAATGGCAACGGCATAAGAATGGTAGTATGCGGGATTCTGTACGGCATCATAGTATTCTTCCAGTTCAAATGTCAGGCGGTAAAAGGATACGGACATGCCGCTCCGGCAGAAAAAGAAATCCTCTGAACGGCAGAAGGGGCTGTCAATGTTGCCAAAGAGCAGGTAATGTTCGAGACGGAACAGTGCATTCCTGTATTGGGAGTATGTCCCATGGGAAATTTCCTGCTTTTTAAGGTCAAGCCAGCCAAGGGCAGCATCCATTGAAAAAGGGATGCCTTGACCTGACAGATGCCTGAAAAGCAAAGTGTAACAGGTTTTGTGTACGTTGATGTTTTTACATACACTGTCGGGTTTCTTCATCAGGCTAAGCACGGATGAAGTGGCTTCTAAATAGTTTGTTTGCATATCAAATGCGCTCCTTTCTGGAACCCTGTAATGTAGGGGATTCCTATCAATAGCGTATCTGATAATGCTCATCTTTTTA
>CAJTVL010000168.1 GCA_910579425.1 uncultured Lachnospiraceae bacterium | reverse complement strand
AAAGGCTTATTTCCTGCATGATTTGTGCGAATTATTTTTTCCTTTCAAGGCTGTCCCCTGGATCTGGGAACCATGATCCCGGATGATGACTCGGTGCGGCTCTTAAGCCAATTTATAACTTCTCGGAATCTCAATGAATGAGATTCTGACCGAAAATTGACAACTGAATATCGTGCAGGAAAAGAAATTTGAGAAAAATGGACATAAACATTGGACATAGCGGGTACTATGCCTTGAAAAATCTTATGGAATCGCTTAAGATATCATTATTAGGCGGTGAATCCTAATAATGATTCTTGAAATGCCTCAGCAGAGGGCATTTCCCAGGCATCAAGATGCTGTAACATCATGATGCCGTAGAGGCGGCAGTACCACATCTTCGTCGAGCGGTGCCTGCCGTCTTCTAATTTATAGTCCTCTTTCTCACGCTTGTTAGAGCGCTCCACGGAAGTCCTTCTGTCATATTCCTTTTCCCATGCTTTAGAGTCCCTTGGCGGTATGTTAAATAACCTTGGATTGTCATCGGTAAAGATGTGTACGGTTCTTCCATATTTTGCCGGTGAACAGGGGTGTTCACAGAAGCAGCCACGTTTCCGGTTTGATTTCGGGCACCGGTATTTTGCCCGGTGTTTGGCAGCTTCATATCCATCTTTATGCATACGTAAGCCCAACTTACAGACAGGGACACCATCGTCATCGATTGTGAAATCGTCCTTATAGGTAAAATGCCCGGTATGTCCGGGGTTGAGGTCGATAAACGGCGTGATGTTTTCCCGTGTGCAGTATTCATAAACAGGGCAAGCGTCATGGGCAGAATCCAGAAGGAGTTTTTCAATACGGAATTCCGGAAGGTATGCTTTCATTGTGAAAAAGGAATGGAGAAAGGAAAGCATGTCATGCCGGGAAGCCCGTTCCAAAAGTGGAAATACAGGGAGGTCGCTATAGGAATCGGAAGCCACATACATGTAGAGGTGGTAGCCGAAGAAATAGCATTCCCGGTGGGAGTCCCATCCCCAGTTGCAGTCAGGCTGGGAGTAATGGCGCTTACAGTTGCAGGAAGAACAGCCTTTTTCCTTACAATCGCAGATACGCTTTTTTCGTTGCTGGGCGGCAGTACGGACAGGGGTGCCGTCGCCGGCAAGAGCCAGATAGTGCGGGTTGATCAGCCCCTTGCGGATAGAAAAGTCCAGGAACTGCTGTTTATAGAGCCGGAAAATAAGGGAAAAGGGATTTTCCGGTTTCAGCTGCCAGCGTTCCAATAGGGGAAGGAGTTTGGAAGCCATGCCGGAAGAGTCGCAGGGAGTCTTATCGCCTTTCTTTTTCCCTTTAGGCGGCTTCATTTTCGGGAAGCGGTCTTTGGGAGAGAGGTTGTTTGAATCATCCTGCCAAATGCGGGAAAAGAAGTCATAAAAAGTTCCGACACCAGGGGTATCGCCGAAGGGGAAGCCGCTGAGGATGGCATAAAGGGGAGTTTCCTTAAGCATACGGGACCAGACCGTGATGGAAGTAATTTTCAATTTCAGAGCGAGCAGGTAAGAGCGCAGCATACAGGAAGGGAGCCGGGGTTCAGGTCCGAATACAGAATAAGATTCCTGCATAATGGAATCCGTCTTTGAAAGATCAAGATACCAGAACTGCACGATATAATCCCAGGTGCTTTTGGGAAGAACAAAAGGGTCAGGGTAAAACTTAAGGAACTCGGATATGAAAGTATCCTGATAGGCGGCATGACCGCCAGGGTTACAAGGTAACATCAAAAATCGCCTCCAGTCGATGGAAATAAAATATAATCAATCGGCTTCGCCGCAAATTTTGAGCGATTTGTCAAGCGTTATTTTGAAAAAAGTGGGTGATTTTTTTAAACAAGGGTCTGAAAGCCTTATAAAATAAGGGCTGAAGATTCCGAGAAGTTATATTTATAGAAAGGATGTTTTTAGGAGATTTATACCAGACTTACTGCCGTGAAGGAAAAAATGGAGAGCCCACACCGCGCCAGATGCTCAAGATCATGGTCTATGCTTATCACCATAGCCCGCTTCAGGAGCATCCATTTTGCCCCCTGTGCCCAGCGGGTCATGGCTGAGGTCTCCACTTTCTTATACAAACTCGGGGAGATTTCCGGGGAAGCAGTGTTTATTGACGGGACAAAGATAGAGGCTTGCGCCAATAAATATACTTTTGTATGGAAGAAATCCGTCACGAAAAATATGGACAAGCTCTTGTCAAAGCTGGCAGCCTTTGTGGAGGAATGTGAAGAGCTGTATGGGATAAAGGTGGTATATCAGGGGAAAGTACATCTGCGGCATGTAAAAAAGCTCAGGAAGAAGCTCTATGCCTTAAAGGAGTCGGAGGGAATCGAGTTTGTACACGGAAGTGGGAAAAAGAAGAGCCTGCTGCAGAAGAGCATAGAGACGCTGGAGGGGTATCTTGCAAAGCTGAAGGAATACACAGAGAAGCTGCATATCTGCGGGGAAAGGAACAGCTATTCGAAAACCGACCATGACGCCGCATTCATGAGGATGAAGGAGGATGGAATGAAGAATGGGCAGCTCAAGGCCGGGTATAACGTGCAGCATGCGGTGGATTCGGAATATATTGTATGGGTTGGGGTTGGAGAGCAGCCCACGGATACCACAAGGCTGATCCCATTGTTAAAGGATATGGATAAGAACCTGGGATTTAAATATAAGAAGGTAGTGGCGGATGTGGGATATGAGAGTGAAGAGAATTACCACTATCTGGAAGGGAAAGAACAGGAGGCCTACATTAAGCCGGCGGACTATGAGATATCAAAGACGCGGAAGTACCAGAAGGACATTGGGCGAATGCAGAACATGGAGTATGAGGAAGAGTCAGACAGCTACAAGTGCCGGAATGGGAAAGAGCTTAAGGTGAGCGGGGTAAAAAAGGAGAAGACAAAGACGGGATATGAAAGGGAAGTGACAACATACAGCTGCCATGAATGTAAAGGATGCCCGTACAAGAAGGAATGCATCAAAGGGAATAACAGCAAGAAGCCACTGGAAGAGAGGGAAAAGAACCTGTATGTATCGAAGGAATTCATGAAGTACCGTAAGGAAGATCTTGAGAGGATAGTAAGTGAAGAGGGAAGGCAGCTGAGGATGAACCGGAGCATCCAGGTGGAAGGGAGCTTCGGGGATCTGAAACAGGACTGCGGCTTCCGGAGGTTTTTATGCCGAGGGAAAGTAAATGTAGAGGCGGAGAGCCTGCTGCTGGCGATCGCCCATAACATAAGGAAGCTGCACGGGAAGATACAGTCAGAGAGGACAGGGACACATCTATTCAGGATGAAGAAAAGTGCATGAATTTAGAGGTGTCAAAACAGTGTGTACAGACATAGGAAAAAAGAAGGGGGGAAAGTGCGCCCAAATGGGAGCAAAGAGATAAAAAGAAATGAAACATAGAGATAGGAATGAATTTTGAGGGCTGTCATCCAATGATTTTTCAATCATTGGTGCGACAGCCCCTTGTTTATATTTTCCTATAGTTTAAAATCCTTCCGCGGATGCTTGGTAGTAAGGATATCCCTCTGCTTCGACAAGGTAACATGGGTATAAATTTCCGTGATATTGATCGAACTGTGCCCCAGCATTTCCTGAATATAGCGGATATCAACATCCGCCTCCAGAAGGCTGGTGGCAAATGTGTGTCTAAACATATGGGGTGTTATGTGAAGGGAGATGGCGGCTAGGTCGGTATATTTGTTGATCATCCTCCGGACGGCCTGGTCGGATAAGGGCCTGTTCCGGTGGTTCACAAAGAAATGGCAGCAGCTTTCTATCTCCTTCCGGTATTCCTGATTATATTCATCTAAGATGTTTACCACATCATTATTCCCGATCTGTATCCTCCGTTCCTTGGAGCCTTTTCCATATATCAGGATGGTCTTTTCAGGCAGGTTGATGTCTGCCTGTTTTAAGCCGCACAGTTCCGATATCCGCATACCGGACGCAAAGAGGAGCTCAATGACGGCAATATCCCGCAAGGCATTCCTTTTCTTATGAAGGGTTTTGGCGGCGGTGCGCTGTTTATACATGGTTGCCAGGAACAATTCCACGGTAGATAAGGGGATCGTCTTTGGCAGGATGACAGGCTCGCGGAACTTAACCTGTATCTTGTCAAAAGGGTTCCGTTCGATCACTTCCCTGTAAAGCAGGTAATGGTAAAAAGCTTTCAGGGAGGCTATTTTGCGTTTCACGGTTTTGGGCTTGCAGGAGGTATGCAGCGTGGCAATAAATGCTTCCAGGTTGCCTGATTGGATCAGTGAGATGTCAGATGCTCCAATCTTCTGCGCAAATTGTTTCAGATCGATCCTGTATGCTTTCAGGGTCTTTTCATCCAGCCGCTTCTGATTTTGGCAGAAGGAAAGATAATTACTGATGTGTGTCTGTAAGTTTTCCATTTTAGGTTCTCCTTTGTTTTTGGTTCTTTAAAGTTACCGCATGTCAGGGGCAATGAACAGTCCTGGACGGAAAATCTTTATGCGTTACAATTCACGGCCCAATGTCATTAAGTTAGCACCAACAACATAAGGCTTACTGCGGGAAAGATGGCA
>CAJTVL010000167.1 GCA_910579425.1 uncultured Lachnospiraceae bacterium | reverse complement strand
GTTAAATATGTAGTTGTCAATGTGCCGGGACAATAAGTCTCACGGATTCAGGTTTTATGTAAGCGAGACATGGGGACAGGATTTAAAGGACGGCAAGGTGAGTGCGAAAGACGATGCCTACAGACAGGGCTATGAAAATGTGAAGTATATGATGGACCATTCCTGGGAAGATACCTATTCCGTAGACCAGACAACCTGTGACGCACGGTTTGTGAAGGGAGAAGCCGCCATGCAGATGGACGGCTCCTGGTGTATCAACAATTATCTGACACTGGACGAGTCCTTTGAATTTGGGATGTTTCCGGTGCCTAATGAGGACGGAAGCGCCGCGCTTATTTTTGAGCCGGACATTACCTTCTTTCAGTCTGCCAGCACACAGTATCCGCAGGCGGTTGACGACATCTTTGCCTTACTTACGGAGCCTGATGTGGCGGGAGCTATCTGCGACAGCGTTTCGGAAGGCTCTCTGATCAGCGGTGCAAATGTAACTTTTAAGAATCCCAGCCAGGAGGATATAGACAAATATGCTGCGGCAGGACGGATCGTGGATCAGAATCTGATCACTAACCAGCTTCCGGCAGCAGGCTTCTGGGATGAATGCTCCAGCGACCTCTCGGAATGGCTCCATGGGAATATGACCCTTGACGAGGCTCTTGAGGCGGCCGACGGGCGCAGCAGTGTGTGCGGGTTTAAGAGCTTTGAGGAGTAAGGATGAAAAAACTGAACTTACAGCAAAAAATGGAGCTGCAGTATCTGACGCTGGTTCTTCCCGCTTTCGTTTTGTTCACGATAGGCATTATTGTTCCCATCGTCCTTTGTCTTTACTACTCATTTACGGAGTGGGACGGGTTCAGCGCCCATATACAATTTGTAAATATTCAAAATTATATCAATATTTTTCGCGACAAGAGTGTGATGAGTTCCTGGGCCTTTACCATTAAATTTGCTGTTTTAAATGCCGGGATAGCGGATATTTTAACGCTCCTTCTGGCGGTTTTGATGGATAAGGCGATGAAAGGGGTCAAGCTTTACCGGACGATTTTGTTCATTCCCTGCCTGTTCAGCTCCATTGTGACAGGCTTTGTGTGGACGAAGATTTATGCGGTGGTTTTGCCGGACATCTGCGCCAGGCTGCACCTTAACTGGAACCTGCAGCTTTTGGGAAACGCGGACACGGTGACCATAGGACTGACCATTGCCAATATCTGGCAGTGGTCAGGGCTCTGGATGATGATCTATCTGGCGGCTCTGCAGTCCATCCCAACAGAATATTATGAGGCGGCAAAGATAGACGGAGCTAACGGAATACAGAAGTTTATAAAGATTACGGTTCCCCTTCTTATGCCTGCAATTACCACCTGTACCATTGGGCTGACTACAGGAGCCCTTAAGACCTACGATATTCTGGTCACCTCCACCCAGGGGGGCCCCGGACGGGCATCCACCTCCATTATTTATTATCTTTACACGGCAATCTTTGAACACAAGTTATACGGCTACGGCTCTTCCATTGCAGTGATACTGATTCTTTTGCTGCTGGCAGTGGCTGTGTTCCAGATCAGGCTGTTTCGTAAAAAGGAGGTACAGCTCTGATGACACAGGTAAAAAAAGAAAAAAAGGTAAAGGAAAAGTATACGAAGGAGCTGCTGATCTTTGAGGTATTTGCCGCCCTTCTGGCCGCGGTTTTTGTTTTTCCCATATTGATGATTATCAACTTTTCCTTTAAGACAAAGCAGGAGCTTTATATGGATCCTCCGCTGTCCTTTCCCGGGGCTTTTCGCTTTGATAATTTTGAAAACGCGGTGGTGAAGCTTCATCTAGACACGGCATTTATGAACTCCCTGTTTTACACCGTTGTCAGTGTGCTGGTGATGGCGCTTTTGTGTACGATCACTGCATGGGCGATTGCGCGGGGAAAGAAAAAATTTTTCCGCTTTGCGTTGGTTTACTTTGTGATCGGCATCTTGGTGCCGGCACAGGCTCTGATGCTGCCTATTTACCAGATATGGAATTTTTTTGGGCTGATCAATACAAGATTGGGTTTGATCCTGCTTTACATAGCAACCGGAATGTCCTTTGGCATTTTTCTTCAAACCAACTTTATGTCCACGGTGCCGGTGGAGCTGGAGGAGGCGGCGCGGATCGACGGCTGCAATGTTTATCAGACGTTTTTTGTGATTGTGCTCCCGCTGGTTCGTTCTTCCTTCGCGACTATGGTTATCATACAGGCCTTCAATATCTGGAATGATTTTATGCTGACCAGCCTGATGGTGAGCCGGGAAAACCTCCGGACAGTGACGCTGGCGCTTAAGCTGCTTTTCTCGGATTTTGCAAAGGACTATTCCACGGCCATGGCAGGGATTATTTTATCTTCCATTCCGATTATTATATTGTTTTTATGTATGCAGAAGCAGTTTATTAAGGGAATGACCGTGGGAGCGGTGAAAGGATAGGGAATCATGATTTATCAGACAATTCATCTCGACAAGGAACACCCGGAGGTAACCCTTACGACATATATTCCGGCTCCTTCTTCAGAGTATCAGGAGGATAAGAAAACGCCGGCTGTGATCGTCTGTCCCGGCGGAGCATACCAGTTTTTATCTGACAGAGAGGGTGAACCCATTGCTCTTAGATTTAATACCGGGGGTTATGCGGCCTTTGTTTTGCGCTACCGCGTGGGAACGGAGGGACAGGCTCTGCAGCCCGGGCCGTTGTTTGATCTGGGAAAGGCCATGGCGTATGTAAAGGAACATGCCCGGGAATGGAGGATCGATGCTGAGCGCATCAGTATCTGCGGCTTTTCGGCGGGGGGACATTTGTGCGCTTCCTACGCCTCTCTCTGGCATGAATCCTGGTTTGCGAAGGAACTTGGGGAGCCGAAGGAAAAGCTGAGACCCTATGCGGCAATTCTTGGCTATCCCGTGACGGATATGCTGCTTATGAGGGATAAAAATAGAGAATGCCCCACGGAGCTGATGGAACTGACTAATATCGCCATGTTTGGGGAAAAGAATCCCGGAGAAGAAGTCTTGCGCAAATACAGTCCGGTTTATCAGATTGGTGAGGAGACAGTTCCCTGTTTTATCTGGCATACGGCAAAAGATGAGTTGGTAGATCTGCGTAATTCCCTGCGGTTTGCAGAGGAACTGTATCTTCACCAGATTCCCTTTCAGCTATTTGTCTATCCCTTTGGAATGCATGGGCTGGCCCTGTCCAATTCCGTTACAGACTGCGGTGAGGGAAGCGTGAGAGAGGATGCCGAAGGCTGGTTTGAGGCGATGAAAAAATTTCTGGAGGCGTTGGAGGAGTCAGCAACGCCAAAGGGGTAATAAAATCAAATTATGGTAATTGAGTAGGAGGAATTTCTATTTTATGAGAAATTCCTCCTGCTTGATTTAAACAGGGATACGGTTTGAGAGAATTAAAGCAATTGAATGCCGTTTCTGCCTGCTTCCTCCATTATTTCTCTGGGCCACAGGGAAGACTGCACTTCTCCGATATGGGCCTTGCGCAGGAAAAACATACAGATACGGGACTGGCCGATACCGCCGCCCACGGTTAGGGGAAGCGCATCCTCCAGGACCGCTTTCTGGAAAGGCAGCCGGGCCCTCTCGGGGCAGCCTGCTTTCTCAAGCTGGCTCATCAGGGAATCCCTGTCCACGCGGATCCCCATGGAGGATAATTCCAATGCAATATCCAGGACGGGATAGTATACGATAATATCGGCGTTCAGCGCCCAGTCGTCATAGTCCGGCGCCCGGCCGTCATGCTTTTCGCCGGACCGCAGAATATCGCCGATCTGCATCAGACAGACGGCCCCTTTTTCTTTGGTGATGCGATATTCCCTTTCCTTGGGAGTGAGGCCGGGATAGAGATCCTCCAGCTCCTGGGTGGTGAGGAAGAAAATATCGTGGGGCAGGATTTCCTCTATGTAGTCGTAACGGATGGCCATATATTTTTCTGTTTTGCGCAGAGTTTTGTAGACGGTGCGCACGGTCTCTTTCAGGAAATCCATGCTCCGCTCCTGCCTGGAAATGATTTTTTCCCAGTCCCACTGATCCACGTAGATGGAATGGATGTTGTCCGTCTGTTCATCCCGGCGGATTGCGCTCATGTCCGTATAGAGCCCTTCTCCGTAGGAAAATCCGTACTCTTTCAGTGCAAACCGTTTCCACTTGGCCAGAGAATGCACAATTTCCGCCTTATAATCATTTTGTTCTTTGATGCCGAACACGACAGGGCGCTCCACGCCGTTTAAGTTGTCGTTCAGGCCGGAGCTTGGGTCAACGAACAGGGGAGCGGAGACGCGCAGAAGATGCATACGTTCCGCAAGCATATTCTGGAAAAAATCCTTTACGGTTTTGATGCCGATCTGTGTATCGTGAAGATTCAAAGCAGACCGGTAATTAGGTGGAATGATCAAGTTATTCATAGAAACCTTCTTTTCTGACTTTTTTGCTTATTATACTACGGCAGGAAAAATTCGGCAACATGCCAGGGGTTTTCCGGGTGCAAAATAAGTAACTATTCAGCCTTCAATGTCATTAAGTTAGCACCAACAACATAAGGCTTACTGCGGGAAAGATGGCA
>CAJTVL010000166.1 GCA_910579425.1 uncultured Lachnospiraceae bacterium | reverse complement strand
AGGGCAAGTTTCGCCAGAGTAACTCCAAACCCACTTCGTGGATTTTGCTTACCTGACAAACTTGATGGAGGATTCCGCTCCCCATACCCTCGGTTCTGGCATATTTTTCCTATATGCAGGCTGGCTCCTATTGAAAATAGTCGCAGCGTGATTATCCCAATCACGGAGAAACCTAAATATTTCTATAAAAATCTCTCTTTCGTTTCCCATTGACGTTCCCTAATCGGCTTTATTATAAGAACTCTTTTTTATCCTTATAATAAGGGAAGTTCACTTTTACACTTTTAACAGAAAGGAACTATACAATGGCAAGACCAAAGAAGGACAGGGAACTACGACACAAACACCAAATTATGCTCCGCCTTACTGATACGGAATATGAAATCGTTTCTGAAAACGCAAAGGCTACACATCTTCCAACGGCTGAATATGTTAGGAAACAGATTATGAAGCAGAAGGTCACAGCGAATTATGAGATTGTTGCAGACCTGCCGGAGTTGAAAAAGCTGGTTGCAGAGTTTGGGAAAATCGGGAGCAACTTAAACCAAATTGCAAGGCATTTTAACAGCGGCGGCATCCACTCACAAGAAATGCGTAAGGCAATCGACCAGAGCGTGGCCAGAATTTATGAAATGAAGTATGAAGTCTTAAAGATGGCGGGAGATTTCCACTCTGCCGCCGGAGGTAGTTTGGATGGCAATACTGAAACATATAGCAAGTAAAAATGCCGACTATGGGGAAGCACAACGGTATCTCTTATTCCAGTATGATGAAAGTACGAACAAACCGATACTTGATGAAAATGGTGAATTGATCCCACGAAAGGAATATATCATGGACGGCATAAACTGTGATCCGTTCACGTTCGACATGGAGTGCAGGGAACTAAATGCCCTATACCACAAAAATGAATCCTATGATGAAATCAAATCCCACCATTACATCATCAGCTTCGATCCAAAGGACGCAATAGAAAATGGATTGACCGGGGAATGGGCACAGCAGATTGGAATGGAATATGCAAAGAAAAACTTTCCCGGCCATCAGGCTCTTGTCTGTACCCACATGGATGGGCATAATGAAAGCGGCAACATCCATGTGCATATCGTAATCAACAGCTTACGGAAATATGATGTGGAACGTCAGGACTTTATGGAACGGGCCTGCGATTCCCGTGCCGGGTATAAGCATCATGTATCTAAAGATTATCTGATTCACTTAAAGCAGTCACTTATGGATATATGCCGCCGGGAGCATCTGCACCAAGTAGACCTCCTTGCTCCTGCAGAAAAGAAAATCACAGACCGGGAATACCATGCGAAGCGCAGAGGGCAGAAGAAATTGGATGAACGTAACAGACAGCTCCGTGCAGACGGGCTGACACCACGTAAAACAGAATTTCAGACACAGAAAGAATTTCTACGGTCTGCAATCGAAGATGCCGCAGCCGTTTCCTGCAGCCAGGAAGATTTTCAGAACTTGCTTTTGGAAAAATACAATGTCAAATTGAAGGTCAGCCGGGGCAGGTTCAGCTACCTCCACCCGGAACGAAACAAATATATCACCGGAAGGATGCTCGGCACACATTATGTAGAAGATTATCTTCTGGAGCTGTTTAAGGAAAATGCAGAGCATAAGGAAAACAAAAAGAAAACAGTTGATATGGGGAAATATAATATGGAATCGAAGAAATCTGCAACCAGCCCATCCAATCTACTGCAAGAGGAAACTGTATCAGTCCTGTTTATCAAATCAGATCTGCGTCTGGTAGTCGATCTGCAAGCTTGCGTAAAGGCACAGCAGAATGCCGCTTACGCTAACAAAGTGAAACTTTCCAACCTGAAAGAAATGGCTAAAACAGTTGCTTATATACAAGAGCATGGATATAATACAAGGGATTCCCTGGAAGATTCTTTTTCAGGGATTAAGAGCCATGCTTCCATTTCCAGAAAAGAATTGAAGTCTGTAGAAGATAATCTCCGGAAAGTAAATGAGCAGATCCACTATACAGGTCAGTATCTTGCCAATAAATCTGTCTACCAAAAGTTTGTGAAAGCAAAGAATAAAGGGCAGTTCCGGCAGGAGCATCCGACGGAAATCGCACTCTATGAAACCGCACGGAAATTTCTGAAAGAGCAGTCCGCAGATGGGAAGCTCCCCTCCATAAAGTTATTGAAAGCAGAAAAGGAAAAGCTACTCCAACAGAAAAAAGAGGCACAGAAAACTTACCATTACTTCCGGGATTACCAAAAAGAATTAAATACCGTCTGCTTCAATGTCGATAAGATTTTAGGACAGACGCACACCCGACAGCCGGAAAAACAGAAAAGCACCGATATTTCTTAATCTTACTGGCAGAAAAACAGCCGCATGATTCCTTTATCAAATCTTTGCGGCTGTTATGATTCCAATGAAACAAATATGTTTAAAAAATATCTTCCACTTTAGGGATTATTCCGCTAATGCCTTCGCTTTTCTCTCTCATGATACGACACATTTCATCCAGTTTTCTCTCCACATATTTCTGCATTTCCTCCCGTGCCGCTTCTGTTGGTTCAAAGGAAAAATAGAGCGGCTTCTCCCATTCCGCTTGGAACGGGTAGGGGAAAACATATAATTTCTTCACTTCCGGCATATCCGTGAACAACTGGAAAATCTCATAGGGCAGGATTTCCCCGCATACCAGGATGGAGCCTGTATCTACATAATAAACCTGTCCCTGGTACGTCGGCATACCTTGAGCCGCAAGCTGCTTCAAAGCATTCATCCGTATCGGTTCTATCTGGGTTCCTTGCCCCACACGCCATCTTGTCTGTGGGGCAAGCTCCCTGTAAATCCGTTCAGCTTCTTCATCCTTCCGGATATTATCGTCATAGTCATACCTGTAATTTTCTACCTGTATCTGCCCGTATGCAATCAGGCTTGTGAAAAGCGCAAGGGAATCCAGGTCAACATATACTGATTGATGTCCCCTGCCCTGATAAGAGCATAGAATATCCTCTAATGCGTCCATGATTTTCTTCATGGTTTCATACTTTTTTTCAGATTCTTTTTCCATTCCTTCTCCCCATTTTACGCTCCGCTTCTGCTGTCAGAAATATTTACTGGCATATCTTGTGTCTTATCCGATATTTCAGCCTGGTTTGCAGCTGCCGCTTTCTCCATCTTTTCTTTCTTCAACTGCTCTGTCCGTCCTAAATCCACATAGTGTGTCGCATATGCTTTTTCAATCTCCGGATTTCCGCTTTTGCTGAACCGAAGGGGGATTACCGGCTTATGTCCATGCCTTTTCTTCACACCCCACCGCTTGTAATAACAGAAAGACGGTTTCAGGTTCGTTTTCTTTGCATAGGACCGGATCTGTTTCATAATAAAGGAGAGCTTCTTTAAATTACACGTACACACCGCTTCCAGATACCGTACTTTCCCGAATCTCCAGTCCTCATACTTCTGCTTAGGCAGGACACCTATATCAACCAGCACATCAGCAGGGGCGGCATATCCCCTTTGCTGGCACTGGTGGTAGACAGCAGAATGTACTTTCCCTATCAGTTCTGATTCCTTCACTTTATCCTCCATGTGAATAACCCCGGCTGTATTCATTTGCAGCCGGGGATTCTATATACTTTTCTTTTTGTATCTGCCTGCCACCAAGTATTATATCGTTTGGAGCAGCCCTTTTTCAATTTCTCGAATGTCTTCCACAGACAATTCAGGAAAACAGCCTGCAATTTCTTCTGCCGACATTTTCCCCAACTTTAACATATTTTCTACTCCACCCCTTACTGCCTCCTTTGCAGCCTCACGTCTTTCACTTGCTATATGGGTACGCATGATCTTCTCTTCATCAAACAAAGCCATCATAATAGATATAACCTCCTTTTCTCTGCCTGCCAAAAACTTCCGAAGCACATCCCTGTCTTTACAGATACGGATGGTTTCCGTGACAGCCTCCCGGCTCCTTCCATACTGTTTCACCTGTTCATTATATACTTTTGTAAACGCAACATACTGGCTGATAATGTCATTCCCTTTATCTCCGTAAAGCACTTTAACCTTTACTTCAATAGCACATTCTTTCCCGCCGAAAAATTCTTTGGAAAGTGAGATTGTTTCCGGTCTGCTGGCACGCTCTCCTGTAAAAATCATGTATAATTCTGGTTCTGGAACATGAACCTTCTTGCTCCCATATAAATCTGCATCCTGTTCCTCAAAATAGTCATGGTAAATCTGCACTAAATACATCAGCACACGTATAATAATATTCATCGTCCATGAAGATTGATGCTCGACCAGAAACATGACTTTATCCCCAACCCTGAAAGCTAGATCGTTATAAATTCCATTCGTGAGGACGTTCCTTATGGTAATATCCATAAGCGCATCTTCCGTCGTCTCCGTATCCTCCGGATGGAGCGCACGGTATAACTGTATCAGATATTTCTTATCCTGAAAGAGCGTTGAAAAAACACTGTCTTTCGCCGTATATTTTGCAAACGCATTCTTTTTCTCCGCTGTTTTCTCTTTTGGTTCTTCCTGTAATGTTTCACCCTGCATCATATCACCTCGGTTCCAGATTTTGCCAATCAGTCCGGCAAATCGGCTATGCCCTGCCTTATAGTTTTATTATACAGAGAAACTCCCGATTGTTCAAGACATAAAAAGGGAGAAGCATCCGGCAGCATTCGCCAG
>CAJTVL010000165.1 GCA_910579425.1 uncultured Lachnospiraceae bacterium | reverse complement strand
TAAAGAAGCAAGCAACCGAAAACAAGAGATAGACCGCCAGCACCACACTATTCCAAACAAAAGATTAAAAGACAAGCATTGTGGGAAAATCCAAAAGTTTAGATTTTCCCACAATGCCGACTACTACGGAAACCCTCTCATTCCTCATATCAAATAGCAAGATTTTTAAAATTTGGTACCAAAATAGCATTTTTTATTAAGACATGTATATTTAAACTTGTTATAATAGATAAGAGCG
Source organism: uncultured Lachnospiraceae bacterium (assembly GCA_910579425.1). Taxonomy (GTDB): domain Bacteria; phylum Bacillota; class Clostridia; order Lachnospirales; family Lachnospiraceae; genus Suilimivivens. The sequence continues at coordinate 4,455 of CAJTVL010000165.1, read as the reverse complement.
CAAGGAGGGTATACAATGAAAGACCAAAAAGAAGTTGTTAAAAAAGTCATAGATTATATCGAGAAAAATTTAGAGAAAGAAATCAACTTAGATAATATATCAAAGAATATCGGTTATTCCAAATTCTATCTTAATCGTATTTTTACAGAGCATACAGGAATTACTATGTATAAGTATTTGCAAAACCGCAGGCTCACTGTTGCTGCTGAAAAACTGGTTAAAACAGATAAGCCAATCATGCAAATTGCATATGAAGCCGGGTATGATACACAACAATCATTTTCGTTTGCGTTTAAACAAATATACTTATATCCACCTAAAATTTATAGGGATATTGGTATCTTTATGCCAAAACAAAAGAGAATTTCTATGTGTTATTCTTATATCTCTAGTTACAAATTTATTGCACAAATTAAGGAGATTGCTGCATGAGTACAATTCCATATGTTATCGAACAAACAAGTCGTGGAGAAAGAAGTTACGATATTTTCTCACGGTTACTATCCGACAGAATTGTTTTTTTGGGGGAAGAAGTAAGTGATATGTCAGCCAGTTTGATTATTGCTCAAATGTTGTTTTTAGAAGCACAAGACCCCGAAAAAGATATACAGTTATATATAAACAGTCCCGGAGGTTCTGTATCAGCCGGTTTTGCTATTTATGATACAATGCAATATATAAAATGTGATGTTTCAACTATTTGTATTGGTCTTGCCGCCAGCTTTGGAGCTTTTTTATTAGCTGGTGGAACGAAAGGAAAACGTATCGCTTTGCCAAACGCAGAAATAATGATACACCAGCCAGCAATTCATGGAAATGGTATTCAAGGACAAGCAACAGATATAAAAATAACATCCGACCATATACAAAAAAGCAAAGAACGCCTAAACTCTATTTTAGCAGAAAATACGGGAAAAAGCATTGAGGAAATTGCCCTTGCAACAGAACGTGATAATTATATGTCAGCAACAGAAGCAGTGGATTTTGGGTTAATTGATAAAATCATAGATAAGCGTTGAGATATTTTTTAAAGCTAACAAACTTGTAAAAGTTTAGGTTTGTTAGCTTTTTATGTATGAATGAAACGACAGTTAATATTCTTCTTATCGTGGCCTTTAGCTTAGCCCTGTGTGCGGTTTATCTGATATGGGACAGCCAGATCTTGCCATGTTTGGGGGGACAGTGAATGAAGAAACCTTCCGCCATTCCAGGGAGTATTTTTTCTGGATCACCCTTGGCATTCCGTTTTATATGTTTGGGCAGGCAATGAACCCGGTCATCCGTGCGGACGGCAGCCCGAATTTTGCCATGGCTTCCACGCTTGCGAGAGCTGCCGTCAATATTGTCCTTGACCCGGTTTTTATCTTTGTATTCCGGTGGGGGATGATGGGAGCTGCCGTGGCAACGGTAATAGGCCAGATCGTGACGGCTGCTCTGGCGGTGTGGTATCTCGCACACACAAAGACCATAAAATTAGGCAGGGCAGATTTTAAACTGAAAGGTGAGATTGTGCGCCGGACGTTAGTCCTTGGCATATGCAGTTTCCTGTCACAGATATCCCTTGTAGCTGCAATGGCTGCCATCAATAACATGATTCGCCGGTATGGGGCGGTGGACTCTGTGTTCGGGCAGGCGCAGTATGCACAGATTCCGATGGCAGTCGTGGGAATCGTGATGAAATTCTTCCAGATTGTGATTTCCATTGTGGTGGGAATGGCGGCAGGCTGTATTCCCATCGTTGGGTATAACATGGGCGCAGGGGCTGTGGAGAGGGTAAAAGAGCTCTTTACGAGGCTGCTTATTGCGGAAACTGCCGTGGGGATACTGGCCCTTGTCATTGTGGAGTTCTTCCCGGGCAGGCTTGTGGGGATTTTCGGCGCTGCGAACGAGAGCAAGTATTATACGGAGTTTGCAGTACGGGCATTCCGCGTCTATCTCTGCATGGTTGTGTTCGCCTGCGTGAACAAAGCGGCGTTCATCTTCCTGCAGGCTATGGGGAAAGCGGCTGCATCCACCATACTCTCCATGGTCAGGGAAATCGTGTTCGGCGTTGGGTTCGCGCTCCTTCTCCCGCATTTTTATGGGCTGGACGGAGTCCTGTACTCCATGCCGGTATCTGACATTTTGACATTTTTCATTTCCGCTTCTGTCATTGCGTCAACTTATAGGCAGCTGAACGGGAAAAGCCGGCAGCCGTCAAAGACTGAGCGCAGCGAAACAAAGAAATCGGTATTTCCTGATAAAATTTAGGTACCTTGACAATTTCTTTTCTGTTGTGCTATACTCAAGGTACCTAAAGAAAAGGAGGAGAGATTTATGCAGGAAAATACTATTTGCCCCGGCTGTGGACGGCACTGTGATCTGGAAAGGCCGCACTGCGGCAGAGGGGAGGAATACCGCCGCACCGGGAAAATGCCGGAGCAGCAGGGAAAACATCGGGATCAGGAAATGTATGCGGCCAATGATCCTGCGGCGGATATCAATGACAATCTGATTATCAGTCTGCGGGATTTGCATCATACCATGCGCTCTCTATATGAGGGGAAGGCCAGCCAGAAGCGCATCCTAATCATACTGAACGGGTTGGAAGCAATCACCCAGAGGGATTTGACGGAGCGTTTGGGAATCCAGCCGGGTTCAGCCAGTGAGATTCTGTCCAAGCTGGAAGAATCGGGCTGGATCGTCCGGACACAGAATGAGGCTGACCGCAGGACGACGGACATTTCCCTGACGGAGAGCGGCAGGGAAATTGCGGAAGAAGCGCTAAGGCAGCGCAGGAAACGGCATAAGGAGATGTTTTCCTGTCTCTCGGGAGAGGAAAAGCAGGAACTGCTGTCACTTCTGGATAAAGTCCGCTGTGACTGGAAAAAACGATACAAGGAAAATGAGAATACATTCAAATATGGGCACCGGCATGGATGCCGGGATGACAGCGGACATCATGAAGGACATAGGCACCGGGATGACGGCGGACACCACGACGGTCACGGACACCATGGAGGCTCAAATGGGCATGGAGGACGCTGACCATGTGGAAATATATCAGAAAGTATCTGCTCTTTGCCATCATCGCTGGCCTGTTCATGATTGGCGAGGTGATGATGGATTTGGTGCAGCCGGGATTTATGAGCCGAATCGTGGATGACGGTGTCCTTGGTGTCAACAACGGGGGCAGGGCCGACCTGCACCTGATATGGATGCTGGGGCTGCAGATGATCGGCCTTGTCCTGGTGGGAGGGCTTTGCGGCTCCCTCAACAATGTGTTCGTACACATATCCAGCCAGAATATTGGAAATGAGATTCGAAAGGACTGCTTTCGCAGGATCATGAATTTTTCTTTCCAGCAGATGGACCGCTTCGGCACAGGCTCTCTGGTGACAAGGGTGACTAATGACATCACCCAGGTGCAGAACCTCGTCTCGCTGTTTGTCAGGGGGCTGATCCGGACCACGCTTCTCACCTTCGGAAGCATGTATTTCATGTTTCGGCTCAATGCTGGCTTCGGGCTTATCGTACTGTGCGCTTTCCCGTTTCTGGTGGGCGTGATCGGGTTGTGCCTGTGGAGGGCAAATCCCTTGTTTTCCAGGCTGCAGGCGCATCTGGATGCCATCAATGAAATCATGCAGGAAGACGTGTCCGGCATCCGCATCATGAAAGCCTGCGTCCGGGAAGCCTATGAAAAAACGCGGTTTGGGAAGGCGAACGGCGAGCTGGTGAGGACGCAGCTGAAGACCCTTGTGATCTTTGCTTTTATGAATCCCCTTACGAATGCGATTATGTACATAGCTGTCACGGTCATTCTTCTGGCAGGCTCTTTTTCCGTGGAAAACGGCAGCGCCACACCGGGAAATGTCATGGCGGCGCTGACCTACACCACCCAGCTTCTGAATGGTATTCTGATGCTGGTCATGCTGTTCCAGAATATTTCCAGGGGGCTCACTTCATGGAAACGGGTAAAAGAAGTGCTGGAAAGCGTGCAGGAACTGGAGGAAGGCTCTTTCGACGGGGCGGCCCGGGCACAGGGTGAGATTGAATTCCGTGACGTCTCCTTTACCTACCCGAAAAGCACCCGGAGCGTGCTTTCCCATATCAATCTAAAGGTACACAGAGGAGAGACCGTGGCTGTCATTGGAGCCACAGGATGCGGAAAGACTACTTTGGCAGGACTGATGGCGCGATTTTATGATGTGGATTCCGGCGCGGTTTACGTGGACGGGGTTGATGTCAGAAAATACCGGCAGCGGGCGCTCCGGGAGAAAATAGCTATAGCCATGCAGAAAAGCGAGCTGTTTGGCATGACAGTGGGGGAAAATATTGCCTGGGGGCTGCCGGGAGCGGATGAGGTGTCACTAACATCTGCGGCATCCATCGCCCAGGCGGACAGTTTTATTTCCTCCCTGGCAGACGGGTACGATACGATGGTGGCAGAGCGGGGCATGAGCCTGTCCGGAGGCC
>CAJTVL010000164.1 GCA_910579425.1 uncultured Lachnospiraceae bacterium | reverse complement strand
AAGGGGATTGATCACAATGTTAAATCCCGGAAATTCTTTGGACAGTTCCCCGGCAAACTGTTGGGCGGCGTCTAAATCTTTGGAATATGCAACCTGCAGCCAGATATTATCCGCCTTGGCGCCTCCGAAGCGGTTTTCCATATCGTTCCTGATGGCGCCGGTCATGATGGTCTTGCCCTGATTTGAGGTTCTTGCCTTGGCAAAGGCATCTAACTTATCGCCCTGGATCTGAAGCACCGGCTTCAGGCGCAGGATGGTTCCGATGGCCGCGGCCGCAGGAGTGATCCTGCCCCCCTTTTTCAGATAATACAGGGTGTCCAGCATAATATAGATGCTGGAATTAAATTTATCCTTTTCAAGGAAAGCCTTGATCTCACCGGCATTCATTCCCTCTTCTGCAAGGAAAAGGGCGTCTAATACGGACTGCCTTTGAGTGACGGAAATCCTCTGGTTGTTTACTACCTGGACTTTTCCTTCAAAATCCTGGGAGAGCATAACCGCGCTCTGGCAGGAGCCGGATAAACCGCTGCTCATGGGAATGTGGACGATCTCGTCGTATTCTTCCAGCACCTCACGCCAAAGCTCCATCACCGTCTCCGGGGAGGGCTGGCTTGTGACCACGTCGGCGCCGCTCTCTAATTTTTCGTAAAATTCTTCCTGGGTGAGGGTAATATCCTCAAAAAAGGTTTCCTCGTTAATCATAAAAGGCATGGGAAGCACCCTGATTCCAAGTTCCTTCGCCTGGGCCTGTGTAATACCGCTGTTTGAATCTGTGATAACCGCTACTTTCTTATTCAAATCGACCACTTAATCCTTTCTCCGGCAGCTTCCTGACCGGCACTGCCATAATATAACATGTGCAAATACATCTTACTTTCAGATTGTCCTAAAGTCAATAAATTTTCCGGCATTTTCCTCCAGATACCGTTTCAAAGGCTCGCACTGCGGCGAGTCCAGGCCGCCCTGTGAAAGGAGCTCGTCCACCGAAACACTGATCTCCTTTAACAGGTCGGCATCCTGATAAATGTCGGCGATTTTGAAATCCATATCCCCGCTTTGGCGGATGCCGAACAGATCGCCGGGGCCCCGCTGCTTCAAATCCTCTTCGGCAATCCGAAAGCCGTCATTGGAATGGTTTAAAACGCCAAGCCGTTCCATGGACGTTTTGGAATCCGAGCAGTTCATGAAAATGCAGTAGGACTGCTCATCTCCCCGTCCGATCCGTCCCCGGAGCTGATGGAGCTGCGCCAGGCCGAACCGCTCTGCGTTCTCGATCATCATCACCGTGGCCTTTGGAACATTGATACCCACTTCGATCACCGTGGTGGACACCAGTACGTGGACATCTCCGGCGGCAAAGGCCTCCATCACCCTCTTTTTGTCCCCGGGCTTCATCTTCCCGTGAAGGATCTCCACATGAATATCCTGAGGCAGCGTACTTTTTAATCTCTCGCCGTAGTCGGTGACGTTTTCAAGCCCCGCTGTTTCCTCCTCGCCCTGCTCCACCATAGGACAGATCACATAAGCCTGATTTCCCTTTCGGATCTCTTTAGTGATAAATTCATAGGCCTTGGGCCGGTAAGAAGTCCCTACCACACAGTTCTTGATGGGAAGCCTGCCTGCAGGCAGCTCGTCGATCACTGACAAATGCATGTCGCCGTAGAGAATGATTGCCAGGGTCCGGGGAATGGGGGTCGCGCTCATGACCAGCACATGGGCGCCGCCCCCCTTTTCATTTAGCTGCTCCCGCTGGCGTACCCCAAACCGGTGCTGTTCGTCCGTGATCACAAGCCCCAGCTTTAAGTAGGTCACTTTTTCCTGTATGAGCGCATGGGTTCCGATGACGACGTTTACTTCCCCCTCCCGGATGCCGCGGTAAATCTCCTTTTTGGCGCAGGCGCTGACGGAACCGGTCAAGAGCGCGGGGCGGAAAGGGAGCTGATAGCTTTCGGTCAGCCGCATAAGCTGCTCAAAATGCTGGGCGGCCAAAAGTTCGGTTGGAGCCATCAGCGCCCCCTGAAAGCCGTTGCTTACCGCCAGCAAAAGGGCAAGGAAAGCCACAATTGTTTTCCCGGAGCCCACATCTCCCTGAATTAAGCGGTTCATACAAAAGCCGCCTGTGAGATCTTCTTTGACTTCCTCCCATACCCTGCGCTGTGCGCCGGTCAGGGAAAAGGGAAGCTGCTCCAAGAGCCTGCCGGGCCAGGCAGTTTCCAGCATGGGATAATTCGTGGGGGAAGCTTCATTGTATTCTTTCATCCGCCGGACGGAAACCAGAAAAAGAAAAAACTCGTCAAAAACAAGCCGCCTTCTTGCCGCAAGAAGATGCTCCCAGTCTTTGGGAAAATGGATCTGACAAAGGGCTTCCCTTTGGGAAATCAGACGATATTTAAGCATAAGTTCTTCGGGAACATATTCCTCCGGCGCAAAAGCCTCCGAATCTATGGCCTGGCTTGCGGCCTTTAATACGGTTCTGTTGGTAAGTCCCGCAGTCAGGCCGTAGCAGGGCCAGAGCTGTCCCATAAGCTCTGCGTATTCCTCCCGGGTATAAAGCTTTGGCTGATCCATGGAATATCTGCCCTTTTCTGTTTTGAGCTTTCCCCGGAACAGATAGCTGCATCCGGCGCTCATTCTCTTTTTCATATAAGGAGCGTTAAAATAAGTGATGGAAACCTGGTTTCTGCCGTCGCTGCACAGGCCCGTGCCTATGGATAAATTGCGGACCTTCTTCCATTTAAAATCGGATACCACAAAAAGCTCTGTTGTGATTACTTCCTCCGGTTCGGCCTGGGAGAGCTTAATGGGAGGTAAAAAGCTCTGATACCCCCTGGGATAATAATAAAGCAGGTCTTTGACGGTAGTGATCCCCAGCTTTTTCAGCAGCTTTGCAGTTTTTTCGCCGATTCCCTTCAGGCATGTAATATTATCTGAATCCTTCATCTCCTCTTCCCCGTAACCACAGCATCTGGTTTTTGTTACTAAATTCTGTTTGAACCGCAAAAAGGACGGTAATCCGTCCTTTTGTCAGGTAAACCGGCCTCAAATAAATCCGTTCCGCCGGTTATTCAGCAGATATAATATAATAGTAAATAGGCTGTCCGCCGTATTGAAGCTCAATGTCACAGGAAGGGAAAGCTTCCTCAACCTGATTTTTAAGCTCCTGGGCTGCTTCTAAAGAAATCTCATCTCCGTAGTAAATGCTGATCAGCTCCAGGTCGTCGGTCATCATTTCCGTCACCATCCGGAAAGCAACCTCAGGGACTGCAGCCCCTACGGACAAAATTCCCTGGTCGCCGATTCCCATATAGTCTCCCTGCTTGATTTCCTTGTCCTCAATTACCGTATCCCGCACAGCGTAGGTTACCTGCCCGGTCTTCACGCTGCCCATCTCGTTCTTCATGATCTCTTCATTCTCGGCCACGGATAGGTCGGGAACGTAGTTTATGATGGCTGTAATTCCCTGGGGTACCGTTTTGGTGGGGATGACAATGATGTTTTTGTTTTCCACCATCATTTTTGCCTGGTTGGCTGCCAGAATGATGTTTTTGTTGTTGGGAAGGATAAATATGGTATCCGCATTGACCTTCTCGATGGCATTGAGCATATCTTCCGTGCTGGGGTTCATGGTCTGGCCGCCTTCAATGATATGATCCACTCCGAGTCCGGTGAAAATTTCATTGATTCCCTTTCCCACAGAGACGGCAATGAATCCTACCTCCTTGTGCGGCATGACAGGCGCCTTGTCTTCCTTTTCGGCTCCGTCCTGCGCTCCCTGTTCTTCCTTTTTGAGGGTTTCCTCATGCTCCAAGCGCATATTGTCGATCTTCATATTGGACAAAGCGCCGTATTTTAAGGCTTTCTGGATCGCAAGACCGGGATCGTTGGTATGCACGTGTACCTTTACCACATTGTCGTCCGTCACCACCACAATAGAATCACCGATGGATTCCAGATATTCCTTAAAATCCATTTCTGTCTTGATATTAAAATTCCGGCTGAGCAGGATGATAAATTCCGTACAGTAGCCGTATTTAATATCCGCCTCCGCCTTTGGCTGCGTCTGCTTTGGAGCAGCCTTGGGGGAAGAAGCCTGGGAGGGAACGCTGAAATCAATTTCTTTTCCCAGAAAGGCATCGTTGGCTCCCTTCAGAACCTGCATAAGCCCCTGACCGCCCGAGTCAACCACTCCTGCCTGCTTGAGGACGGGAAGCATTTCGGGAGTCTGCTCCAAAACCTCGTCTCCCCGGCGGATCGTTTCCTCAAAAAACACGGTCAGGTCTTCACAGCCTTCGTCAGCCAGAGCCCTGGCTCTGGTCGATATGCCTTTGGCAACCGTTAATATGGTGCCCTCCTTCGGCTTCATCACCGCCTTATAAGCGGTTTCCACCGCCTTCTCGAAAGCGTCTGCAAAGACCGGGACGCTTAAACTTTCCTTCTCTCTTATGGACTTGGTAAATCCCCGGAAAAGCTGGGATAGGATAACGCCGGAGTTTCCTCTTGCCCCCCGCAGCGAACCGGAAGAAATTGCCTTACACAGGGTGAACATATCAATCTCCTGCATCGCCGCAACGTCCTTGGCCGCCGACATAATGGTAAGGGTCATATTCGTTCCCGTATCGCCGTCAGGCACGGGGAAAACGTTTAAGTCATTGATCCATTCCTTTTTGGATTCCAGATTTTGGGCACCGGCTAAGAACATCTTTGCAAGTATCTTAGCGTCGATTGTATTAGTCACAGCAAGTC
>CAJTVL010000163.1 GCA_910579425.1 uncultured Lachnospiraceae bacterium | reverse complement strand
TCTTTTTCGTATTTTACTTTCCGGGAATACCTGGCCTATGTATGCGCCGCCTATGGGAAGGGTGTGTCGGATGCATCGGAGCTGGTACATGGTTTCCATTTTGAAGAGTATACAGATATCCTGTTAAGGGAGCTGTCAACCGGAAACCGGAAAAAGGCATTTTTGATCACGGCTTTTGCCCTGAAACCCAGGCTGCTCCTTCTGGACGAGCCGGTCAACGGCCTGGATTTCCAGAGTACGGAATATCTGTACCAGCAGATTTCGGGCTATAAAGAGTATGGGACTGTGCTGTTTTCTTCCCATATCCTGGAGAGCATCACGCTGACCTCTGACCGGGTATTTGTCCTGGAGGACGGTAAGATCCGGCAGACTTTTGAAGGCGGGCAGGTAGGTGCCGCGGATATCCGGGAGGCGCTGCATGATGAAAATGACAGGTAAAGCCTTTGCAAAAAAACTGTTTGGGGCAAGATACGAGCGGCTGCCCCGGACGCTCTTACTTGATGTGATCATATTTTGGGGGCTGTATATCGCAGGCTTTCAGGTGCAGGTTGCATCATTTGTACGGATCCTGATGATAAGCGCTTTTACTGCCGGTGTGATGTGGCAGGCCCTTTCTTCCAGAGATAATGCTGTGGAGCTGAAACATATGCTGATGCTGCCAGGGCATGGCCGGGAATTTGTCTTCTCCTATGTGGCGGCGCTGGGAGCCTATACGGTTCTTACAAAGACAGGGCTGCTTCTGGCGGTTCTGCTGGCTGTTTCTGCATGGAAGCCCATAGAGATGATAGGAATAGTTATCAGTATGCTTCATGCGGTCCTTATGGCTGCCGCCGCCTATTCCCTGAGAAAATATTGGTATGCGGGCGGGCTTTGGGCTGTTGCCATAGTATTCGCAATTTTATTTTGTGGAAGTAGGACATGGTTTGGACTGTTGCTGCTTGCGAATAGTTTCATTGCTATTCTGATTTTGTGGAAGGCAGACGGATACGCTTTTTATCAGGGGGAGAGTGAGAAACTCCATGCTATCCGGCAGAGGAAGAAAGCTTCCCTGTGGCGATACTTTTTCCGGTATCTGAGCTGCCACAGGAATTATCTGGTCAATACTGCTGTGATGTGGTGTGTAGGCATTGTAATGCCGTATTTCTTAAGAGAAATGGCCGGGATGTCTGTTGTTCCGGTGGGGTTTGCGATTTTATCCTTAAATACCCCTATTTGTATCTTGCTGTCCTGTGACCGTGACCTGGAGCAGGAAGTCCGTTTCCTGCCTGGACAGAAACGGCGCTTTTGCATCCCATACTGCCTGTTTATCTTTTCCTGTAATATGGCGGCGGATATGATATTCCTTTTAAGCTGGCAGATACAAAACAACGGCATCACTGCCCTGATGATTGCCGGGGCTGTTTTCTTTGCTCTGCAGAGCGCAGTGCTGTCTGTGCTTCTGGAATGGTTTTATCCCATCCGTGGCTGGAAGATTGAAAGCGACCTGTGGCATCATCCTCGGAAATATGTGGTTCCGGTGGTGATGCTGCTGCTTGCGGGGGCTGTCTGTGCCCGGCCGGTACTTCTGTATGTCCTGCTGGTTCTGCTGGCTGTGGAAATTGGAATTTTGCTATTTATACCCAGCCGAAAGTCTTGATTTAGCGGGTTTTCGGCCATATTCATTTCAAAGTTAAAACTTGGAGAAAATTAAGGAGACCCTAAAGCCCTTGCGTTCTTCGCTTTCAATCTGCATCCTTCCCTTATGGGCGTCTGCAATCTGGCGGACAAGGATAAGTCCAAGGCCATGTCTCAGATCCAGTTTGTCATCAGTGCTCTCCATGTAATGCGGTTTTTCTTTCAGTTCCCTCAATTTATCGGCTGACAGGCCAACGCCATTATCCGATACCGACAGACAAATGGTGTCGGTTGTGCAGGTTAGGCCAAGAACAATGCTGCAGCCCTCCGGGTTGTGGCGGATGCTGTTCTGAACCAGATTTCCTACTGCTCTCGAAATTAAGCGGGCGTCACAATCCAGGGTGAGAGTCTCGGCGGAAGAAGGAATATGAAGTTCAACAGTGTAATTCCCGAAAATTTCTGTGCTTAACAGTTCTGCCGTATAGGAGCGCAGCAGCCTGGACAGACGCACAGGTTCTTTATGTACAGGCTGCATATCGTATTCTAATTGGGATACCAGATTTAAGTCCGCTACCAGATCTTTTATCTTCATGCTTTGACGCTTTATGGTCTCTGCCTGAATCTTAATGCTGTCATTTGCAGCGGAATCACCAGCTATCCTTCCGGAATATCCCATAATCACGGACAGCGGGGTGCGGATGTCATGAGATACGCCGTTGATCCAGTTGGCCCGGGCCTGGTTCTGGCGGCTCAGGATTCGGGAGGCCCGGTTTACACTGTCGGCGACTTCGGACAAGTCCCCGGATACGGAAAGGGATATCGGCTTTCCCTCTGATAGTGATGTAATGGCAGAAATAAGGGGTTCGGTGAGACATATGATTTTTCTGCGTGAAAAATAGTAAGCAAGAAACAGGGCTGTCAGGTCAAAGGCAAGCATAACGCAGAAAAAAATCGGGAGTATCTTTATGGCATCCATGGGATAGTAGTTTCCGGTAATCTTCATATAGCTTTCTTTGGGATAACCAAGTACCACAAGGCCGTCTTCCCTGCACCTGACAAAGACAGGGTAATCACAGAGGTAGCCTTTTGTAAAGGCAGCCACGTCCTGTACAAAATAGTCTGCGGGAATCTCGGCAGGAAGATCCACAGACCAGAGGCGATGGCCGCTGCTGTTGAGAAACATGGCCCATATGTTTTGGGAGCGGAGCCTGCCCCTCATTTCATCCGTGATACCCTCCGGTGTGGATGCAGCGTCAACATCTGCCGCCATATTTTGGGGAGAAGTTTCTCCATAATTGAGTACAATACGATGGAATGACCAGATAAATGCGAACAGGTTGAAAAGCATTAGCCCAATGATCAGGACAGAAAAAGAAACAAAATATTTTGAGATATATCTGCCAAATGACTTCACGGTATCACTTCCTTATATTCAGTTTATATCCCAGCCCTTTCATTGTGATCAGTGAGACGGGCTTTGAGGGGGTGGATTCTATTTTCTCGCGGATGCGCCGGATATGGGCGTTCAGACTGTTTTCGTATCCAAAAGGGTTGTCTCCCCAGAGAGCTTCGCACAGCGTATCCAGAGTGACAATTTTTCCTGCGTTTCTTGCAAGGGTTTTGAGCAGAGTATATTCCATGGCAGTGAGAGGTATGGTTTCACCGGCTTTGCTCACCTGACCACGCTCAAAATCAATCAGGCAGCCATCCAGTTTTACCACTGGTGCATCTGTTTTGTAGCAGCGGCGCAGGATAGCATGGACGCGCAGCAGGAGTTCCTCCCCAAGGAAGGGCTTTGCAATGTAATCGTCCGCACCCAGCCCCAGCCCGGCCAGCTTATCTTCCGCTTCGTCTCTGGCGGTCAGGAATATGACCGGCATATCCGAAAAGGCCCGTATCTGCTGCATCAGAGAGAAACCGTCTCCGTCAGGCAGCATGACATCCAGAATTGCAAGATCCGGCTTTTGAGTTTTGGCGGCGTCTATCCCTTCCGAAACGGTAGAAGCAGTCATAATGTTTTCGAATCCGTCTTCTTTTAAGATGACGGCTACCAGAGTAAGAAGCTCCGGCTCGTCATCCACCAGCAATATCTTTTTCGTGTGATCCATAGTTGGTTACCTCCCTGTGGACGCCGGACGGCCCGGTATCATGTCTGCCCACATTATACCATAATCTGTTTGCCAAAGGTATGGATCCCCAAAAAAGTAAGGTAAAAGTAAGGGTACGGGAAAGTTAAAGTCAGGTTGGGGAGGTATCATGGAATTGTTGAAAGGAGACTTCTGTTTGAGGGAAGTCTTGATGAACTCCGGCAGAGGGCAGAGAGAACCGGCTTTGCAGCAAACAACCTGGAGGAGGTATTCTTTTTTATGGTGGATCAGGATAATAAGGCAAAGGGGGCAAAGTTATGAGAACATTTATAATCGAACTTCGGAAAGAAAAAAGAACGGGAGTGATACCTGTTATGCCGGCGGTGGGAGTCTTGGGGGCATTGTATGCGTTTGTAAATTTTATCGTCAGGAAAGATACTTTGCTGAACCTGCCGATTCCTCCTATGGATGTCCTGCTGACCCAGCTTTATGGTATGATAATGGTTCTGAATATGTTTGGGATCGTAGTTGTCGCCTGCATGGTCTATAGCATGGAATTTAGAGGAAATGCAGTTAAAAAGATGTATATGCTCCCCATAAGTGTACCAGGAATGTACCTTTGTAAGTTCCTGATTTTATCGGCAATGCTTTTTATAGCAGTAGTATTGCAGAATCTGGCGCTGGTTCAGATTGGCATGACAGACCTGCCGCAGGGAGCGTTTGAAATGAGGGCTCTGATTGAATTTGCGGGCTATTCGTTCGTTACCTCAATGCCTGTCCTGTCATTTATGGTTTTAGTTTCATCCCGCTTTGAAAATATGTGGATGCCGCTGGGCATTGGCGTAGCCGGTTTTTTGAGCGGTATGGCACTGGCAAATACCGATTTAAAGCTGCTGCTGATCCATCCCTTTATCATTATGTTCAGGCCTGCGGTCGCCATGAGCGCAAGGCTGGATATAACAACTGTCATGGCGGCCGTGATGGAATCATTGGTTTTTCTTGGTATGGGACTGTGGATGGCGAAGAACCTGCGATATGAATAAGATAAGTCTGCAAATAAAAAGTCAAGCAGAAATTTGTGAACTTTGAAAAATTTATA
>CAJTVL010000162.1 GCA_910579425.1 uncultured Lachnospiraceae bacterium | reverse complement strand
CAATCGGTATATCAACTGCTTTACGGATTCTTCCAAGTTCCTCCATAGATACAAAGCCTGCATCCGGTTTTGTCCCCGTTGGAAACATAGCGCCCACGCCCAGATAATCAGCTCCGGCTTTTGCCGCATTTACAGCTTCCGCTGCGGAAACTGCAGAAACTCCAAGCAGCATATCTTTACCAATTACCTTCCGGGCAATATCTGCAGGAATATCCTTCTGCCCGATATGTACTCCGGCTGCGCCCACTGCCATTGCAATGTCGATACGGTCATTTATGATAAGCGGTATGCCATATCTGTCAGTGATCTTTTTCATTTCCGATGCCAGTACATAAAAATCCAATGACAAAATCTCCTTTTCCCGGAGCTGCACCATAGTACAGCCGCCAATGACCGCCTGCTCCACTGCTTCGCCTAAAGTTTTGGTACTCATGAGCATACGGTCTGTTACAAGGTATAAAGAATAATCAGGTTTCATTATCCACCATTCCTTTCTTCCTGCAGCCCATATTGGTAGAGGTACCAGAAATGATGTGTCGGTCCACAGCCTTTCCCAATGTCAAGGGAATGCTCAATCGCCATAGTTACATAATCCTTTGCTTTCTGAACTGCCTCCCGTAAATTCACACCTTTTGCAAGCTGTGAAGCAACCGCAGAGGAAAAGGTACAGCCTGTCCCATGTGTATTTTTCGTATCAATCCGGGCAGTGTCAAAATGACAGATTTCTTTCCCGTCAAACAGGACATCCACCGCATTCCCTGCTGCATGACCGCCTTTGACAACAACCGCCCTGCATCCCATTGTATGGATTGCTTTTGCAGCTTCTTCCATGTCCGCAGGCGATTTGATTCTGCCTCCTGTTATTTTTTCCGCTTCCGGAATATTCGGTGTCAGTACGTCAGCAAGCGGGATAACCGTCCCGATCAGCGTTTTGATTGCCGCAGGCTCCATGAGTGGACAGCCGTTCTTTGCGTACATCACAGGATCAATCACAATATTTGCCGGATGGTAATATTTCAGTTTTGCGGCAACTTCATTCATACAGTCCGGTGTGGAAAGCATACCGACTTTCACCGCATCAACATCAATATCTTCAAAAACTGCATCCATCTGTTTGCCGATCATATCCGGGCTGACATCCTGAATGCCGATCACCCTGTCCGTGTTTTCTGCCACAACAGATACAATGACGCTCATTCCAAATACGCCATGTGCGGAAAATGTTTTTAAATCTGCCTGTATGCCCGCACCGCCGCTGCAATCAGAACCTGCAATACTCAATACTTTTTTCATTGTATGATTCTCTCCTTTGCTTCTCTTGGGAAAACAATAAATAAAGTTCCGTCATTCACTGATATACTGCTTTCCCTGTCAATAAATTCATTGCTTACCCCGATAGGAAATGTATTAGTCAATACTGCGTTATTTAGTTCATATTTCAAACCGCACAATGTTACTCCCTCCGCTTTTGTGGAACAGGAAAATACTGATATATACCCGCATGGAATTTTCTCAAAACAAAGCCTGTCATTGGTAATCGCTGTAATGACGGTGCCATTATCGAATAAGAAACCACGCATGTTGTTTGCAGATAAATAAGCAAGCACTTGTAAGTTAGCCATTGTGTGGTCTATGCGTCCTCCCGTCCCGCAATAAATGTGGAAGCTGGTATATCCTGCCTTGATGCCCTCACGGACAGCCGCAAGTGTATCGGTATCGTCCTTTTCCGCACTTAACACTATGGTATTGGAGTGTTTGGGAATACATTTGAGGGTATCAAAATCTCCGATTACAAGATCAGCCCTGATGCCCTGCTTATCCAGATAGCAAAGCCCCGCATCGGCAGCTATCACAAAATCCTCTGCGGTTGGCTGAAAATCAAGTTCATAATTTTCACCTGCACCTACTACATAACAAGTTTTATCCTTCATGCTTTTTTCCTCCTATAAGCCATATTCCAAAAATCAAGTTCCTTGGATTCATATCCTGCACAAACAAAGTGGCGATACACTTATCCCAGACAGGCTTATTCTGTTCCAAAATACCTCCCATAAATGACATTACCATTTCCTCCTTGTGATAAAAAAATAGAGCTTCCCAATCATCAGAAGCTCTTCCAGACGCAGTACGGCGTAAGAAATTGCTTCCCTACGCCGGTATTAGCCGACAGGTCAAGAGGTCAGGTCTTACCTTTTTCAACTTGTTCAGTTCCCTCGCAAACACATATCATTCTTATTCAGTTAAAAACAAAAAGGACATTCCATGTGCAGGGAATATCCTAAAAAATACGGTATCGTATCATTCAGCTCCCTACGTTGGTATTAGCCAACAGGTTCAAAGGGTCAGGTTTTACCTTCTCAACTACACTGTAGTCCCCCTGCTTGGATAATAGTATAGGCGATATGGGACTGAAAGTCAATAAAATTTTGCGGGAATCCACATAAGCAGATTCAGAGGAATAACGTCTTATTGCAACTGAATGAATTTTTTGTAAAGCCTATTCCATCAGGAAAGTTATTGCGGTATAATGAAGCCATTGACAAATTGGAGTTTGGGAGGTATTCATTTTGAAAAAAATCGGTATTACAATTTTAAAATCCATAGGCTTTTTTCTGGGATGGGCAATATTGGTTTCTATATTGCCGTTATCATCTTCAAAGGAACAAGCTATATGGAGATTATGGGCAGAAATTACACCTCTATTGGCAATAGCAGCTTTTACTCTCATCTTTTGGATTGCTGAAAAGAAAAATGTAAAGTTACATTTATTCGATAATCCAGTAAAGGGAATGGTATTGGGAGTAATCGCAGGGATTGTATGGTTAGCTATCCCTGTTTTGGTAATGTATGTAGCAAAAATTATCCATATTGACGGAACTAACCTGATTAACCTATTCCCTATTTGGGTGCTGGCAGTATTTCTAAATACCATTATGCAGGAGCTTCTTGTTCGTGGATATTTGTACCAAATGCTTAAACAAAAGCACAATATAATTGTAGCTGCGATTGTGACAACGATACTTTTTACAGCATTGCATGGAGGAGCATTTGAAGCGGGCGTTATTCCCGTTTTAAATGTACTTACTATGAGTTTGCTTATGACGGTAGTTCTTGAATATAGCGGCTCTATTATAGCACCAATTATTATGCACTTTTTATGGAATGGAATTGGTGCATTAGTTTTAGGTGGTGTGTCACTTGCTGATGACTATCCAAATCTGTTTGTTACGACTTTTACTGGAAGCGATATTTTGTCCGGCGGAATTTGCAAAATTGAAGGAAGCATTATTGTTTTAATTGTCAATGTAATTTTGATTGCATTTTTTATATTTATACAAAAGAAAAAAATATAAGCACAGATTCCGGTTTATCGGGCCGCGCTGCCAACACCAAACCGCTGCTACATGGAAACATATACCATGCAACAGCGGTTTTCTTTCTTCCCCAGGGCGGCAGCGTTCTGTAATTTCGTAAAGCAGGATGGGGCAAGATAATAAAGCTCTGATCATTTGAATCATCACAGATAAAACCTATTCCTGCTCCAGTTTCCCGGTATAAAGCTGATAATACATTCCCCGCTTCGCCAGCAAGCTGTCATGATCTCCTCTCTCCACAATCCTCCCGTGATCCAACACCATGATTACATCCGAATTTTTGATTGTGGAAAGCCTGTGGGCGATTACAAATACCGTCCTGCCTTTCATCAGCCGGTCCATGCCGTCCTGCACGATTTTTTCCGTGCGGGTATCAATGCTGGAAGTCGCTTCATCCAGAATCAGCACCGGCGGATCAGCCACCGCCACTCTCGCAATCGCCAAAAGCTGACGCTGTCCCTGGGAAAGACTGTTCCCGCTTCCTTTTAGTTCCGTCTGATACCCATCGGGAAGCTTCATAATAAATTCGTGGGCATTTGCCAGTTTTGCCGCCTGAATCACTTCCGCTTCCGCAGCATCCAATTTCCCATACCGGATATTGTCCATGACAGTACCGGTAAACAAATGGGTATCCTGCAGTACCAGCCCCAGGGAATGCCGCAGATCATCTTTCCTAATCTTATTGATATTGATGCCGTCATAACGGATCTTGCCATCCTGCACATCATAAAACCGGTTAATCAGATTGGTAATCGTTGTTTTTCCTGCACCGGTAGCTCCCACAAAGGCTACTTTCTGCCCTGGTCTCGCAAAAATCTCAATATCATGCAGAATCTCCTTATCTTCTGTATAGCCGAAGTCCACATGGTCAAAAACTACATCTCCCTGCATCAGCTAATAGGTTGTCGTATTGTCTGCCTTATGATAATGCTTCCACGCCCACATCCCCGTCCTGTCAGGAACTTCCGTCAGATTTCCCTTTTCATCATAGCGTGCGTTTACCAGCTTTACATATCCGCCATCCTTTTCCGGCTCTTCATCCAACAGCCCAAAAATCCTCTCTGCACCCGCAATCGCCATGATGATAGAATTCAACTGCTGTGAAAGCTGCGAGATCGGCTGATTGAAGGAACGGGAAAACTGCAGGAAAGATGCCAGCGTTCCAAGCGTCATCTGCCCGCCAAAAATAGACAGGCAGGCCCCGACCATTGCGATTACCGCATAACTGACATACCCAAGGTTGCCAAGCACAGGCATCAGGATACTGGCATAACGGTTCGCATTGTTCGCACTGTCCCGCAGCTTTACATTCAAATCCTTAAAATCCTGTATACAGGCTTTCTCATGGCAGAATACCTTCACTACCTTCTGGCCTTCCATCATTTCCTCTATGTATCCGTTCAGACTCCCCACGTCCGTCTGCTGCTTCACAAAATAATGCCCGCTCTTTGAGGATATGGTTCTCGTTGCGAATACCATGCAGACCACCATCACAACCGTGATCAGTGTCAGTGGACGGCTTAAAACCAGCATAGATACAAAAACACCCACAATCGTGATCACTGCGGACAGCATCTGCGGCATACTCTGGCTGATCACCTGCCGCAGGGTATCCGTGTCATTGGTGTAAATACTCATGATGTCCCCATGGGATTTTGTGTCAAAATAACGGATGGGCAGATGTTCCATATGACGAAACAGGTCATCCAATATTCGCGACGGTGCTGACCAGAATACATAACGCCACCAACAGGCACTGCCATTTATATTCTTT
>CAJTVL010000161.1 GCA_910579425.1 uncultured Lachnospiraceae bacterium | reverse complement strand
ACATTATTACCTCGGGATGAATTAATGTAGTTGGAATTTCTCCCGGGAACTATAGCTAAAGGACATTACATCTTGTGCAGGATGCGTGTCCTTTTTTCATGCAGATTTTTAGAGAAAGGGGAAATTATGGAACTGAATGAAATGGAGAAACGGATGCTTTACCAGACGGAAGGGAGCGAACGATATGCCATCCTGCATGAACTGTTAATGGCCTCACGGTATGCAAAAGACCCAAACCGGCGGAGGGCAGCGGACAGCCTCATGGAAAAGCTACGCCCTCTGTCAGATAAAGAGTGCATGGGGATTGTGAATGATATCAGGAGAAACTACCGCCTGCCCAAAGAAGGGCAGACAATCGGAGAACTGATAGCGGAGGCAAGGCAGAAATCCGGAGCAGAACAGCTAAAGGGGCATGACATTATGGCGCTGGAACGTTTTGACCCGGAAGTACGGCACATGGTTGTTTTTGAGGTGCTTTCAGTTGATTCTTTCGTGGGTGACAAAGGAGATCGGATGAGGTTGTTCCTGACGGATGCCGGATACAGGAAATTTCAGGAGCGGCAGGAAAAAGGGGAGATAAAGATACAGGAGCATTTAAAGGTTGCACCGGATGGATATCTGTACCATGACCACAGCAGAGACGGGGAACTTACCCGATAGCATGGAAGTTTAGAAAGCATGTAAGTATTGGAGAGGAGATTTTGATTATGGCTGTATTCCGCATAGAGAAAACCAGAGATTTTACCGTTATGAGCAACTATCATTTACGTGATGTGGAACTGTCGCTGAAGGCAAAGGGGCTGCTATCGTTAATGCTTTCGCTCCCGGAGGATTGGGATTACACCACGAAAGGGCTTGCCTGTATCTGTAAGGATGGGGTGGATTCCATCACCAGCGCATTAAAGGAATTAGAGAGCCACGGCTATCTCACCAGACAGCGCACCCGCTATGGAAACGGGCGGCTTGGGGATATCACCTATACGATACATGAAAGGCCGGTGGAGCAGGAAGATAAGAAAGAAGCACCTAAACCGGTGGAGCCTGAACAGGAAAAACCTGAACGGGAAAATCCAAGACAGGTAAACCTTAGACAGGCGGAGCCAAGACAGGGGAACCCTGCACAATTAAATACTAAAGAATTAAATATTGACGGATTAAATACAGATCAATCAATCTATCCGGCGGAGCCGGAGGCGGCAGGCCGCCATGATGGGATAGATAGGATGGATGGGGAGAACAAGACGGAACTTGTGGATGCATACCGTGAAATTATCTGTGAGAATATCGAGTACAGTATCCTTGCGGAGCGGCACGGAAAACAGCGGATGGACGAAACTGTGGAACTGATGCTGGAAGTAGTCCTGTCAAAACGCCCTTATATCCGCATTGCGGGAGACGATTTCCCCAGAGAGATAGTCAGGAGCCGGTTTTTAAAAATCAATTCCAGCCATGTGGAGTATGTCTTTGACTGTATCGACAATAACACCACGAAGGTAGGGAATATCAAGGCCTACCTGCTGACGGCGTTGTATAACGCTCCGGCAACAATGGACAGCTATTACCGGGCAGAGGTGAACCATGATTTGTATGGCACGTGAACAGGCAAAAAAATCCAGCGTAAAACAGGAAATTGATTCTCAAAAAAATAAATGAGCGGAGGTAATCTTGGAAGAATACAGGATGAATGACGTGGAATTATCAGTGTTCCTGCATTCATTCAGGGGCGGAGACGGAAAGCTGCCACTAGATTTTGAGCAACTAAGGGCAGAGGGGCATTACCTGATCCATTGGGATTCGGAACGTGCATTCTGCCTGAAGGAACGGGAAATATATTTAAAGGATACCATGGAGAACCTTCTGGTAAGGTCAGTCTGCTATTTCTCTGATATGCCTGTATCTTTTGCAGTCCATGTGAAAGCATCCGGTAAGACGGATATAGCGGTACTGGACAGCCGGAAGTTATCCATGGAGATTAAGGAGAAACAGGTAAAGGGAAAAGCTATCACTGTTACATATACAGACGGAACAATAGACAAAGGCCCGCTGAAAACAGAGAAATATATCAAAGGGCCATTCGGGGAGAAAGTGAACACCATCCATTATACGTCTGTAGCCGATACCCTTCTGGCATTGCGGAGGGAAGTTTATTCCGCTTCCTATGAAGCCATAAATGAGCGTTCCCTTTCAGCGGCGGTCAGGGAAGCCCGAAGGAAAAGGGAACGAACCTTACCCGTAAAGCCGTGGGCATTTTTCAGGCCATTTATGGAGGATATGAAGCTGCTGCTGGCAATACGGCAGACCAGATTTCTATATGGTTCGCCGGATGAAGAGCGCATATCCAAATTCAAAGAGCAGATGGCACAGGAGGGCTACATAAGGATATCCTCGGAGCTGGCGGCAAAAGCAAAAAAATTTGATTTACCCAGATATGTCCTGCGAAAGCAAGGAGATATCAGCTACGCCCATGATGCACAGGCCGGAGACAAAAATCCACTATATTTGATGAAAAAGGATTGGGCTAAAATGCTGGATATCCTCATCAATGAAAAGCCTGTATTTTGTTCCAGAGAACTACTTGTTGCCATGAAGCAGGAGGCAAAGGCAAAAGCATCAGGCGCAAAGACAGAAAAAGATGCGGAGGTCTTTCACTCCATAGACAGCAAGCTATCCTGTTTTCTGGAAGCAGTAGACAGGCATCACCTTTCTCGCTTGTTGAAAGGACAGGCAGGAGATAGGGAATTGCCGGAATTTATCTCAACGGAAGAAAGGAAGGAGTTATCCAAAATGTACCGTTTTCCGAAAAGGAAAGTAATGTCAGTGGCAGATCGTAGCCCCCATTATCTGGAAGCCATGGGAAGGTAGGCCTGTGGGAAGTGCGGCGAATAGCCGACACCCCCAAATACTTCCGCTTGGCTGTCTAATACCGGGGAGGGTGGGCGGTGTCAAGGATTTTCGGCTAGGACTAAAATACTTGACACTGCCCGCACTCCCCGGTACACTCGCCGGGAGCGGAGTATTTGGGGAAGGAAGAAAAGGAAAAGGCAAAAAAGCGTCACGGTGCAGTCAAAAAGAACAAATTTGGTTCCGGCTGGCGTAAAAATCAGACGATTTGGCGTAACGGAAAGGAAATCTGACATCAGACTGGCGTAACAGAAAAAATGGATGAATTTCACTGGCGTAAATATATTTCAGATTGGCGTCAGTAAAAATTAATTGGCGTAAAAAATAACCGGATTGGCGCTACGGGATAGTGAATTGGCGTCAGATGCAGCAGATTTGGCGCTATTGCCATAAAATTAGTGGATTATGAGGGGGGTCGGGGTACTCCCCGACAAGATTTGCATTTCGTGCCCACGAAATGCGTATCTTGCGGCGTTCCGTGGAACGCCCTATCCCCAAAAAGGAGGGAGATTCGGATGGCAAGACCGAAAAGCGAAAATGTGATACGGAAGCACTTCAAACTGACGGAAGAGACAGCAAGGCTGTTAGCAGAATATTCCAAAGCTGAAAATATGAACGAATCGGAATATATCCGCCACCTGCTTCTGAACCAATCAGAAAATCCAAGGAATAAGGAACTGGAAGTAAAAATAATGCGTTTGCATAATGAGATAAATAAGATTGGTGTGAATGTGAATCAGATAGTGAAAAATAATAATTCACATATATATAACGAAAATGATAGGGAAAATTTGAAGAAAGATATTTCTCAAATAAAAGATTTGATGAGGATGTGTAGAGATATGTTTTTGAAAATGTAGAATATTATAGAGTATCCTATAATGTACAATAGTTCCGTATATCAACACAAATGAGTAGTGTGGCATAAAAATACAAAATATGGTACAATATTTTTAATTTATATATCAAAACTTATTCAATGTTAAAATTGTATGGTAATGGGATAAAGAGAAAATTATGACAATTCAAGAAAAACTAATAGATAATAAACCAAGAGAAACAAGTGGATCAAGATCAGCCAATCGATTTGATTATCAAAAAGATTGGGCATTATGTAAGGCGTTAGAGCTTCAATTGGAAGAAGATAATTATGTTATTGTTTTAGATTTTCATGATGATATTTTGATTCTGGATTCGGATATTTCACCTGATAAGATAGGATTTTATCAAATAAAAAGTAAAAGATCAGGGGTTTGGACAAAGGCCACTTTAATCAAACGTGAAACCGATAAAATGTCTATATTGGGGAAATTGCTATACAATTATACGGTTTTTGGAGATTTTGATATAAGTCTAAACTTGGTTAGTAATGCAACTTTTGACATGAAACTGGCGGATAAAACAAAAAGTACAGAAAAAATTTCCATTTCCTTGGAGGAGTTAGATGAGAAAGAGAAGGTTGGTATTTTTAAGAAAGTAGAAGAAGAGTTGAACGTAAATTTAAAAGATAAAGCCAATCTTACATATCTTAGAGTAACGGAACTGGGAGCAAGCGGACATGATACCTATACTAAAGGGAAATTAGTAGATTTTTTTTCAAAATATGAGAATGGAAAATATGATGTAAATGCAAATGCTGCTTATGGTATTTTATTTTCGGAGTTTAAAAAGAAAAATGATTATGAATGGGAAGTTGGCAGTTTTGAGGAGATACTAAAATATAAAGCTGTCACAAGAGCCGATTTTGAAAAATTAATTAATTTACTGATAAAAAGTAGCAAGCAATATACAGAGTGGAAAGATGTTGAGCAGGAATTGTCGTCAAATGGTATTGGATTTAAAGAAATATCCAGAATAAAAAAGAAATGGGTAGATTACGAATTGCAAAGATTAGATGCAAGTAATGAAATTGTACAGGAATTGCAAAATGATATCTGTAAATTAATAAATGATGAAGAAGATGCAGCGTATATAAAGATGATGTATTCGATATTTAGTAAATACTCTTTAAATAAAGGGTATCCATATAAAATTATTGGTATAGATGACGCATATGTTAAGGCTGCAATTTTATTAGAATTAAAATCATGGAGTCCTGATGATGAATAGCAAAGAAAGAGAAATTAAAAATTTTCAGAAACTAATAAGAAATTTGAGGAATAAAAACTATGAGAAAACTACTATTCAAGGAATTGATAATAATATCCTTAGTGGAAAAAAGCGCAAGGACAGAATAAACGCATGAATGAATATAACGGCATATCAGCCACAAAAATTGTGCAGATTTACAAACACACTTTTTTCAA
>CAJTVL010000160.1 GCA_910579425.1 uncultured Lachnospiraceae bacterium | reverse complement strand
ACCCAGGACCGACCGGTTATGAGCCGGTTGCTCTAACCAACTGAGCTAAAGGTCCATATACCCTTGCGGGTCATTAATGACTCCGACGGGAATCGAACCCGTGTTACCGCCGTGAAAGGGCGATGTCTTAACCGCTTGACCACGGAGCCTTCTCACAAGCAACCTCAACGACAACTATGATATCATATCCTGGTTCCTTTGGCAAGATAAAATTTTCTTTTTTTCTTTTTTAATTTCACTGACAAGTGCCGCAAACTCTCTACCTGTGTTGCAGCTTCATATCAATAAATTTCTATAATACCTCTACCCTGCTGCAATGCTTCTTTGTCTTTCTGTCATAACTGATTCCGGCAATCTCCTTATATCCCTCGTATGGAGCTATGCTGTTTAGGAACATTCCCATATCCCTCTCTCCTGTGGCTCATTTATACCGCAAAGGACAAAGTTTCCATTACTTCACCTTTCCAGGCAGAAGACTGCATATATAATCACTTCATCTGCATCACTCTCTCATAATCATACCCACGGTCATTCCCCGTTTTTATCGGGCTGAGTTCAAAGTACACTACGCCAAATTCCCTGACTGTAAGCTTAATCTGCACATTCTCCTCCTCTGCTTTCAGATTTCCGTATGCAGGGAACGGCCTTGCAGCGTCCCTGAGCAGTTTTTTCTGCTTTTCATTCAGGCTGGAAGGCTCTCCCATGCCATGCCAGAGGCGCAGCGGATTACAGGTATCCTCATCAACCGTCTTCGTGATGAGCAGATACTCCTGTCTCTTATCCGCAGGGAACTCAATTGTAACTTCCAGTTCTCTGTCTGTCCTCTTCCTGCCTGCGTTCCAGACAATCCCCTGATATCCGCCGTCTCCCGTGCTGAGCACTACCATATCCTCTGTTCTCAAAACACATTCTCCGCACAGATCCTTATAAAATTTGAAGGTCCAGAAGGTCGGTTTGGGTATACATCCGTTGGCTACCAGTCCGAAACCGCCATGAAACGGCGTAAAGGGAACTCCCTGTTCCTCAAAAATATCCCCGAATGTCCAGTAAGAATAAGACTCATTTACATCTCCCAGGCGTGAGAGCTGTTGA
The DNA here is from genome assembly GCA_910579425.1 of uncultured Lachnospiraceae bacterium. Taxonomy (GTDB): domain Bacteria; phylum Bacillota; class Clostridia; order Lachnospirales; family Lachnospiraceae; genus Suilimivivens. The sequence goes on along the minus strand of CAJTVL010000160.1, from coordinate 4,508 downwards.
GCCATATAGGCAGCATTCTGGTTGGTATCGTGAAGAGGGCAGTTCGGAATGTAGGAGGTATTGAATTCCGTGATATGAATTTCCATCCCTTTGTATTCCTCGAAGCTGTCAATAATATCTCTGGTAGTCTTGAGATTGGCAAAGCCCTGCTCTGCATCGGAAAGCTCCGCATACCCATAATGCCCCACATACTCCGGAATTTCCGTCGTATAGTGATGGCGGGTTACAAAATCCGGCCTGATATTTTCTTTCCGGCAAAAACTCAAAAATTCTCTGATCCAAAGCTCGTCCTGCACACCGCACACAGCCGGACCTCCCACCCGAAAGCGGGAATCCAGCCCCTTGATCGCCCGGAAGGAACACCGGAACAGCCTGAAATATTCCTCCCTGTCCGCATCCTTCCAGAAACCGGGCAGATTAGGCTCATTCCACACCTCAATCGGCCAGTTTACCACCTCTTCATCGCCATAACGCTCCATCAGATGCCGCAAAGCGGCAATTACCATATCACACCATGCCTCATAGCTTTTGGGCGGTGTGGTATTCCCTTTCCAGTAAAAAATGGTCTGATCCCCGGAGGCCATTTTATCCGGCATGAATCCCAGTTCAAGAAATGGGCGCAGCCCCAGCTCCCTGTAATTATCCATCACCAGATCCAGATAAGTGAAATTATATTCCGCCCTCTTTGTTCCGGACGCATCCTCATATTCCTGATAAATTGCCATATCATCCGAAAAAAGTCCGTGGCCCCGGATATGCCGAAAGCCGATCTCCTCCTGTACAAGCTTAAGCTGCTCCAGATACTCCTTTTGTAATGCCAACCCCATCCGGCCTGTCCCAATGCAAAAATCAACATGGTTGTTAAAGAGTGCCCGGTTATTTCTGTCAATTTTGTAATGTCTGGCTTCTTTCATTGTATCTCCCTTCTCCTGTGTCCTTCCAGTATACAGATTCTGCCATCTTCTCTGCGCTGCCTCTCAATCGGGAAGATTGCTGCATTCGTTTCAACCGCCTGCACCAAAAGTTCTGCATTTTTTCTGTAAATCTCCATTCTGTAACCCTCCTGTCCCCTTTTATCACTGCAGCATCCATTTAACTGCCGGTTCCAGATATTCATTCCAGAATTTCCAGTCATGAGTTCCCGGACTTTCGTGATAATCTACCTCTATGCCCTCCTTTTTCAGGAACTCATAAAAGCTCCGGTTATTTTCCAGTAAAAAGTCCTCAGTTCCACAGGCCATAAAAACAGGCTGAATGGACTCTCCCCTCTCTCTGCGCTGTCTGATAATATATTCCGGATTATTTTTGCTCATTGCCAGCTCTTTCGGCTCTCCGAATGTGGCTTTATAGTAATCATAGTCAGCCACAGCATTGCCGATGCCTTCTTTCATTTCCATAACCTCATGCACGATCAGTGCGGACGAAAGAGCAGCAATCTTTGAGTAATTCTCCGGATACAAAAGCCCCGTGTGCAGGGCGCCAAATCCTCCCATGGATAAGCCCCCCACGAAGGTATCCTCAGCTTTCATGGCAATGCCGAAAGTCTTTTGCAGATACGCAATAAGCTCCTTACCCACAAATGTGGCATATGCCCTTCCGGTTCCCTTCTGATCCAGGTAAAAACTGTTTTCCCCTGACGGCATTGCAATTGCCAGGTTATACATACCCGATATTTCCTGGACTCTGCTGCCAGTCAGCCAGTCGTCACAGCTGCCGCTGTAGCCATGCAGCAAGACAAGCGTCTTCATCGGTCTATTATAATTTTCATTGCCCTGCACAGCCATCTCCTGAACATCATTCGGCAGAAGCAATTGTACTCTGGTGGGCCTGCATAAGGCCGTACTGTAATATTGAAGTGTTAATAATGCCATATTTTTCCTCCTGGTATTGCGTATTAAAAACATTCGGCTAAAAGCATAGGGGATTTCGCTCTCTATTCGATACATTCATTATACCAAATCTGAATTATTTACAAAAGAGAGAATTTGGCATCTCACATTTCTTTGAAATTATGACACTCCGTTTTTTTTCAGTGTTCTGTCTGGCCGCTCACATCTTTCTACCTGTTTTTTTATCCCACAGTTGTCCCACTTTCCCTGATCTCAATTTTCAGGAACAGCGTTTCTCCCTCACTGACAGGTATATACTCTGTCAGGTATCCATAGCTTCTGTTTTCTGCCTTCAATAACGTAATACATTTACCGATATCCTCATCCCTGGAAACATGCAGATAAAGATAATTGTCCGTGTCATAAAGGAATATCAGCCCTGCCATCTGCTTAAACAGTTCCGGCTCAAACTCCATACAGGTTGACGCCTCCATCCGGTACTCCGTCATCCTTCTGGCTATCAGCGACTGTGAAAACCTGGAAGATAATCCGCTCCTTCCATACATCCGAAGCCATCCGGGCCGGGCGCTCAGTGACAGGTAATGCCCGTCCATAGGAACCCGCAGAGATTGATAATCCAAATCCAAACAAGCCTCATCAAAGTCATCCCTTACCAGGTGTCTGCCTCCAGAACCAGCCAGCCGTCCGGCATACTTTTTGGGAATCCGGTGATCCGTCACCATGCTGTGCATGAGCATCTGAGTGCTTTTCAATCCTCTTTACTTATTCCCTTGTCATCATTGAGCAGTGTTCCATCTATATCTGTACAAAGCAGCTTGTATTTCATGGTAATCGATTCCTTTTCTCTTAGATTTTTTGAATATTGGCAATTTAAGCTTTCCCTATATCCCCCCATACTTTTCATTTATAATTTTACTTATCCGTTTTGTCTCCCTGATATTTCTACCTGTAGTTTTGACGACAACACCATACCTCTGGTCTGTCCAGGGTAAAACAATCTCTACCAATCCGTCTTCGCGTATCTTTTTAATAAATTTACGTTCAGAAGGATTAAAAGGCAAAGAGTTAATAATGCCAATTACATAAGGGCATCTGATTAAAGCGTTTTGAAAACTCTGTCAATATGTCCATTCCATGATCGTGCCTTAAAGAAATTTTTTTATCCTCAATCAGTAGTTCCGTTTCTACCAACTCCGGCTCTTCTTCCGATTGTAATTGCGGAATATGTAGATCAACATGTTCTTCTCTGCCTATATTTCTAACTTTATCTACATTATCGTCTTTCATCAGGGAAATAAATGCTGCATCCCACTCTGTTTCATAAAGGCTCAGTCCTGCCGAATTTAGAATAGAAGCTAATGCAAATCCTATACATGATCTGCCATCATAAGACCAGTTATGTGCAAAATATTCATCCTGCTCTTGCTCCACGGCCATTGATTCATAGGGTGGCCTAAAAAAGGAAAAGTAAAAATTCTTAATATTTGCGGCATCCGGCATATTTTGAATCATCTGAAAAAGTTTCAAATTGTCCGCCGAATCAATTCTGCATGTGGTTATATCATATTTTCGTAAACCACGATAAACTTTGATAAGCTCCGATACACAGTCCACACCTATACTTTCTTTTCCCTTTAATGACAGTTCATTAAAATACAACTCCAATTTTAGTTAATCCTCCTTGCCGCAAGTCATCTTGACAGAAAGCACCTCTTGTGTACTTCTAAAAGCTTTAGCTAAATTCCATATTTCCTATCATTCTATATCAGCTCAGTCATCAAAATTCCCCATTCATCCAACAGTCCTGAGGGATAGTCGCTTAAGTTTCCTTTCCTGTCAATATAAATATTGTCCACCTTCGTTTCTTGCTCTTTATTTTTTGAAAAGAAGGAAATTCCTACTTTTTCATTGGCAATTTTTCCTTTTTTTACAGCAACTCGTACTCCGTTTATCACATGATCACTATGCGATTCACAAATAATCTGGCATCCACGTCCTGCTGCCAACGATATTAATTTTGCAATCATTGTCTGCCCTTTAGGATGGAGGTGCGATTCTGGGTTCTCAATCAACAGCAGGCTGCCTTTATCAGAAATAAGCAATTCTACAATGAGAGGAAGGACATAGGGAATTCCAAAACCAACATTGACAGGCAGGAATGCATCAGAAACCAATCTGTTTCCAGTATAACTAATCGCAAGCTTTGCTTTTTCGATAGAAGGGAGTAATTCTGCCGCTATTCTTATCCCTGGTGATATTTCTGCCATCCACGCTGACACTTGGTCAATCAGGCGATTTGTTTTCCCTGTCTGAAGGCACATCTCATCCGGCACCCGCATTTTTTCTCCCTCCATCGCCAAAAAGGGAACCACAAATTCGCCCGCTATTCCTAATTTAGTGACTCCGTTCTTTTTCCAATTTTCAATGCTATATTGCTTCCGGGGGCCTATATGTTCCGCACCCAGATAGGAAAACTGTTCGGAGAATAAGGCCACATTATAGTCATTCTCTTCCTTTTCTCCAACTCTGATCAGTTGATCGCTTTCCGGAGCATCCAATTCATATTTGTAATAACAATCAAATTTCACCCTATTACTGAACTGCTCAAACTTCGCACTTGAATAAATGCTATGCACCTTGAAAATTCAATAAAAACTG
>CAJTVL010000159.1 GCA_910579425.1 uncultured Lachnospiraceae bacterium | reverse complement strand
CCCAAAGCGGCGTAATTTATGGTAGTATGCCTAATTTTAGTATGCGAAGTATGAGGCATTTTCAGATTTTACAATTCATAAGCATGCTATAAGGAAAATTGGGAAAAGCTTTTTTCTTTTTATTCCATTTGAGGGAGACGGGAATGTACCTGAAAAATGGTTTGATACAATAGAAAGTACTTATGAATATCCATATGGAATATTTATTACAGATTTGCCTAATGCAGGCGTTAAAATCAGGTCAAAAAGTAATGGGATACGGTCATATTCCGGAATACTACGTATCCTTAATGCAGGTATTCTGATTGATGAGGGAAGCATTGAGCCAATTTTCGGACAAATAATGAAGATATTTACAAGTGAAAATGAAACGGCATACAATAATGTAATAATAAATTTCCCGCCTGGTTGGGTGGAGCTTAATGTGGCAAGGGAAAAAATTATTGGGCTGTCAAATATAAATGTATGCAGGGAAAAGCTCCTGCAAGGCATTGCAAAATATACATTAAAGGCACTTAAATTATTTACAGAAAATAAGCAGACGATCTCTCTGGTTAACATTCAGGAAATTGTAAATTTTATAACCGTAATATGTTCTGATTTGAATGATGACGTTTCAGGAAAAGGGAAAAAACTGCTGGCGAAGCTTAGGAAAGAGAAATTTCTCCTGCGGCTGTTTATGACGAAAGACAGTCTTTGCCTAAAGATGTGTAAAGATAATAATGAAGATATGGATATGAAGGTGTGGTTATGTGAAAACCGCGCATGTTTACCTATGGAATCAGTCGTTCAGCCTGCATTTATTACTGAACGGTTTTTTAGAGACTTTGAGATGCAGACAGGGAAAAAAGGAATAGAATCCATTGAAGAAATGAATCGCAATATGTCTGAACAGTTTAGTATACCTGAAAATATGTCTGAAAACGCAGGGCATGATATTTCAATTCTTCTATTTGCTGCCTATATTCTTTATTTTCCTGAAAGTAGGATACCTCAATTTGCTGTTAAAGCAGCACATGCACGGTTAAATGTTGAACGGCAATTGCAAAAAAAATATACAGTAACGGAGGTTGTGGAAGAAAAAGCTTATGAAATTATTACTTTTCAGGAAATAAAAAAGTTCTTTGATCAGCTTGGGGTATATAGATGATGTTTATGAAAGATGACGGATTTCATCCATATTTGGTATTATTCAAACTGTTAAAATATCGTTACTATTTTTGGACAGTCTTTTTGAAAAAACGGTGATATAATATCTTTTATAAGATACTTTTTCAAATACAAAATGATAAAAAGGAGATGGAATCCATGAAGCACTTTTTCTTCCCTTATGATGAAAGTCCTTTAAGCGATCTGCTCGAAAAATATGTATATTGTTCGACAGAGGGAAAGGATGAAGGAGCCTTAAAAGCTTACTATGATATTACAGATATTATTTATGACAAACGGCTGGACCAAAGTGATGAGCAGTTAAAAAATTTGCTCACTTACTTTGGAAAAAATAAAAAAGAAGTTGCTGCTACCCTCGATAAAAATGAACCTGGTTTTAAGGGAGAACATTTACGGCTTCGGGGGCTGAAACTGTTATGGTATGATATTGAACAGCAATATAAAAAATTTACCGCAGACAAAAGTGAAATCTTCTGCAAAACACTGATAGATACGGAAAATGCAAATCAGCAGTATTCCCTCGCAATAAAGCTTGCGCTCTATCATCTGGTGCGGGGAAATCTTTGCTTGAGGATATCGCAATGTTATTATGAAAGTTTTGATCTGGAGGCATCGGACGACTGGGGAAATAAAGGGATCGAAATCCTCTGGCATGGGAAGAACCTGGTCGCAGCGCTGCGGGATTCGGCTACCGCAGAAAAAAAGGTACAGGCCGATCTGTACCTGCGTCTGACCAAACTTAACTTAGCGAAGTATTACCGCGACTATGCACGCAAAAATCGTAGAAGTGATTTTGATGCCGCGCTCGATGAATTTAAGCAGGTCAGATACCGTATAGAAGAAGAGTATGGGCACACGGACAATCCAAAGCAGAAAAGACAATATGCCCTGATCTGGATGGATGCAATCATTAATATTGCGAAAATCCACAGAAGGAAGTACCAGGTGGAAGCTTCCGAAAGGGAGATATTGTTTTTTTACAGCTGTCTGAAAAGCAGGCTGCAGGAAAAGGATTCTGCATTCCATAATGGGAAGAACCGAGAAACGGGGACAGACACAATAGCGACATTACTTGAAAAGGTAGATAAGATAATTTCCGGTAGGGAAAAACGCTTTGATATAACGGGTGAGCGGTTTCTGGAGAAGGACGATGATCTGCCGGGATTAAAGAGAGAATCCTTTGAAAAATATGATGAGTTGAATGAATATGACAGGAGGAGATACTTCCTTCTGGTTTTGCTGGAGCTTGCCAGGATACGGCGTGATCTGCATTTAGTGGATAATTATGAAGGGGCGATAGCGATAGCCTCTATTGCCGACCAATGGTCGCGGGAGCTGGACAAGATAGGCACATATATGCCTGGGTATAATATTGATGCCCTGATCACAATTTCAAGCAGCCTCAGGAAATATATTAAGTTCCAAAATGCCGTCAGCAGTAAGGAGCCGCCGATCAGCGAAATTGTAATAGATATAGATGGAAATGAATATGGGCCCGGCCTTCATGGGGCCGCATCGCAGACACGAAAACCATTTACTCTTCCGAAATTTATAGATGAGTTAAAAAGCTCTGCCGAGAGCGGGCATCTGAAATCCAAAGCGGAAATGGTAAAATGGTATTGCCTGTATCAGCAGGAGCCTGAATTGTTGCGTACCATTGAGGATAAGGTTGGTGACTACCCTATTAAGACAGAGGAAGCGGAAGCAAACTGCCAGCTCCAATTCCTGAAGGGGCTTGCTGCCCTGCGCTGTGGGAAATATGATGAGGCGATTGAGATATTTACGAAGCTGCTGGAGGCGAACAAAAAGGAGATGCGCTATATCCGTTTGGGGACGCTTGGGTTAAAGGCCAGATATCTTTTGGCCAACTGTTATATGTCTCGGGCGGAATTTTCCAAAGCAGAGAAAATATTAAGGCAGCTTCATAATGAACTGGCGGTCGCCCAAAAGAGCAGGAAAAGCCAGGGAGTAGAAGGAGGAACGGACGCGGAAACGGACGCTCGGGTTGAGATTGACTTGGGTTACTGCTGTATGCAGCGGGGGGCCTATGAAGAGGCGGTTAATATCTATAAAAATATGTTTGGTGATGGAGGTTCTTCCGAGAACCCCAGTTTTGGCCTGGAGAAGGTAAAACAACAACGCCGTATCATGGGACTAAATAATTATGCATCCTGCTGTATCTTTTCCATTAATGACGAAGAAAGCGAAGAAAAGTCCGATATAAAAGAGAAAATTGAAAGAGAGAGGAAGGAAAAAATCGAAAGGGATAGGAGGAGAGAGAAAATTGAAACAGCCAGGAGACTTTTTTGTTATATGGATGCATGCTTTTCTGCACAGGATAACCCCAAAGAGTCTATCCGGTATGAGTGGAATCCAGAAACGAACCTTTTAAAGGGATACTATACGCTTTGTACCGGAATAGAACCCGGAGCAAAGCAAATTACGGATGAAGAGGCTGACCTGTGCCTGAATATATCCAAAGAAAAGCAAAATGAGGCACTTTTAAAGGCTTTCCCTTATTTCCAAAAGGCCTGTAGGCTAGTGGAGGCATTCCCGCCGCGGTACGACCTGTTAAATGAGCAGGGTATGGGGAATAAGGCCAAATATAGAAATGAAGTGGAGCGTATCTCTGTCTATATCATTAGTCTAACAAAGCTACAAAGTCTGTATCGGTCGAAAGAAGGCCGTATCAAAGAATTGAATAATAAGCTGAAAGGCGCAGGGCAACTGGAAAAAGTAGGAGGACTGTTTGAGGACGGTTTTGAGCTAACAGAGCAACAGATAGAATATTTACTGGGGAGCAAGCGTGACCTGGAGCGGTTTTTGCTCAACTTTCCGGCAAATTATAAAATTTCATTAAAGGCGACGATTGCGCTGGCGGAATGGCTATTGGATTTTGAGAGAGCTATAGGGCAGGATGAGAAGGGAGAAGAAGGGTGTGCCAAGGCAAAACGCCTGCTGGATCAACTGTACCGTTCGTTCAGCTATATAACTATTTATGAAGAGCGTGGGGCAGGGGTGTTCAACACCCTGAGGGATAACAGTAAATTCCGGTTTTTTACCGCCGCACAGAGGGGAAGGTTCTGCGCGCTTCTCCTTGCCATGTATAAGCCGATCAAGGCGCTTAAGGAAGACTGCTGTTTCAGCATAAAAGACAAAGAGCGTACCCCGAACCTGGTTCATTATACGAGCATGGAAACGCTGAAAAAAATACTGACCGAAGCCCCCCAAAAGGAAGCGCCGACAACGGCAGGGAAGAAGGATCCGGAAGTAAAGGATTTGGAACAAAAGAGGCAGGGGAAAGGAGATACAGAAAAAGCGGTAGGGCCGCGCTTTAGGATCAACAATTGCGGATATATGAACGATGTATTCGAGGGAAAGACCTTTTTGAAGAGCATCGCTTTGATTTCGGGCAAAATTGAATCGATGCAGGAACCTATGCGTTCAGCCCTTGTAGAAAGATATTTCCCTCAGATCAACCGGTCGCATCAGGATCTGCTTCCCAGCGGAAGCAATGTTTACATTGGTTCCTTGTCTGTTAAAGCAGACAGTTTTCCTATGTGGTACGGATATTCGGAAAAGGAATCAGGGTGTAATATTGAGTTTGGAAGCGGTTTTTTTGATATTGATGGAACGCCATATCTGCCCAGAGCGCTGCGTGACTATATGCTGTCCAAATATACAGATCAGGATTACCCCCTATATATTGTACAGTATATTGGATCACAGTTTGAAACTTGTTATAAAGAGTATAAGAAACAAGACATATATCGGGAAAAAGATCAGAAACAGGATTTTGAAACCGTTCACCCCCACGGACATCAGCAGAGCTGCGGGACGGAGGCAATCCTTTATAATGATCTGTTCCGGATTTTGAGACAAATACACTTGCGGTGGAAGAATCTGGACAAATATTTGGAGAGTGATCAGTTCGAAAATGCAGTGGGTGAAAGCAAGGATGTCATCCGTGCGTTTGCAGCTGACCGAATTAATGAAATCCGCTTCCTTTTCAAAGATGCGGACTATGAGTATGAAGGGGAAGTCAGAGTCATCTATACGGATTCCGAAGAACATCCTGCTGCCAAAAACAATACGGCAACGGAAGTCCCGAGTGTATATGTAGATATAGACCGGGAATTAGAAGAACTGACGATCCGCTTAGGCAGCCGAATCGAAGACGCAACCGTTGACAGATATGTAACCTGGTTAAAGCATACGAAAAGGGTGGAAAAAGTGGTTCTGGCAAAGCAAAATCGTTATACTACATAAATAAGCTTTCAGAGAGCAGGGTGGTGTTCACCTTGCTCAACGGGTGGAAGTTAGTACGGAAATATATAGACAGCGGGCAGGTTGCGGAGAGTTCCAGATAATCTGCCCGCTGTCTGAGCGTGTAGAGGAAACATACATAGCTTTTGGGTGAGCTGTAGGCAAATGGCGCAGTCAGAATGAGGATATGCATAACAATTTTC
>CAJTVL010000158.1 GCA_910579425.1 uncultured Lachnospiraceae bacterium | reverse complement strand
GGGAAACCGCAGACGAGTATTTAAGCGGGAATGTGCGGGAGAAGCTGTCAGTGGCAAAAACTTTTGCGGAGAACCACCCGGAATATGCCATTAACGTAACTTCTCTGGAGGGTGTACAGCCAAAGGAGCTTGACGCATCGGAGATTGAGGTGAGGATCGGCGCAACATGGATTTCCACAAAATATATTGAGGACTTCATGCGTGAAACCTTTGAAACGCCGGAGTACCTGTTTGACCGTAAGACAATGGGCGTACAGTATTCCAATGTGACCGGGCAGTGGAACGTGAAGGGGAAAAATGCGGACAGGGGAAATGCCCTTGTCAACATGACCTATGGCACAAGCCGGGCAAATGCTTACAGGATTTTGGAAGATTCCCTGAACCTTCGTGACACCCGTATTTTTGATGTGGTTACAGAGGACGGGAAAGAAAAGAGAGTTCTCAATAAAAAGGAAACCATGCTTGCAAGCCAGAAACAGGAAGCGATACGGGAAGCCTTTAAGGATTGGGTATTTCGTGATCCGGAGCGCAGGCAGGACTTATGTGCAAAGTATAACGAGCTTTTCAATTCCACCAGACCGAGGGAATACGACGGTTCACACTTAAAATTCCCCGGCATGACGCCGGACATCATACTCAGACCGCACCAGCTTAACGCTGTGGCGCATCAGCTATATGGGGATAATACGCTGCTTGCCCATTGTGTAGGGGCAGGAAAGACCTTTGAAATGATTGCTGCAGCAATGGAGAGCAAGCGGTTAGGACTGTGCCAAAAGAGCTTATTTGTTGTGCCGAACCATTTGACAGAACAGTGGGCAAGCGATTTTCTGCGCCTGTATCCGGGGGCGAATATTTTAGCGGCTACAAAAAAAGATTTTGAACCTGCCAACCGGAAAAAGTTCTGTTCCAGAATCGCAACAGGGGATTATGACGCTGTGATTATCGGTCACAGTCAGTTCGAGAAGATACCGCTTTCCACTGAAAGACAGATGGCGATGATCGAAAGGCAGATAGAAGAAATTGAAATGGCAATCGAAGCCCTGAAAGCGGAGAATGGCGAGCGTTACTCCATTAAGCAGATGGAAAAAACAAAAAAGTCACTTTCCACCAGATTAAGCCGCTTAAACGATTCGAGCCGGAAAGACAATGTTGTGACTTTTGAACAGTTGGGCGTAGATAAGTTATTTGTGGATGAAAGCCATAATTATAAAAACCTCTTTTTATACACAAAGATGCGGAATGTAGCGGGCATTGCTCAGACGGAAGCGCAGAAATCTTCGGATATGTTTGCGAAGTGCCAATATATGGACGAACTGACCGGAGGGAAGGGAATCACATTTGCAACAGGTACACCGATTTCTAATAGCATGACGGAGTTATACACCAATATGCGTTATCTCCAGTACAATACCTTACAGCGTCTGGGATTGGGGCATTTTGACAGTTGGGCGGCATCATTTGGGGAAACGCAGACAGCGATAGAGCTTGCGCCGGAAGGTACAGGCTACCGGGCGAAAACAAGGTTCGCTAAGTTCTTCAATCTGCCGGAGCTGATTGCACTGTTTAAAGAAAGTGCCGACATTCAGACACCGGATATGTTAAAGCTGCCTGTGCCGGAAGCGGATTATGAAAATGTGGTGCTAAAACCGAGCGAATACCAACAGGACATGGTACATTCCCTTGCAGACAGGGCGGAAGCGGTTCGTGACAGGAAGGTACAGCCGAACATCGACAATATGCTCAAGATAACCAACGATGGAAGAAAGCTGGCGTTAGACCAAAGACTGATAAATGCGATGCTCCCAGATGAAGAAAATTCCAAAGCTACAACCTGTGTGGAGAAGGCGTTTGAAATATGGGAGCAGACCAAAGAGCAGAAGTCGGCGCAGCTTATCTTCTGTGATTTATCTACACCGAAAGGAGATGGTACATTTAATGTATATGAGGACATCAGGGATAAGCTCATGGCGAAGGGAGTGCCGGAGAATGAAATAGCTTTTATCCATGATGCCAATACGGAAACAAGGAAAGCGGAGCTGTTCGCAAAAGTAAGGAGCGGGCAGGTTCGTTTTTTATTAGGCTCAACCGCAAAAATGGGAGCCGGGACGAACGTACAAGATCGGCTTATTGCACTTCACCACCTCGATGTGCCTTGGCGTCCTTCTGACATTGAACAGCAGGAAGGCAGGATTTTAAGACAGGGCAACATGAATGACAAGGTAAAGATTTTCCGGTATGTGACGGAAGGAACATTCGACAGCTACTCATGGCAGCTCATTGAAAATAAGCAGAAATTCATCGGGCAGATTATGACATCAAAATCCCCGGTGCGGAGCTGTGAGGACATAGACGAAGCGGCGCTCACTTATGCGGAAGTAAAGGCTCTGGCAACGGGCAATCCCTATATAAAAGAAAAGATGGATTTAGATATTCAGGTATCGAAGCTAAAGCTGTTAAAAGCGAACCATACCAGTCAGAAATACCGTTTAGAGGACAATATCGTGAAGCATTACCCGGTACAGATCGCTTCCATGAAAGAACGCCTTGCGGGGTATCGTTCCGACATTCAGACCTATACACAGAATAAGTTCCCGGATAAAGATACCTTTTCCATAAAAATCGGGAACCGGGTATATACGGATAAAAAAGAAGCCGGGGCAGCACTGATTGATATGTGCCGGAGTGCAAAACAGCCGAATATGGCGGTCACAATCGGGGAGTATCAGGGATTTAAAATGAGTGTTTCCTATGATTCGTTCTTTTCCAAGTTTACGGTCAACCTGAAAGGCAGCATCAGCCATGAGGTGGAAATCGGCGCTGATCCGTTAGGAAATTTACAGAGGTTAAGCAACGCCTTAGAGGGCATGGGTAAGAGAATGGAAGAAGTGGCGCAGAAACTGGAAAACGTGGAACATCAGCTTGAAACTGCAAAAGTGGAGGTCACAAAGCCATTCCCGCAGGAAGCGGAGCTTGCGGAGAAACTGGAACGCCTGACGGAATTAAATGCCCTTTTAAACATGGACGAAAAGGGCGGCGATGGGATTGATATGGACGATGAGCCGGGGAATGACGGGGAACAGGAGGAAATGGATACAGAGGAAATGGGGCATGATGCGGAAGCTGTGGCGGATGCGCCTTTTAAGCCGCAGATTAACCGGGCGGTATCGGAAAAAGTAGCAGAGCATGGGAAAGGGCAGATGTTAGCAGACAGTCCAAAAGGGCGCATTTCCATAAAAGAGAAACTTGCCGAGATGCGGCAGAAGGCTTATGGACAGAAAATGCCGGAAAAGCCGGAGATTCAGAAAAGCAAGGGAAAAGAAGAAACTTTATAACATTTAGAACAGGCAGCCATAAAAAGCTGCCTGTTCCTATTTTACAGACAGGAGGACAACATGAACAAGCATACAATCGGTGATTTATACCAGATGCAGTCACTCCCGCTTTCCGCTAAAATACGGATGACAGAATACCGTATCCGGGAGTGGGTGGATTATTATGGAGATGATGGCGTTTATATCAGTTTCAGCGGAGGCAAGGACAGTACAGTTTTATTGGATATTGCAAGGAAAATGTACCCGAAAATAGGGGCTGTATATGTGGATACAGGACTTGAATATCCGGAAGTAAGGGAATTTGTGAAACAGCATGACAATGTTGAAATCATCAGACCTAAAATGAATTTCCGGCAGATTATTATAAAATACGGCTACCCAATGATAGGAAAAGAAGTGGCAGGCTGTGTATATGGCGCAAGGAGATATGTGGAAAAACTGATAGAACAGGAAAAAGGTGCAGACGGTGGGGGAATAATCCCCAATTATAGCTATATAGCGGATTTAATAGGGATAGACCGCCGGGAGGATAGGGAAAATATAGCGTACAAAAGCCTGAGCCGGGGTGAGATACCAAGTTCAGATATAAAAATGCCTGTCCGCTACCTTATCCTGCAGGGGAAATATCCTCATAAAGAAAATGGGGTGGAAACATCAGAATATTCCAAGATGTACAATAAAGAAAGATATAAATTCTTTTTGGAAGCTCCTTTTGAAATATCAGACCATTGCTGTTCAATTATGAAAAAAGCACCTATGCACAATTACGCAAAAAAGACAGGGAAAATGCCAATGACAGCGCAGATGGCGAGTGAAAGCAGGTTAAGGACTACAAACTGGCTGAAAAATGGCTGTAATGGTTTTAACATGAAAAGCCCTATCAGCAATCCTATGTCGTTCTGGACAGAACAGGATGTGCTGGAATATATCTACCATAACCATATACCCATTGCGGATGTATATGGGGAAGTAGTGGCAGACTGTGGAAAAGGGCAGGCACAGGAAAATTCAATGGATTTGGGGATTTTTGATACGGGGAAGCCTGTATTTGAAACTACTGGATGTAATAGAACAGGGTGCGTTTATTGTGGATTTGGCTGTCATAGGGAAAAGTCACCGAATAGGTGGGAACTTGCGGAGAAACTGTCTAATCCTGAAATCATAGATTATATGATGCGTGGCGGGGCATTTGACGAAAGCGGTATCTGGAAGCCGGATAACAGAGGGCTTGGGTTCTGGTTTGTTATAGAATGGATCAATGTGCATGGAAATCTGCATATTATCATGCCGCACCGGGAGAAATATCTTGGGCAGTACATGACGGAAGATACAGACAAGTATCTTGTTGCATAAAAATGGGAAAGCGGAGGAATTTGACAATGGGAAAAAAGAAAACAGAAGAAACGATTGTGACGTTTACAGTGGCGGAGTGTGGGGAATACCACAATCTTGGAGAATATCATGAGGGTATCAGGACATTAGGGGAAGCGGTCAGATTATATCAGCAGATACCGCCGGAACGCATGAACGGTATCCCTTCCATTGGTATCAATCTCCATGTGGTAGGGACTGATAAGATGGAAGATTCACAGGCTGACATACTTTCCGGAAGTGAGATTGATATAGGATTTATCAGCTTTATGCCGGAGTTTAGCGGGAATCCGCAGGTACAGGCAGCGATAAAAGAAATCATTGGGCTTTTTCCGGATAAAGAGGTCATTGATTATTAAGTTATAAGTTGAAATGGCAGTTGTGCAGAGGGCAGTCAGGAAAAGACTGTCTTTTATTATGCGTAAATTAAAGGAGGATTGCAAAAATGGAAACAGCAGAACAGAACACAAAACAGGTCATGGAAGAAAATGAGGCATTAAAGCAGCTTATAGAGCTGCTTAACCAGCAGGACATGGACGGGCAGTCACAGGATTTTATGGGGATTTTCTGGTATGTGGCAGGTATGCAGATGCAGCTTACCGCAATGGTGGATGAATTACAGGGTGTCCGGGAGCAGCTATCGCAGATGCAGGAAAACCAGCCAAAATCTGTGACGGAGAAGCTCATGGATAAAGTGGCGCACCTTCAGGAGAAAATCACAAGCCTTTCGGAATGCCTGTCATCGGTAAGAAACAGTTTGGTGGAAACAGCGCAACAGGCGGTCAGTGCCTTTAAGGAAAAAGGGAAAGCGGAGATGTGCAAGGTTCTCCAGACAGGAATTTCCGGTGTGAAGTCCATGCTTTCCGATTACCGGGAGCGTCTGGTTGATGTGATGACAGACTGTGAAAAAACAGCCAACCAGATTGACAGCATTGGGGACGAACTGAAGCAGATCGGGAACAGCGTTTCCAACGTGGGCAGGCTGTTA
>CAJTVL010000157.1 GCA_910579425.1 uncultured Lachnospiraceae bacterium | reverse complement strand
GCCAAAGCACAAAATCCTTTTGGCAGTGTGTTTTCCTAATAAAACGCAATCTTACTGTAACCCACCCCCGCATCCTCTACCGCCATACAGTCATTCAACTGAAGTTTTTTAACGGGAAATCTATAATAAATCTCTACATTTATCCCAATGCATACCAGAACAATTATCTTCACGAGCTATGACACTATCTACCTCATGCATTTTATACCATTTAATGTCATCCACTTCAACAGAGTTTGAAAATTGGGATTTCTTTACATAAGCAATAAATCCAATCATAATAAGCTGCTTGGGAGCAAAATAATAGCTGGATATATATTTACAGTTTATAACATTCTGCCCGGTTTCTTCCTTTACTTCACGTGTAACAGCATCCTCAATCGTTTCCCCGTTTTTCATATAGCCAGATACGACTGTCCATTTAGTTTTCGATATGTAATTCTGCTTTAAAAGAAGTATTTCATTAAACTCATTGACTACCAACACCTCTACAACGGGCAAGGGACCATTGCCATATAATTTCTTGCACAAGGGACAAATCTTACAATCATCATCACCACATTTAATATCCTCTAATTTATGACCGCATTCCGCACAATACTTAAAAATCATTTATTACATCCTCCCTAAATCCGCATTTATACAATACACTGCCTAACAGCAATTCTCAATCCCTTTCCATATTCTTTCACAAAAATCCTCAGGCGACGTCATATTCATACAGAATGGAACATGCAGAAAGAGCAATTTTGTTTCTAATATCTTATCGCAAATATATTCCAACACATTCCGGTATAAAGTATTACAAAAAGATGTCCCGACATTATCCGAAATCCGAACCGATATTTTTTCCCCTTTAAGTGCCTCCTGCAATTTATCGTATACAAAGTCCGTATAGAAGCTCCTGCTCCCGTTTCTTGCAGTAGTTTCAATATATACCTTATCTTTGATATTAGGCTTCTGTCCAAAACTGAAAATATACCTATAATCATGCCGACCTAACTGTACCAAAAGAATCTGAGAATCCAATACTTTATCATTGGGAAGCACCGGGGACTTACATGCTGCCTTATTTACGATCAATTCGGATGATGTACCACAAAATCCCGTCAAAAGAATCTCCTTCATAAATTTTGCTCCCATTCTGCCTCCTGCAACTGTCTATCCTTCCGCCCTTACTTATGATATGGCTCTCCATTCATAATCCGGTAGCTTCTATAGATCTGTTCCAACAGAATCACTCGCATTAACTGATGGGGAAATGTCATGTTTGAAAAACTGACTGCCTGATTGGCGGCAAGAGATACGCTTTTGTGGAGGCCCAGAGAGCCTCCGATAATAAACTGAAAATGACTTTTACCCTGTATTGTCAGGCGGGAAAGCATCCGGGAAAAAGCAAGAGAGTCCGGCTGTGAGCCTGTAATCTCCAGAGTAAACACATAGGCATCCTCCTTTACATGCTTTAATATCCTGGCAGCTTCCCTCTCCTTAATCTGCTCCTCCATGACCGGCCCTGCATCCTCAGGGGTTTTCTCATCCGCCACCTCAATGATTTCCAGTCTGCAGTACCTTCCAAGACGCTTTGCATATTCAGAAACTGCTTTTTTGTAAAAATCCTCTTTCAGCTTTCCCACACAGATTATTGTAATCTTCATCCGGCTTTTTCCTTAAAGATATGATCATTTGACGCTTCTTCTACAGAGTTATCGTTATCCTCCTCAAAAATTTCAGAGTAAACCTCTTCAATAAGCCTGTCCAAATACCCCTCATCCAGATTCATAAACTGTTTTTGGACTGCCGCTTTTATATAATCGAAGCGCTGAAAATATTGGAGCTCTTCCTGTATTCCGGCAAGATTTAAAGTATGGTCAATCTCACTCTTCTCCAGATTTTCAACGCACCATTTTTTGATTTCTATGGTCAGATTATTTTCTTTGGAGGCCTTTTTGCGCAGAATTCTGGAGTTTTTCATGGACACAATCCCCATAATGATAAAGAGGATGAAAAGAACGCCCATCACCCCGGTAACTATGTACTTATTGGTAATCGATATTCCAAGGTCGATCACCTCCACAAAAACCAGGGTCATCAGCAAAATCCCTGCTGTGCCAACGGTGAGAAGGGTATAGGCTGAAGATTTGTTTTCATCCGCCTTTTCCTCATTGTTGACATAAAAAGGGCGGTATGTAATTGCCGGCTCTTCCTCGAAAAAAGGTTCTTCTTCCGGTTCTTTTTCTGATTCCTTCTGACGAATTCCCTCTTCCCTCACCGGCATAACCGTAAAAGCCGCGGTTTCTTCTACGGCTTTCGGATTACCGGAGGTTTCTGCGGTCAGGGATTTAACCAATTCACAGCCGCAGTCTGCACATACCCCAATGCCCTCCACATACTCACTTTTACACTTTGGACACCATGCCATAAGCCATACCTCCTTTTGCCTCCCCGTATCTATTCTACTACGGATTGGCAGAGGTTTCCACTAGTTTTTACTTGGGAACGCCGTTCTTGTCCCTGTTTTTTGAAAGAAGGCAGGGGACTCCTATATTGGAATTGTCCCTCGGATGCATCCATGTATAGTTATTAGGGTCATGGACATCCACGTAAACCGTTCTGTTTCCTTTTTTGTCTTTGGAATCGCTCAGATAATTCCACACGCCGTTTTTAGCCTCTGCGTTCCACTCGCTGCTACTCTCATCCTGATAAATGCTTGTCATATAAAATTCGCCATTCACAAGCCCTTTGGCATAGCTGCCAATCCGATTGGCGACATAGCTGGTATTTGCCTGCAGCAGGGATTTGTCATAATCATAATGCTCTGAACCTTCTCCCTCGGGAAGGTCGCCTGCCCAGCCGCCGGTATACTGATGGTAAGTATACAGATCGCCTTTATTTTCCGTCAGGTGGATATGATAGTGAATCCAGGTGCCGTTACCGCTTCTGAGCCCGTTCTTCCAGTCTCCGTAGTAGTACTGGTTGTCCGCATACACGGCAATCCCCTTACCGTTTGGCGTTCCGTTGCCGTCCTGATCCCCGTAATAGTAAAAATCCGTAGTTCCTCTAAGACTGTATGACATGGCAATAAAATGATCCAGATAAGCCAAATCATCCAGGGCCTTCTGATTGTTATCCGCCCAGTAGGCCATCATATCCCCAAGCTGTTCTTCCTTGTGAAACGTAATCTTGCTGTAGTCCTTCTTCCCCGTCTCCATTACCTCTTTGTAAGGAGTGGGAGTCGCCGTCCTTCCCGGCTGCGATTGAAGCCCCTCTCCTGTCTCGTTTTTATCCTCTGCGGCTGCCGGCTCCTCATTTTCTTTTGTTGGAGGGGATGCATTATCCCCTTCCCCGGCCCCCTCCGGGTCTGCACCTGGAGCTGCTGTTGAGACCGACGACGAATCGGCAGGCAGCGTCTGCTCCCCTGCCTGTGCTTCATTTTTTTCGTCCGCATAGTCCATAATACTCTGCTGCAGATCTTCTTTGTCCTCTCTGCCCTGGCCGATACGGCTTTTTATCAGCATAAAAGCAAGAATCAGCAGGATAAGGACCACCGGGATGACTGCCATAAGTATCCTCGCCCTCTCCATTTTGTCCTGCTCATGATCGTCTTCTTCAAATAATTTTTTCATAACTCCCATAATCCTTTTCACAAAAAATTTCTATACAAAATTCAGTATAAATTATATCATATACGATACCATAAAGATTTTAATTTCATAAGAAATAATTATTAATTATTTCTTAGTTTATATTCTTTTAAAAAGTGTGCCGGAAACATTTTCCGGCACATTGCTTACAAATATTACTGTTTTCCGCTCAGGTACTGGTCAATTCCCTTAGCTCCGGCCCGGCCAGCGCCCATGGCAAGAATCACGGTAGCGGCTCCCGTCACCGCATCTCCTCCCGCATAAACCCCTTCTTTTGTGGTTTTGCCGAATTCTTCATCTGCCACGATACATTTCCACTTATTAACCTCAAGGCCCTCTGTGGTGGAAGAAATCAGAGGATTGGGGGATGTCCCAAGGGACATGATTACAGTATCCACATCAATAATAAACTCGGAACCGGGAACCTCAACAGGCCGTCTTCTGCCGGAATCATCCGGCGCGCCAAGCTCCATGCGGATGCACTTCATTCCCTTAACCCATCCCTTTTCATCCTCCAGAATCTCTACGGGATTGGTGAGCAGGTCAAAGATAATGCCTTCCTCCTTAGCGTGATGCACCTCCTCCACACGGGCAGGAAGCTCCTCCTCGCTCCTTCTGTATACGATATGTACCTCCGCCCCAAGGCGCAGGGCCGTTCTTGCGGCGTCCATAGCCACGTTTCCGCCGCCTACCACAGCCACCTTCTCCCCTTTCATAATGGGTGTGTTTGACTGCTCGTCAAAGGCCTTCATAAGATTGCTTCTGGTGAGATACTCATTAGCCGAAAAGACGCCGTTTGCCTGCTCCCCGGGAATTCCCATAAACTTGGGAAGTCCTGCGCCCGAACCGATAAACACTGCATCAAAGCCTTCCTCTGTAAGAAGCTCGTCAATGGTAACGGACTTGCCGATTACCACGTTTGTCTCTATTTTTACTCCGAGATTTTTAACATTTTCAATTTCCCTGGCAACCACCCTTTCTTTGGGCAGACGGAATTCCGGGATACCATAGACAAGTACGCCGCCGGGTTCATGGAGGGCTTCAAATATAGTAACCTCATAGCCAAGCTTTGCCAAATCGCCGGCACAGGTAAGACCGGCAGGGCCGGAACCGATCACCGCCACCTTTTTGCCGTTCTTTTGCTCTGCTCCCCGGGGCTTTATCCTGTTTTCACTTGCCCAATCCGCCACAAAACGTTCCAGCTTACCGATGGAAACCGGTTCTCCCTTAATCCCTCTGATACATTTTCCCTCGCACTGGCTCTCCTGGGGGCATACACGCCCGCAGACTGCCGGCAGGGAGGAAGCTTCGCTGATCACCTGATAGGCCGCCTCCACATCCCCGTTTTTTACCTTCTCTATAAAGCCGGGAATATCAATGGCCACAGGACAGCCCTTGATACACTGGGCATTTTTGCAGTTAATGCACCTTGCCGCTTCTTCCATAGCTTCTTCTTTATTGTAGCCAAGGCATACCTCATCAAAATTGGCTGCCCGAACCTTTGCATCCTGTTCTCTCACCGGAACCTTTTTCAGTACGTCCATTCTTTACCTCTTTTCTGCGCGGCTTTTTTGCGCATACCGGGTTTGTGTATGCCGCGCAGACACAAACCTATGGTTTGGAAATTTATTCTCCAAACTCTATTACTCTCCGCAATTTCCGCATCCTCCGTGATGGGTCTCTCCCTCTTTTGCCTTAAGGAAAGCCCTGCCCTCCGCAGTCTTATAGATCTGCTGGCGCTGCATGGCCTCGTCAAAGTTCACCTGATGCCCGTCAAACTCCGGTCCGTCCACGCAGGCAAATTTCACCTTTCCCCCGACCGTTACGCGGCAGGCGCCGCACATGCCGGTGCCGTCCACCATGATCGGGTTTAAGCTGACGATCGTGGGTATTCCAAGCTCTTTGGTGAGCTTGCAGACAAATTTCATCATAATCATAGGACCGATGGCCACACATACATCGTAATGCTTTCCCTCATTTACCAGGTCGGTAATGGTCTGGGTCACCATGCCGCTTCTCCCATAGGAGCCGTCGTCTGTGGTCACATACAGACTGCCTGCCACTGCTTTCATCTCCTCCTCCAGGATTAGAAGCTCCTTCGTCTTGGCTCCCACGATCACATCCGCCTCAATCCCTCTCTC
>CAJTVL010000156.1 GCA_910579425.1 uncultured Lachnospiraceae bacterium | reverse complement strand
CCCGCTTCCTGCCATGCAGGATAGTGTGAAGTTCCAATTCCACTAATGCTCATTACCTTTAATCCTCCACAATTTTAATATTGCGACCCCTCTGTCGGTCAGAGCCGCCCCCGCTCTCTCAATAGAAGTCCGAACAGTTTATTGCTCCATGCAAAGGTGCTTTATTTATATTCCTCGGTCAAATTCCATACCGATCTTCACCTCCTCCCTGCTCCCCGATTCCCCGATCTGCCGGAACACCGGGGCCTGCCCTGCCTTGTCAGGCTGTGGTTTATTGGGGATAATTTTCCACTATGCCTTGGCATCAAAGCTATTCTGCGGATTTTCCACACTCACCGTTTCTTCATCCGCCAGCGGAATCCCTCTCTTGGCATTTCCCCATGCCTCGTTATAGATCATGCACATTTCCGTCTGTCTGGAAGCCTCCGCATTGGTTGTATACATCGTCCACCCATTATTGGAATAAGTCGCCACCATCTCACCGTTCTTATCGTAAAACTCTATGTAATCGCTGTTTCCTGATGGCAGTTTCTGATATTTCACTTTCCCTTCCAGCAGCGTCGCCACAAAGTCTATGGGCTTAAGCACATTCTGCCTGTTCCCGGAGACAGCTTTCAGCCCGGAAGTGATGATTCCTTTTCTATCCGGGGATACTTCCGATGTGTAGCTTTTCATCAGCCTGTTAAATCCTTCGGATTTGTTTTGGAACTGCCCTTTTGCAAAATCCTCATATGCCTGTTCCCGAATCTGCTTCCGGTATTCCTCATCACTGATGCCGCTTTTCTTTTTGGAGAAAACATATTTATCATTAAAGTCGGGCAGATGGATACCGCCTATGCTTCCTGTTCCTAGAAAATATCTGTTCTGCAATGAAACATTGGACGAACTGACCTGCATTATTTCACCCTCCTCTGTAAATCTATTATAACTGCTCCAACCTCTCCAAAAACGCCCTGTAAAATTCTCCCTCTTTGATGCGGGCCTGCTGGACCTCTATGCTCCTGGGCGTATATACCCTTGGATGCTCCAAATCGTACAGTGCCTCTTTCGTTGCCTGGATTGCAGATTCCACTGTGCTTCCAAGAATGTCAAAATTCTCCGTCTCGCCCTTAAGCTGTTTATTAAGCCGATGCACCATCATCTGCGATATGTGGCTCATCATCCCGTTGCCCCGGATTCCCATGCCATTCGCATTTACTTCTTTCGCCGCATCCATCCACGCATCCTTCACTTCCTGCGGGGCATTGGGACCGACCATCTCAAAGGCTTTCTCGTCCTGGTCGGCTGCTCTGCCCTGCGCCGCCTTTTCTTCCACCGTTTCCATAAATCCCACCGTTCCGGATTCCACACTTCTTCCCATCTTCCTTGCCGTGTATCCTGTCAGCGGATATCCCGCTGTCCCTATTCCATTTACACTCATCTCCAAATGTCCTCCATTATTTTTTATTGCAGCCCCTCTGTCAGTCAGACCATATCTGTTCTTGCACAGCTACCAGTATTCTTAAAGCTGCCCACGCTTTCTAAGCCTCCGTTGAAATATTCGACACTTCATCCGATACTGTATCCATTCCGGTATCATCAGATGGCATATTATTATCGGTATCATGCTCTGAATTTTCATTTGGTGCTTCTGTCGGCTTGGAAATTTCCAAACTCATTGTAGTTTCCATTCCGCCAATACTCATTGTCATTACAAGCACCCTTGAACCATCTGGCTTAACAATAATATCTGTCTTTGATTCAGATTCCTGTTTATCTGCCTGCTCCAATTCCTCATCTGATAAGATTCTTTCAAATTCCAGTCCTCTTTCTTCAAAATATTTCTCCCACTTTGAATATTCCTTGATGTCTTTCGCTTCTATATACCCCTCCGCCATTGCATTCATAATTTCCATATACATATGCGTTGCCCCTATTGGATACATGACAGCCCAGCTCTTGGATGGATTGGCATCATCCATATAGTTCATCCCATTACAGGTAATCATCATGATTCCATCTTCTGTCCTGACAGCCTGACCTGCTACTTCGGCCTGTGCAAATCCCATTGCCACACTTTCTGATTTTATAAGGTTAGGATACTTTTCCTTATACATATCCGCCAGTTCCCGCAATTTCCCCATCTGCTGTTCATCGCTGACCATGAGCCATGAACCGCCGCCTTCGTTCCCTTTGATTTTCAGGCACTCTATTCCTGTAAACGCATTCACCTCTATCGTGTATTTTTCATTTAAGGATGATGTAGGAATACTGTCTGCATTATCGACATTTAAAAACTGTGCCAATGTCTCCATAAGCTCACTGCCAGCGGGCACGACATCCATCAGCCCTCCCCTTGGGTCAGTCGCCACGATGTAATTTTTACCCGAATTGCCATCTGTTTGTACCGATGTATTATTGGGATCAAACTCAAATGATTTATCAAGTTTCTTATCATATATACGCCAATATCTAGATATCTCATCGGACGGTTCAATTAGATACCGCTCACTTTCTACTTTTTCAACTGGCTGATTTGTTTCTGCCTTAAGATTATTTGTATTAAACCTTGAACCCATACTGCCCATTATGGAATATGCATCATATGCAGAAAACCTTCCTCCCGCTTTTGAATAAAGGAAATTATAACCAGAACTTTCACTCACCATATCTGTACCAGCCATTCTGCCTGCAAATCCTGTTCCCGAACCATTCCTCTGTGACTTTCCCATATTACGCCATGCGGGAAAACCCACCCCTATTCCATTTACGCTCATTTTTCAAATCCTCCATTGTCATCAATTATTTTATAGCAGCCCCTCTGTCGTTCAGAGCCGCATCCGCTCCCTTGTAATAAGTCCGAGCGGTTCATTACCTCCATGCAGACATACCGCCTAACTTCCCCTGTCAAACTTCATGACAAACACCCCCTTTCGCTGAAATTACTGCAATTACTTTTTTCACTCCGCACTCCCTTTATACGGATTAACCCCCAATGCCGCTTGCATTACCGATGCTCATACCTGTCTCCTTTCCTGTAACATCACCGTTACACTGAACTCATTTTTCTTTACCTTGATATCCACATCCCCCATATATTTCTCCGCTTCCCTCTTTACATTGGAAAGCCCGATCCCATGCATGGAACCCTGCCTTCCGAAAGGCTCCTTTTCCTTTGTGGAGATTGGGAGGTTCGTATCCGCATCCATGATGATCTCCCCTTCAAACGGGTTTCTGACCTCGATCAGGAAGAACTTTCTCTTCTGCCTGCTGGAAATGAAAATGTACCTGTCGCCTTGCCGCATCTCCCCGCAGGCTTCCAGGGCGTTCTGCAGCAGGTTGTTTACAATGATGCCGATGTCATAGGCATCATACCTTTCCGATTCCGGGTAGGTAAATTCTGACCGGAACCGTATGCCCTGCTTTTCCGCAGCTTTCTGCCTGTCGTTCACAATCACGTCAGTAACGGTATTCCCTGTCTTTATGGAAAACTCAAAGGCATCCATGCTCTCATCCATTCTGGAAATGTAATTCCCCATGTCCCCATAGTTCCCGCTCTCAAGCAGCCCCTTGATATTGGTCAGATGATTTTTCATCTCATGCTTCATCCGGCGTATGCCGTCATAAAACTGCTCCACCTCCGCCATCCGTTCCTGTATGGCATGGACCTGCTGCTGTTCCACAAAATATCTTTTCTTTTCCGCCTGAAGCCCTGCCACTTTCTGATAGGATATTATGGTCACCAGAATACTGGCATAAAATAGTGCTGCAGACACAGGTACAATCCCTATCAGCACCGGGTACTGCTCATAAAGCCGAATAATCAAATCCCCCTTAGCCACCACTGTCAGAATCCGGAATAGGATATTTACAAACAAGATGCCCGTCACAGGCGCCAGCAACAGATAGCACAATTCCCCTATATGCAGCTCTATCCTGCATTTTTTGATCTCATGTGCCGCCATATACAGCAGCACGAAAAAAAGCATAAACTGTAACAGTTCTACCATGAAAAAATTCAAAGCAGTGTTCTGCAATACCTTCGCCGCATCCGCCCCCTTTCCGCAATACCTGATTATATAAAAATTCACGCTCACCACCGCCAACG
This sequence comes from uncultured Lachnospiraceae bacterium, assembly GCA_910579425.1. Classification (GTDB taxonomy): domain Bacteria; phylum Bacillota; class Clostridia; order Lachnospirales; family Lachnospiraceae; genus Suilimivivens. The sequence goes on along the minus strand of CAJTVL010000156.1, from coordinate 1,717 downwards.
AACTCAAGTTCCTGATGCAGAAGAATACTACCCCCATGAACAGTGCAGCTTTCTTTTCCATCCCTAAATACCTTGCCGCCAGCGTCAACAGGACTATTACTGAAATCATGCAGACCAATGTTCCCATACTGACTGCCATGTTAAAAAAATAGATGATAGAATAGGATGCAAACACAGTCAGCATCTTTATGATATCTGCCGGATGCCCCCTTTTCCGCCCCGCCATATACGGATAGAAAAATGCCGTCAGACAGCAGGCATACAGAACGACCTCAATCCCCACCGCTGTATTTTGGAACAGTGTAAAACTTGCCTCGCTCAATGACAGCCCTCCTATTTCATAAACCGCAGGTACGCTTTTACAAAATCTTCATACTTATATTTTGAAATCAGGAGCTTATCCCCATTTGTCAGCGTTACCTCTGTTTTGTTGTATTCATCCACATAGGACAGATTGACCAGATAGCCTTTGTGGACACGGCAGAACTGCCCCTGCAGTTCTTCTTCCAGATCGCTCATTTTTGCATAATACTCCAAAACCCCGTCCTTCATATGGACGGCTATCTTATGGTTCTGGCTTTCCATGTAATAGATGTCGCTTAACGGTATTGTTTTTCCCGTATTCCCATACTGGATCATCAGCGCTCTTTTACCCTGCCCAGCCTGCTGCGCCGCCCTTTGAAAAATCTCGGCAAACCGCCCTTCGTCAACGGGCTTCAGCAGATACTGGAAAGCCCCCACGTCAAAGGCATCATACACATATTTTTCATAGCCCGTGACAAATATGATGATGGGCTGTTTGATATCTTCCATGCCCCTGATCCGTTTTGCCATTTCCATACCATCCATTGATGAATCCGGGCCTTTCAGCTCAATGTCAAGAAACAGCAGGTCATGATCAGCCCCCGCTAAAAAATAATCCTCCGCCGTGGCATATTCCGTGACCTCACACTCCACTCCCTGTTTCCGAACCAGCGAACAGATGTAGCTCCTTATATTTTTTTCATCATCACAGACCGCTATTTTGATTTCCTCCACCTCCTTCTTTCAGCATTTATCCCTAAAAATGCTTTACTTCGTGTATCGGAAAAATAATAATTTTTTTAACTCCGACAGCGTGAATAGACGATTTGACAGCGTAACTGGATTGACATTTTTTATCCTTAATATCCCCTCTGCCGCTCTCAATATCCCTCACAAAAGGGGCGGCTGCCCCCGCAAGGCGGCACAAACGCAAACCACCGTGTTTGCATATTAACTCTGATTTCCCCGCTTTCCAAGCGGTTTCTGCTGTCAAACCTGCCTGCGAAAACGGCAGACCGCCGCATATGGCAGATGATGGCCATAGTGCGGCGGTATTTGCTTAATCAATGGTATCTTTTCCAGCCTCGCCACAATTATTTCATCATAAGAATCGTAATCCTATTTATTAGGCTCATAGGCATTACTTTGGAAAATACAACCAACAGCTTATTATATATCCCCGGAATAACCAGTTTTCTTCCTTTCATCATTTTGTGATAAGCAATCCCCACTACTTTTTCCGGCTTCATAACTCCAATCCTGAATAGCAATGTGTTTTGAATATTTGCTTTTGCAGCAAATTCCGTCTTCGTCGCCCCTGGACATAAAGTAGTTATCTTTATTCCTGTTTTACCAAGCTCGCCACATAAAGCATTTGAAAAAGACATAATATATGCTTTTGTGGCAGAATAAA